>CAZNBI010000445.1:0-1000 GCA_964571065.1 uncultured Rhodobacterales bacterium | reverse complement strand
AATATCATCTGAATTAAAGCCTGAAAGCGCGTTGCTTGAAAGTGCACCAATCGTAGCATCAGTCATAGAACTGATAACATCGTCTTGAAAATATGTTATCTGGTCCTGATTAATAGCACCCAGACACTCTAAACTCAAATTACCAAATTGCTCTGTACTAAATCCAGTCATGGTCTCAGCTGGAATATTAGAGATCTGCTCTGAACTAAGCTCACCTATCGCCTCAGCTGGAATATTGGAGAGTTCTTCAGCTGTCAGCGTTTGCAATGTTTCAGCGGTCAGAGATGCTACGTCTTCAGCCGTTTCAATTACCAAGTCTGCTTCTTCTTGTTCTACCGAGTTGTTTGCATCGCTCGAATTTTCATCGGGTGTTTCCAAAATATTAGAGACTTCATCCTCTAAATTTTCTACCTGCTCTTCGCTAAATTGAGATCTTATTCCTTTTGGGATAAGGCTCATATGGGCAGCTTTAAATCCGATCATTGATTCCGGAGGAATAGTTACGATCTGGTCAACATTCAGACCAGTCATCGCTTCAGGAGGTGTGTTTTCTAAATGTTTAGCTTGAAAACCGCTCATTGTCTCGGGAGGTATTTTCTCGATATGTTCAGGGCGAAGCCCTTTCATGGCTTCAGGTTTCATATGCTCCATGTGTCTAGGTTTTAAGTTGGCCATATCTTCTGGCGAAATCTTAGAGACATGGCCAGCTTTCAAATGAGCTATCTCGGGCTCTTTAGCTATACGGAATGAAAAACCCCTTGGCATAACACCTTCCACTAAATATTATTCTTTGATATAGAAATTTATGCTTCTTTACATCATATATCAATTCATTGAATTTACAAAATGAAACTAAATTTCCTATTAATAGTTGCAATTGTGATAAAGTGATATAAAAGCCGGAAAGCAAATTGTTGATAGCCCCTTGGTAGGGCATCGAACCCTGCCCCTGGGCACCACTTTATAAAATGCCAAAGGCTAATTTAATTTTAGACCTGAA
>CAZNBI010000444.1:0-1010 GCA_964571065.1 uncultured Rhodobacterales bacterium | reverse complement strand
AAAATTATGCCTCATTCCTTTAGACATTCTTTTGCTAGTCATTTGCTAAATAGGGGTGCAGATTTAAGATCAATTCAAATTTTACTCGGCCACTCAAATATATCTACTACACAAATTTATACTAAGGTTGAAAATAAACGTTTGCAAAGCTTGGTCAATGATGTTCATCCTCTTGCGAATAAATGAT
Organism: uncultured Rhodobacterales bacterium; assembly: GCA_964571065.1. Lineage (GTDB taxonomy): Bacteria > Pseudomonadota > Alphaproteobacteria > Puniceispirillales. The sequence goes on along the minus strand of CAZNBI010000444.1, from coordinate 823 downwards.
TATTAGACTATATATTCAAAAAGGAATTCACAATGTATCATTTTTTAGACTTTGAAAAATCAATATCTGTTTTAGAAGGGAAGATTGAAGAATTAAGAAACATCTCTTCAAAAGATGGTCTAAATATTGGATTAGAGGTTAGTAAACTTGAAGAGCAATTAGAGAACAAACTCATAAAAACTTATTCACAATTAACGCCATGGGATAAGGTGAAAGTTGCCAGGCATCCTCTAAGGCCTCATCCTAGTGAAATAATTAAGAATGTTTTTAACAATTGGCAACCTCTTGCTGGTGATAGAGGTTACAAAGAAGATAACGCCCTTTTAGGCGGAGTTGCAAAGCTTGACGATGTACCTTGTGTAGTTATTGGAATTGAGAAAGGAAAAACAGTTGATAAGAGAATTTTCCATAATTTTGGAATGGTTAGACCAGAAGGGTACAGAAAAGCTCAAAGATTGATAAATTTTGCAGATAAATTTTCTCTACCTGTTTTTACTCTTATTGATACGGCAGGAGCATATCCTGGCAAAGGAGCAGAAGAAAGAGGGCAAGCAGAAGCAATTGCAAGTTGCATTAAGACTTCCTTAAATGCAAAAATTCCTATTATTTCTCTTATAACTGGTGAGGGTGGTTCTGGGGGCGCTGTTGCATTAGCTACAGCTAATAAAGTAATAATGTTGGAACATTCAATTTATTCTGTGATTTCTCCTGAAGGATGTTCATCTATTCTTTGGAGAAGTTCAGAAAATAATGAACAAGCGGCAAATGCTTTAAAATTAACTGCGCAAGATCTTCTTGAACTAAAAGTTATAGATGAAATAAT
>CAZNBI010000443.1:0-1011 GCA_964571065.1 uncultured Rhodobacterales bacterium | reverse complement strand
TTGTTAACTACATCAATTGAATAGTTTAGACTATTTAGTTTTTTTGATGCCATTAATCTCGCTTTAATTTCACCTAAGGATGCTAGATCTTTTGCTATATTTTTAAAATTATTTATCTCAGAAATTTGGACTTTATTGTTAACTTCTTTAACTCCATTAACTTCCCAGATAATTTTGGTCAATTGAACTTTTGTATCAATATTTTTTATTTTTCCTGTCACTAAAATTGAACCATTATCTACACTTAAGGATACATTTTCGGAAACAGAGGGATTCCAGTCATAGATGGCATTTTTCAATTTAACAAAAATTACTTTGTCTTTAATGGAAGTGCCGAGACCTTTTTCTTGAGCAGAAGAGCTAAATGCTATTGCACTTACGCCACCAATTAAAGGTGCAGCACATGATTGTAAATTTACAATAATTATTAAAAATAGAAATAGGCGCATAAAATGTCTATTATGATTTTAATTCAATAATTCTATTGTAAATAGATTTTTTTGGTAATCCAGTTTTATTTGAAATATATAATGCTAATTCTTTAGTTGAAAATTTAGAGTAATCTTTTTTAATTAAATCTAAAATCATTTGATCTGTGTAATGTGATTGATTGTTGTTAGATATAACTAATACGGTTTCACCTTTTAATTTAGTTTTTTTAGTTATTTGATCATATACGAAGGATGGGGATCCACTTATAATTTCCTCATTTAACTTAGTTAATTCTCTCAATACCGAAATTAATGACTCATTATTGAGTTCGATCATTAATTTTAGAGTTTCAATCAATCTATTTGGACTTTCAAACCATAATGAAGTGTATTTTAAATTTAAGGCGTTTTTAAGTTGTTTTTTTCTTTGTATTTTGCTTTTCTCTAAAAATCCTCCAAAAAAAAAGTTATGAGAAGGTAGTCCTGATAAAACTAATGAAGTAGTGACAGAAGAAGCTCCTGGTAAATGTGTAACCTTTATTGAATTTTTAATACATTCTTTTACTAATTTATAACCAGG
>CAZNBI010000442.1:0-1011 GCA_964571065.1 uncultured Rhodobacterales bacterium | reverse complement strand
ATAATTTGGAATTAAACTTAGAAGATAATAATCAAGAACAATCCAAAGAAATTTTTATTCCTGAGAAAACAATTGACGTAAGTGAAATTGATAACACTGAAAACTTTAGTGCAAAATTAAATTCACTTAACAAAGAGAGCGAAAAAGAAGAAAAAGAAAATAGTATTATTAATAGAATTTCAGGTTTCTGGAACAAAAAAGAAAATACTGAAAAAACAAAAGTTCTAAAGGAACCAAGTTTAGAAAGTGCAGAAAAAATAAAAGATCCAAATAAGGCAAATGAGCAAAATGTAAGTGAACTAGATATTTTATCAAAAGAAGATGATAAAGTTCTAGAAATTCCAGCATTTTTAAGAAGGCAAGTTAATTAGCTTACTGTAACATTTCGTAACTAAATGTCATTTCTAATTCACCTAGATTTATTATATAAACCTAGGTGAATTAGTATTAGAGCAAATATGATAAAAGACAGTTCATTACAAACAACTCTGAAAAGTTCAATTAGCTTTTCTGGAATTAGTCTTCATAAAGGCATCGTATCAAATTTAAAAATAAAACCTGCTAAGGAAGATACTGGTATTATTTTTAAAAGAATTGATAAGATCAATAATAATATTATTAAAGCAAATTATAATGCTGTATCAAATACAATGATGTGCACCAAATTAAGCAATGAATATAACTTATCAATATCTACTGTTGAACATTTAATGGCAGCTTTAATTGGATTTGGTATTGATAATGCACTTGTTGAAGTTGACTGCTCAGAACTTCCAATACTTGATGGTTCATCATCAAACTATATTAAGGCATTTAAAAAGATTGGTTTAAAATATTTAGAAAGCCCTCGAAAAGTTATACATGTTTTAAAAAAGGTAACTATAACTGAAAATGATAGATATATTTCAATTGAACCTTATGACAATCTAAAAATTAATATAGAAATTAAACATGACTGCGAACTTATTAATTCACAATCATATTCATTTGAATTACTAGACGGAGCATTTG
>CAZNBI010000441.1:0-1015 GCA_964571065.1 uncultured Rhodobacterales bacterium | reverse complement strand
TGAGAGCTGTAGGCAATAATCATGATAGTGCTCATGCTCTAGGATATTCAGTTGTTTTTATACGTTTTTGCTCAGTTATGTTTGGAGGTCTCATGGCTGGACTTGGGGGAGCATTTTTGCCTCTTGTTTTAACACCTCATTGGGCAGAGGGTATGACTGCTGGAAAAGGGTGGATAGCTCTAGCTCTTGTTGTTTTTGCATCTTGGAGGCCATTAAGAATACCAATTGGCGCCCTTTTGTTTAGTGGTATTACTGTTATGCAACTAGTTGGTCAAGCAAGGGGTTGGACTATGCCCTCACAATTTCTATCTATGTTACCATATATTGCAACTATAATTGTGCTTGTAACTATTTCACGAAATAAAGAGTTTTCAATAATCAATGCACCAGCTTCACTGGGAAAATTATTTGTAGCTGGAAAATAATTACCATATAACAGGATAGATATAATGAAAAGGAATATATGATATATTGATAAATAATACTAAATGTAGTACGATTTATTAAAAATATAATCAAATATGGTAATAACCTGAAATAGGAGAATTAATTAAATGAATAGTGCCTCGAATAAATTTATTATATCAATAGCCTCTCTCTTCATTATTGCAATTTTAATTGTAATGTATATGAATTCTCGAGATAAAGAAATCGATGTTAAGGATGAATCTTTAAAAGTTGGTTTTGTCTATCTTACTACACCTGGCGATCATGGTTGGACTTATGCACATGAGAGAGCTAGGGTTATTCTTGAGGAAAAGTTTGGTGATAAGATTGAAACTACATTTGTAGAAAATGTTCCTGAAGGTCCTGATGCATCAAGAGTTATTAGAGAATTAGCCAATCAAGGAAATAAATTAATTTTTACAACATCATTTGGGTATATGGACCCAACAATTGAAGTAGCTAAAGAGTTTCCAGATAAACACTTTGTTCACGTTACAGGATACAAGAGATCAGAAAATGTTGCGACATCCAATATTAGGTTTCACGAGGGAAGGTATATTCAAGGTGT
>CAZNBI010000440.1:0-1015 GCA_964571065.1 uncultured Rhodobacterales bacterium | reverse complement strand
GCGATGAAGCCCAGCAAGATTTCCAGTTGTTTCTACTTGGTAATTACTTTTTGCAAATAAAGTTTTTAAAATAAATCTAATATTTTTATCATCATCCACAATTATAATTAACTTTTTATTATGATTTCTTTTATAAGCTTTTGAGAAAGTATAATCTTGCATATCAACTATTAAAGGGGAAACTAAGTCTAAAAGTTGTTTTGTTATTTTTATCTAAACATTCCACTTTTCCTTGATGTAACTTCATTGTTCCTTGTACCTGGGTTAAGCCCAAACCAGATCCATTATTTTTACCTGAAACAAATGGATTAAATAAAATATCTTTTAAATGGTCTGGCACACCTTCCCCATTATCTGAAATTTCTACAATAATAGGTGTAACCTTATTTTCATTTCCTAAATATTTTGCCTTTGGAGCCCATAAAGAATAAGAAGTACGTATATAAATTTCACTCCTTACATTATTACTAATTGCTTCTGAGGAATTTTTAAATAGATTAATGAATAATTGTATCAGTGTGTCCTTATCACCAAATATATATGGTAAAGATGGGTCATATTCTTTTATAAAAATTATGTCTTCGCCAAAACTTATTTTTGAAATTTTAATAGATTTATCTAGTATCTCATGGATATTTAATTTTTCTGGCTCAGGAATCTCATTTAAAAATAAATACTCAATTTTATTTAATATTTTATCTATTCTATCACTTTCATGAATAATTATATCAGTAAACTCTTTTTTTTCTTCTTGCATGTCATATGAAAGTAATTGTGCAGAACCCTTAATTGCTGAAAGAGGATTTTTAATTTCATGAGCTAACATCTTAGTTAATTTAGAAAAACCATTTGTATCTTGAGCATCAAGGATTTCTTTATTTTGGATAAAAGTATTTTTAGATAGTAAAACTAAATAATATTCAAGCTTTTCATCATAAATTGAAACATAAATATCATTATTTGGAGAGAAAAAATTAAATCCTGTTAAATTTATTTTTTCAATTGAGATTGGTTT
>CAZNBI010000439.1:0-1020 GCA_964571065.1 uncultured Rhodobacterales bacterium | reverse complement strand
ATAAAAATGGTTTTAATAAGAACTTTTTTCAATGTAATTGCCATGATTTTATATTTTGGGGTTATACCCATGATGCCAATTGCTGAGGCAGGAGCTGGTTTGTTTACATCACCTATTTTTGTCTTATTATTTTCATTTTTAATTTTTGGAGAAAAAATAAAAATAATCCAAATAGCATCTTTCATAATTGGATTAACAGGTGTTTTTTTAATATTAGGAACTCAAATTTCAAGTCTAACTATTTATCATACACTGCCTTTATTAGCTGGAGCTACTTACGCAATGGGCACCATAATAACAAACAAATATTGCAAAGATGAAAGTCCACTATCATTACTTTTAATGTTTCTTAGTTCCATTGGCGTTGTAGGTTTATTAATTTCAATCTTTTTTACAGTTAATCCAGTTAATAGTATTCATTTTAACAGTGCGCCTTTTATTTTTATGGGCTGGCAACAAACAAATGCTTTTTACTGGTATATAATGGTTTTTCTTGGCTTAAGCGCTGCATTGGCTATTTACTTCATCATCTTAGCATATCAAATATACAAACCTAGTTACTCTTCTATTTATGAATATTCATATCTTATTTCTGCGGGTTTCTTTGGTTGGTTATTTTGGAACCAGATACCCTCTTTGATGAGCCTGATTGGGATTTTAGCAATAATTTTTGCAGGGATAAATATAGCAATAAACAGTAGCCATAATGATGAAAATGAGAAAATTTAATTACCCTCTTTTTTCAACTAATCTAGCGTAAATTGATGCTCCTATCGGTAAAATACCATCATCCAAGACAAAACCGTCATTATGAAGAGGTAGAGATCCTCCATGTGCTATATTACAATAGGCACCTGGTACAACTTTCAACATATCAGAAAAATCTTCAGAGCCAGTAACTAGATCTGTTCTGAAAAATGCATTTTCTTTACCAACAATTTCAGATGCAACCTCATGCATAACCTCACTTAATTGTTGATCATTAATGAGAACGTCAAAAATCTCTCTATTATCTAATTC
>CAZNBI010000438.1:0-1021 GCA_964571065.1 uncultured Rhodobacterales bacterium | reverse complement strand
AACCTGGTAGCAAAGGTTTAAGACACGAGAATAATATTTGCTCATATGTATTATTGGATACAGAGCCTCTCCTTATGGAAGATATGAGTAAAGATCCAATCTGGAAGAATCACCCAGAGTTTTTGAAAGGAACTTCTGAATGGTTTGGTTATGCCGGTTTTCCGGTAACAAACAAGGATAACTTTGCTCTTGGTACTTTGTGTATGCTCCATAGAAGTCCAAAAGCATTAAATGAAAATCAAATTTCATTAATAAAAAAAATTACAACAAATATAGCACTACTTATTGATTCTCAAGTCGCTCAAAAAGAAGTTACGTCTCAGAAAATTTTAGAGGCTCTTATAAGTTTTCAAAAGTATGATGAAAGTCTTAACATTAATGATTTTAAAATGTTTATTTCAATAATTTCTGATGTATCAATTGATGAAACCGAAGCTTCTAATCTGATTCAAAAGGGTTTATGCAAATCTGATAGAAACGGAAATGTCACGATGTCCCCTAGTGGTTTGGAGTTGCAGTCATTAATGAAATTAGAAGTAAAAGAGATGAAAAAAATTAAAATTGCAGGTGAAGCAGCTGAGTCTTTAATAGACGAGATGTTTTCAACAATTAAATAGATTATGTTTGCTAAAGTATATAATTTTAAATTTCCAGGTTTAAGTGAAGCGAAAGTTGCTGCTACTTTTTGTTCTGAAAGGCTTGGTAAAAAAATTGTTCCTTTTAATATACGGTCATTAAATATTTCCATAGGTAAATGTGGAAGTATATCAATAAACCTTAAGTTTGAGTCAGGTGAAGATTTAAATAAGTTTGAAGAAAACTCTAAAGAGTTTTTTCAGGATTTGAAAAAATCATTCATTTTCAAGCAGAGTGATTTTTCTGGAATATATGTATACAATTACGACTCAGAAATAACATCTACAGATATCTCATTAAATTAAATTTTATTTACTAAATGGTTGAGTATTTAATTGTTGGTAGTGGTTTTACAGCAGCTACTTTGTGTTATCATTTATTAGAA
>CAZNBI010000437.1:0-1026 GCA_964571065.1 uncultured Rhodobacterales bacterium | reverse complement strand
ATGTTGAGTATGGAAGATTAGACCCAATAGGAATGTTAATAGGTTTAGTTGCAGACTATGGAAATATCTATGGTGATTTGAATGAAGCTGACAGATTAAAAGTAGAAAATAATTTATTATCTTTCTTAGTAAATCAACAGACAGGTGCAGAAGAAGATTTAGATTTAGGTACTAAAGTATCTAATGCAGTTATTGCAGGTTATAAAGCAGGATTTAAAAATATTGCATCTAAAACATATCTTAAAGGTTTAGTAGACTTTGTATCTTCATTTGATGGAAACCAAGTAGATAAAAAAGGTATGTGGTGGTTAGAAAATAAAGCGGCATCTTATGTGCCTAATATATTAAGTAAAGTATTGAATGACCCATTCTTAAGAGAAACAGAAGGTTTCATGGAAGCTTATCAAAAAAGATTAGGCGGTATTGGTTTACCTAAACAATATAATTTATTAGGAGAACCTATTACAAGTGGTCAAGGTAATGTAGCTAGATTATTTAATAGTATATTTAATCCATTTACAGTCAAAACACAGAAAGACGATATTGTATTAAAAACATTAATAGAGAATGAAATTAATATTCCACAATTAGATAGTGTTAAAAATGGCTTAGATTTAAAACAATTTATAAATCCAGAAACAGGTAAGTCTGCATTTGTAGAATGGAATGAAGCTATAGGTAATTCATCATTAAGAAAGAATTTAGAAAGATTAATTAAAAGTCAGCAATTTAAGGATGCTGACCCAAGAATAACATTAGATGAGAACAATAAATTCGGTGGTAAACATCTAATGATTTATGACATGATTAAAGAAGCCAGAGATTTTGCCTTCTTAGATATAGAGTTTTCAGACAAATATGTATTTGAAAGCAATCCAGAATTAACTCTAGGTGAAGCATATTTAGAAAAAGATTTAATTAAAGATATAGGAAAAGTTACAGGTAAATCTCCTGTTAAGAAGAAGAAGGTCTTTGATTTCATAGACCAGACCAAGTAATCACAACAGGACACTTTAGATATAAGAA
>CAZNBI010000436.1:0-1026 GCA_964571065.1 uncultured Rhodobacterales bacterium | reverse complement strand
AAACTCTGATAAGTTTTGCTAAGGAATTATTTAGCTAGTTTTCTTTCTGTTCTCCTTTAGAGCTAATAACAGTATTCCTGGAGTTATAAATATAATTCCAAGCCAGCCAAACGTACCTAGATACTCACCTAATATAAATAAACTCAGTATAGACGCTGTAGCTGGGACACCTGCGAGAAATGCAGAGGTTGAAGCAGAACCAATTGTTTTTACAGCTGTTGTAACTAGTAAAAGGCCTATTAGGTTCGGGACTACTCCTTGGAAAACTAACTGCAATACCAGATCGAAATTTGAAATCTGAGAAAAATCTTTCGGCAAGAATATTAACCAAAAAGGGATATAAATTAAGAAATTTAAAAAAGCAGTACAAAAAATTAATTCTGGTATTGTTATGTTCCATGCTCGACTTACTACAAGATAAATTGCAAACAAAAATCCAGCAATTAGGAAAAGTAAATCCCCAAGCCAGCTTAATTCTATATTAAGCTTTGCTCCATCAGTAAGAATTAAAAATGCTCCCAGTAAAATTAAAATAACTGATAATGCCTGTAATATAGTTATTTTTTCTTTAAGCCAAATAAATGAAATTAATAGTGTCAAAAATGGAAGAAATCCATTAAAGAAAACTGCACTATGTGCAGCTGGAGCATACATAAAACCACTGAAAACAAATAGCATATAAATTGGGCCTAGTAATACGCTATATACGATTGCCCTTAATACAGTAAGTGTTTCCCATGGTTTATAGTAAAAAATAAAAGGTATAACAATTAAACCTGAAACACCAAATCTGATTGCAATCATGTCTAGTATAGATAAATTTGTAAGAACGCCATATCTACTAGCTACTATCCAACTTGACCAAATAAATAAAACTATAGTTGCACAAGCGAAACCAACAAATTTGTGATTTAAAATTTTAGGTTTAATATTTTTTACTTTCGAAAATCAAAATTAAGATAATTCTAATCTTTTGTTAAAATTCATAAATAGAGTTTATTTGATTGGCAATATAAATTGTTCTAA
>CAZNBI010000435.1:0-1027 GCA_964571065.1 uncultured Rhodobacterales bacterium | reverse complement strand
CACAAATCATTTTTGCACTGAAGTCTTTTTTATATCTCATAAGATAATCAATTTTTTCTATAGCCTTATTAAATTCGCGAGAATGTCCTGCCCAATCTGCAGAATAAATGCCTGGCGCCCCATCTAAAGCATCTATCATTAGACCACTATCATCAGATATTGACGCATATCCGGATAATTCAGTTGTTTGAGAAGACTTGATAATTGCATTTTCTTCAAAGGTTGAACCGTTTTCTTTAGGTACAGGCAGATTTAATCCTATTGAAGAATAAACTTTACAATTAAAATCTTTTAGCAAATCTTTAATTTCATTGAGCTTGCCATTGTTATGTGTGGCTACAACTAATTTCTTTTCTCTAAATTTTAATTTATTAAATTTAGGTAAATTGCCATTATGAGTCATTCAAAGCCTTTAATTGTAAATCAATTATCTTTGATGTTCCTATAATTGCTAAGTCTGTAAGCTCATTCATTTTTTCTCTCTCAAAGGGTTCTGACTCTGATGAGATTTGTATCTCAACTAACTTTTGATCAGAGGTAATTACAAAGTTAGTATCTACTTCAGCAGAGGAATCTTCTGAGTAATCCAAGTCCAAGACAGAAAATCCATTCCAGATGCCGCAAGAAACAGCACAAATTTGGCCTATTATTGGGTTAGACTTAAGCTTATTTATTTGTATTAGCCTTTCTACTGCATACGATAGAGCTATCCAACCGCCAGTTATTGACGCTGTCCTTGTACCTCCATCTGCTTGAATGACGTCACAATCTATAATAATTTGACGCTCTCCTAGCGCTTTAAGATCAATTATAGATCTTAAAGATCTTCCTATAAGCCTCTGAATTTCTAAGGTTCTTCCGCTTTGTTTGCCCCTTGAAGCTTCACGTCCACTCCTTGTATGAGTTGATCGGGGTAGCATACCATATTCAGCTGTAACCCAACCCTTACCTGTGTTTTTTAGAAAAATTGGTACTCTTTCTTCAACACTCGCAGTACAAAGAACGTGAGTTTCACCATATTTAACGA
>CAZNBI010000434.1:0-1028 GCA_964571065.1 uncultured Rhodobacterales bacterium | reverse complement strand
TTAGACGAGCAAGATTATATAAAGGTTGATAAAGGTACCACTAGAACTTCTGTACCAGGTATATTTGCAGCAGGTGATTGTGTTGACAAAATTTATAGACAAGCAGTAACAGCCGCTGGAATGGGTTGTATGGCAGCCTTAGACGCAGAAAAATGGTTGGCAGCAAAAAACTAAGTTTTTAATCTCTGATCTTCAGATAGATCTTCATTAATAAACCAATTAACCATAAATGCGAAAACTCCAGAAATAACTAAAATTATCCACATTAAATTGTAATTACCATAAACATCATATATCAATCCACCTAGCCATGCCCCAAAAAAAGAACCAACTTGGTGAGAAAGAAAAGTGATTCCATAAAGCATTGAAAGAAAGGTTGGTCCATAAAAAACAACAATTAATGCACTCGTTAGAGGTATTGTACCTAACCATATTAAACCTATTGCTGCGCCAAAGATTAATGCCATAGTTTCAGAGGGAGGCAAACTTAAAAAAATCACAATAAAGATAGACCTTAAAAGATAAACCCAAGCTAATAATTTCTTTTTAGATAAAAAACTACCTAACCAACCTAACAGAAAAGAACCAATTATATTAAATAATCCAACTAAGGCTAATGACCAAGCTGCAATATATGGTGATAATCCTAAATCATTTATATATGTAGGAAGATGGGTTGCAATAAAAACAATTTGAATGCCACATACAAAAAATCCTATTGTTAATAAAATATAATCCTTATCAAAAATAGCTATATTCAGTATTTCTTTTATTTTTAGATTTTTAACTACTGAAGATAAATCTAAATTTTTTTTTGTTTCAAATTTTAATATAATACAAGAAAAAATCATAGAAATAGATATTGCAGATAAAATACTTAGTGCTTCAACCCATCCAAATTTTTCAATTAAAAATTGAGTTAGTGGTATGAGAGCAAATTGACCAAATGATCCAAAACTAATAACCATTCCTAATGCCAGAGATCTTTTGTTAACTGGACAAGTCTTTGCTACAGCTCCTAAAGCAAT
>CAZNBI010000433.1:0-1031 GCA_964571065.1 uncultured Rhodobacterales bacterium | reverse complement strand
GATGCTCTACCAACTGAGCTAACCGCCCAACAAACAATTAAAGATGATTTAATATATACAGCTTTAATAAATATTAAGAGTTTACAGCACTCTTTAAAGGAGCGCCTGCTTTAAATTTTGGTTGCTTTGAAGCAGGAATCTGAATTTCTTCGCCTGTACGAGGATTTCTACCTGTGCTTGCTGCTCTGTTAGCAACTGAAAAACTACCAAAACCGACTATTCTAACATCATCACCTGATGCTAAAGCTGAAGCAATTGAATCAAAAACTCCATCAACAGCACGACCTGCGTCTGCTTTGGTTAGACCTGAAGATTCTGCGACACTTGAAATTAAATCATTTTTATTCACTTAACACTCCCTAAATTTATTATTCGTTATTGTAATAGGTAAATGACTGTTACCAATACCTCAACTTAAATTTATCTAGTCTGAACGTCAATTAATAAATAAAAAAAAAGAAATATTTATAGATTAAATCACATTAATGAGCAGTAATTTCATTTTTTGAAACAGAAGACTGTATATTAATGCTATCATCTGAGGTCTTTTGGTTATCTTTTGGATCTTCCTTAATAGGAATCAAGGGGTTTACCAAAGCTATTTCTAAAGCTTCATCTACAACAGAAATCGGTTTAATATCTAAACCATCTTTGATATTATCTGGGATTTCAGATAAATCTTTCTCATTTTCTTTAGGAATTATTACAGTTTTAATACCTCCCCTAGAAGCTGCCAAGAGCTTTTCTTTTAATCCTCCAATTGGAAGCACCCTACCCCTAAGCGTCATTTCACCAGTCATTGCAACTAAGTGCTTAACGGGATTACCAGTTAGTGAAGATATAATAGAAGTAATCATTGCAACTCCTGCTGAAGGACCATCTTTTGGAGTTGCACCTTCGGGAACATGTAAATGAATATCTGATTTTTCGATATCTTTAAAACTTATACCAAATAAATTAGCCCTAGATTTTACAAAAGCTTCAGCTGCTTGAATTGATTCTTTCATAACTTCACCAAGCTTTCCAGTAGA
>CAZNBI010000432.1:0-1032 GCA_964571065.1 uncultured Rhodobacterales bacterium | reverse complement strand
AAAATAGTTTTTGAAAGTTTAACTTCTAGACCTTTAATAATATGGTTTAGTTGGATTTGAGTTGTTGCTCCAAAAATAACTGATCCCATAAATTTTCTTTGCTCAGTCCAACTTAAAGCTAGATGTACTGGATCAATATTATATTTTTTAGCAATGTTTAAGTAAGCATCTACAGCCTTAAAAACTCTTTTTGTAATTCTTCCACCTAGTTCAGAAGTTGTTTCTTTTCTTGATTTTTTTGGAATATTATTATTTTGATACTTTCCAGTTAAGAGACCGGTAGCTAGGGGGGAATAAGACAATAGATGCATATCCTCGTGATGACATAGTTCAGCTAAATCTAGATCAAACATTCTACACAACAAGCTATATTCATTTTGAATAGATATCATTTTTGGAAGATTATTATTTTCTGCCTTATGCAACCACTTTAATGTTCCCCAAGCGCTTTCATTTGATAGACCAATATGTCTAATTTTTCCTTGTTTAATCAGAGATTGAAACGTTTCAAGAACCTCATCAATATGTCCATAAAAATCTTCAGTATTTTGATCAGTAGGGTCAAAATACCAGTTTTTTCTAAAATTATATGAACCTCTATTTGGCCAATGTAATTGATATAAGTCAATAAATTCTGTTTGAAGAGATTTAAGTGAACTTTCAACTGCCTGAAGAATAGTTTTTTTAGTAATGGGGTCTCCTTTTCTAACATTCATATAACCTTCACCTGAAACTTTTGTAGCTATTATTATATCATTTCTTCTTTTCGATGATTTTATCCACCTTCCAATAATTCTCTCTGTATTACCCTGTGTTTTTTTGCTTGTTGGGATAGTCGGATACATTTCAGCTGTATCAACAAAATTTATTCCAGAATCAAGAGAGGAATCTAATTGCTTCCATGCATCCTTTTCAGACGTCTGTTGTCCCCAAGTCATGGATCCAAGACAGTAAGAGCTTACTTTTAAACCACTTTTTCCTAAATTTATATATCTCATAATACTATAAGCTTATAATAAATAATTAAGCGAT
>CAZNBI010000431.1:0-1032 GCA_964571065.1 uncultured Rhodobacterales bacterium | reverse complement strand
CCACAAACTGAAACATGAGGTATGCCAGCTAGTCTGCTTGCTTCCAAAACAGTTGTGCCTTTTGGAACACTAAATTCTTTTCCACCAGGATATGATATTTTAATCCTTCCAAAATACCTTGCTCTTAAAACATTAAGAGCCGCTATTAATAATACTGCTAAAACAAATATTGGATAGTTATTCATAACTAGAGGTTCTACAGGCATCAAATAAGCAAATGCTTCTTGAGGTATTGCGCCAAAAAAAGATATTATGAAATTTTCATTTCCTTTTAAATTTTCAATTGTTGCCAAAATACTTGTTTCTCTTAATCCGGAAATAAATCCTAAAATTGCTCCTATTGGAACAAACCAATATATGAATTTAAATCCAAAAATATATTTTTGATAAGATTTGAAATTAAATTTTAGTAACCCATGGATTCCGATAACTCCATGAGCCCATATAAATAACACCATTAACGAAAATAAAACCGCACCAGCTACAAGTTCATTAGGATCAGATGATAGCAATGCATATAAAAGTGAATATTTTATATCAACATCAAAGCGTGTTAGTATAAAACCACCTCCAACATGTTGCAAAAGAACTAAGAGCGCTAAAACTGGGAATATGATTTGCATCCATTCTCTGCCAGTTATTTTATATGATTTCCTTGTCAATATTGAGTAAAATCCTAATATTATATGGATAATTAAAGATCCATACAGAAGGATATACGCAACTGTATTTTTCCAAATAAGATGAAAATAATTTTCCCTAACAAAGTCAGCAGCATTTATTGAAATTACATTTACAGAGTGATTTAGAAGATGAGTTAAAGCATAAAAAAATAAAATTATTCCAGTATAAATCCTTAGCTGTCTTATTATAATATTTAAATCAATTGTTTTGGTTTTCATATTTTGATTCCATTTAAAAAATAATATTATTTATAACCAAAATAAATATCATTTACAAATTATACATTAATGATATGCATTTATTAAATATTAAATCATTGAGTAAAAAAAAAATTATTTATTAAATCTT
>CAZNBI010000430.1:0-1037 GCA_964571065.1 uncultured Rhodobacterales bacterium | reverse complement strand
AGCGCCCGCTTCTATAGACATGTTACATATCGTCATACGGCCTTCCATCGATAAGTCGCGTATTGTTGATCCTGCATATTCAATTACATAACCTGTTCCGCCAGCAGTTCCTATCTTACCAATAATTTCAAGTATTATATCTTTTGCGGTTACTCCTGCTGGAAGGCTACCATTAACTTCAACAAGCATATTTTTTGCTGGTTTTTGAATCAAAGTTTGAGTAGCAAGAACATGTTCAACCTCAGAGGTTCCAATTCCAAAAGCAAGGGCTCCAAACGCTCCATGGGTTGCTGTATGAGAATCACCACAAACTATAGTCATGCCTGGTTGGGTAAATCCTTGTTCAGGTCCAATTACGTGAACAATTCCTTGCCTTATATCTTCCATTTTGAAATAAGGAACTGAAAAATCTGATGCATTTTTAGCTAAGGTTTCAACTTGGATTCTTGATTCTTCATCTTTAATGCCTTCACTTCTATTTGAAGTTGGAATATTATGGTCAGCTACCGCTAAAGTTCTTTCTGGACTTCGTACTTTTCTATTAGTATTTCGTAATCCTTCAAATGCTTGTGGGCTTGTTACTTCATGGACTAAATGTCTATCAATATATAATATACTAGCAGCATTTGGATCTGAATGTACTAAATGAGCGTCCCAAATTTTATCGAATAATGTACGAGGCTTAGTCATTTAAAATCCCATCAAAATATAATAAAATTATATTTATAACAATAATTATGTCTAATAAAATTATTTAATTTACTTTGTTTCTTTTGGGGTATCTTTATTTTCTACTGAGGCTTCAGTTTTCGAACTAGGTATATCTTGAACTTTTTTATTATCTCCTGTTTCAAAAGACCTTCCAGTTGAACGCTCAGCAATTCTTGCTGATTTACCTTGTCTTTCTCTTAAGTAATAAAGTTTAGCTCTTCTAACTTTACCTCTTCTAATAACATCAATACTAGAAATCCTTGGTGAATATAAAGGGAATAATCTTTCAACTCCCTCTCCATAGGATATTTTTCTCACTGTAAATG
>CAZNBI010000429.1:0-1041 GCA_964571065.1 uncultured Rhodobacterales bacterium | reverse complement strand
TAGGTGTTAATTTAGCAGAGCCTGACAGACCAAATGTAATATTTGTTGGAGATGGCTCATATATGATGATGAATTCAGAACTATCAACAGCTGTAATGATGGGCATTTCAACTACTATAATTGTAACAGACAATAGAGGATTTGGTTGTATTAACAGGCTACAAAAGGCAACTGGTAGTGAACCCTTTAATAATCTATTCAAGGATAGCTATCATCAGAAACTACCAAATATTGACTATGTTTTACATGCAAAATCTCTAGGCGCAAATGCGGAAAAAGCAAACTCAATAAAAGAATTAGAAAATTTAGTTGAAAAATTTATAAATCGAAAAGAAGTGAATGTAATAGTTATAGATACTGATCCAGATCAAAGCACTGAACAAGGTGGCACTTGGTGGGATGTAGCCATTCCTGAAGTTTCAGAAAATCAAAAAGTAAAAAGAGCTTTTGAAAATTATTCGATCTTTAGAAAGAAATAAAATTAGAAAGTTTTATCTATGTCAAGTTTATTAAAATTGCCTAATAATGATAAATTTATTATCCAAAAAATAACTCCTTTAAATGCAAATTGGAAGCATGTAGGTTTTGAAGTTTATGATCTTCATGAAGGACAAAAACTCAATGATAAAAGCAGCCAAAGAGAATTCTGTATTGTGCTCCTAAGCGGATCTGCTCATTTTGCAACTTCAAAAAATGAATTTGGAATAATGAAAGGCAGAAGCAACGTATTTGAAAAGATCCCTCCAATTGCTATGTATGTTCCTAAAGATGAAGCATGGGAAATATTAGCAAAAGAAAATTGTGAGATTGCTGTATGCACTGCACCATCAGTGAAAGGTAATTATAGCTCAAGAATGATTACTCATGAAAATATGTCCCAGGAGGTTAGAGGCGAAGGAAGCAACAAAAGATTTATTTGTAATATTCTACCTGAAAATAAAGATGCTGAAAGCCTTTTGGTTGTTGAGGTAATAACACCTTCTGGGAATTGGTCATCCTACCCACCTCACAAACATGATAAAGATAATTTACCTTTTGAGT
>CAZNBI010000428.1:0-1046 GCA_964571065.1 uncultured Rhodobacterales bacterium | reverse complement strand
CCCCCTTTTTACCATATTTATATACGCCCTCCTCACTTTTTTTGCCATTTGAGTACCACTTTATCCATGATCCTGATAGTTCACCATTTCGACGATTGATTTCTGTATAACCTTCACCAGAATATTCTACAATATATTCTGATATAGGCGATCCTTCGTTATATTCTATATCTTTTCTGAGTCTGCCATCATTGCCCCATTCTGTATATAATCCATGTTTGAAATTATTTTTATATATTAAAACAAATTTCTTCTGTCCATTTTTGAACCATCCTTTCCATGATCCTTGCTTTACTCCATCTATATACATCCCTGATTCTTTTTTGCTACCATCATTGTACCAGGTTACCCATTCACCATTCCACGGTAAATTGTTTTTATATAAAATTTTTGCACTTTCTTTTCCATTTACGGAATAATATGTAGTCAAACCTTCTCTTTTTCCCTCTACAAAAGCAACTTCCTCTTTTAGACGTCCTTTGCTATCCCAAAATTTCCATTCCCCGTCTCTGATAATTTTTCCACTTTTATCTATCCCCTTAACAACACCATCTATAATTTTTAGTCCATTTTCAGAGTAAGTACTATATCTTCCGAATGGAACTCCGTTTTCATAATTTTTTGTAGATAAAAGTTGTCCATTAGAACCCCAAAAAGACCAAGGTCCGTCAAGTTTTCCTCCACGAATTGCTCCATGTGCTTTGGAATAAATTAAATTGTCTATGTTAATCGGGCCAGATACTAAAAAGAAACCATCTAGATGTTTTATTGCATCAATATTATTGAACGTTTTATAGTTGATTTTTTTTCCTAAAGATTTTTTACCATTTTTATCCCAATAAGACCAATTACCTTTTGCAGAACCGTTTTTACTGAAATATCCTTCTTCAATTTTTCTACCATTTTCATCCCAATAAGTCCACAGTCCTCTTACTCCTTCGCTCGGAACATTATCAATCAAACTGGGTGGTTTGTGTCCTTTACCATTTAGATAACTTCCCGCACAAAATATTTTACCTTTATTGGAAAAAAACTTCCACCTACCG
>CAZNBI010000427.1:0-1056 GCA_964571065.1 uncultured Rhodobacterales bacterium | reverse complement strand
ATTTCTTCAAATGTTTACTGAACCATCAGAGAGAAAAGACGTTGGATTAGAAGCTGTATTTAGATCAGTTTTTCCAATTAATGATTTTGCTGGTAGAGCAAATTTAAATTATGTTTCATATAATTTAGAAAAGCCTAAATATGATGTTGAGGAGTGTCAACAAAGAGGTCTTACATATGCTTCAGCTTTACGTATTACTTTGCGACTTGAAGTTTGGGATATAGATGAAACAACTGAAGCAAAGACACTTCGAGATATAAAAGAACAAGACGTTTACATGGGTGACATACCATTAATGACAAAAAATGGGACTTTCGTTGTTAATGGAACTGAAAGAGTTATAGTTTCTCAAATGCATAGATCACCAGGAGTGTTTTTTGATCATGACAGAGGGAAAACTCACGCTTCAGGAAAGTTTCTCTTTGCCGCTAGAGTTATTCCTTACCGAGGTTCTTGGTTAGATTTTGAATTTGATACAAAAGATATTCTAAACGTTAGAATTGATAGAAGAAGAAAATTGCCTGCAACAACGCTTTTGATGGCTTTGTTAAATTCTGAGAGTGAAAAATATTTAAATAGTATTGATGCGAATGATTTTTTAGAAGATAGAAGTAAAATTTCAGGATTTTCTCCAGAAGAAATTCTTAATCATTTTTATAATACAGATATATATATAAAAGATAAATCTGGTTGGAAAACATCTTTTAACCCTAAAAGAATGCGACCATCTAAGCTTTCAAGAGATTTAGTTGATGCTGATACAGATAAAGTTTTACTTAAAGCTGGCGAAAGACTGTCTCCAAGATCTCTAAAAAAACTTTCAGAAAGTGGTTTAAAATTTATTCGTGTTCTTGAAGAAGAGCTATTAGATAAATTTATTGCAACTGATATGATCAATTTAAAAACTGGTGAGGTTTTAATTGAGGCTGGGGATCAAATTGATGAGCAAAATCTTTCTCTTATCAAGTCTGAAAATTATAACGAAATTGAAATCCTTTTTATTGATAATGTCCATGCTGGGCCTTGGATTAGAAACACATTATCAGTAGATAAAAA
>CAZNBI010000426.1:0-1056 GCA_964571065.1 uncultured Rhodobacterales bacterium | reverse complement strand
TAGTAATTTATCTAACTCGCTGATTTGATCATTAAAATTTTTAGGATTGTTAGAAACAGCTAAAGCACCATTAAGCTTTAACTCAATAGTGCTTAAAATTGAAATCAATGATAAAGTTTCAGTCATTTTATATTATGTAATTATAAAACTGACTTAGCTCTTCATCTCTCTGTAAAAATCCATTAGCGCGTCTGCAATTCGATCTGCATCAATTGGATAATCACCATTAGCTATTGCATTTTTAATTTCATTAACCTGGTCATAATCTATTGGAGCTGATTTTGATAATCCCGCTACGTTATCAAGTTTTGCTAATTTACTTAAATCAGCACTATCTATTCCATCAGCAGGAGTAGGAATAACAGATGATTTCTCAAGTTTAGGGCTGTTACTATCCTTAGAATTCTTATTCACTTGAGGATCAATTTTTGCTAATGTTTTCTGTATTTGATCTATCATTTTAATCTCCGTAATCATATTAACGTCATAACCTTCATTTATTTTAGAAATTAATTAAAATTTTTTTTTCGTTTATTATTTTACCTTCAACAACTTTGCCAGAACTATTGTTTCTTACTTTGATCCATTCATTTAAATGGCCATTTTGAAGTGCATTTCCATCCATTTTGACATTAATGCCATTTAAATCAGCATATATAATTATTGCTTGTCCCTCAACAACTGTAAACCTTTCTTTTAGATGCCTAACTTTAATAATTTGTCCTCTTGATAAATTCTGGTTAATTTCTCGACCAATTAATATATTTTTATCAATAAAATATCCATTGCCTACACTATTATTTCTGTAATCAAATTTTAAATCACTCTCTTGAATTAATTCACCTTTTTTTAAATTATGCTTTAAGGTTATAAGTTTAATATTTTTAAAATTTTCAGAATTTTTTGATTTACTTTTTGTTTTAATCCTGCTTTCAGCATTTGTTCTTATAGAAACTTGCCATTTTAGAGGAGCTTTGCAGGAAACTATAACAGTTCTAAAGCTATCATATGGATTTTCAATATTTAACTTATGGTTACAGTCTTTAAACTGTCTAC
>CAZNBI010000425.1:0-1056 GCA_964571065.1 uncultured Rhodobacterales bacterium | reverse complement strand
AAGAAAAAAAACAAAACTA
The DNA here is from genome assembly GCA_964571065.1 of uncultured Rhodobacterales bacterium. Lineage (GTDB taxonomy): Bacteria > Pseudomonadota > Alphaproteobacteria > Puniceispirillales. The sequence continues at coordinate 1,037 of CAZNBI010000425.1, read as the reverse complement.
ATGAAGATTATTCTAGAGGACATTAATAGGCTAGATAGACTTATTACTGATATATCTGATGCTAGTAGACTGGACGCTGACTTATCTAGAGATGAGATGAAATTAATAAACCTTTCAAAATTAATAAATGGTTTCATTAATATTAAAAAAGAAACAACTAAAGAAATTACTTTTATTAACAATGTCGAAGATAGTTTAGTAATTTTTGGAAACCAGTCACGGCTTTTGCAAGTGTTAGATAATTTAATAGGTAATTCAATCTCATTTTCGCCTAAAAAGGGAAAAATTACAATTGAAGGTTTTTCAAGCAATGGAAAAGTAAAAATTTCAATTGCAGATCAGGGAAAAGGGATTTCTGAGAAAAAGAAAGAAACTATTTTTGAAAGGTTTTATTCTGACAGGCCAACAGATGAAAAATTTGGCAAGCATTCAGGTCTTGGCTTATCAATCGTGAAGCAAATATTAGAAAAGCACAATGCAAAAATTGTAGCTGATAACATATATAATGAAAATCAAGGTATCGCAGGCGCTAAATTCACAATTGAGTTTTGATACGTGATTAATTTGATTGTTGCACTTGCCGAAATACATTTTAGCTGATATTTACCATTTAAGTTTCATTTTTTAAGGAAAATAATTATGTCATCTAAAGTAGATTATGTAGTAGCTGATATTTCATTAGCTGATTGGGGTAGAAAAGAATTAGACATAGCAGAGACTGAAATGCCTGGGTTAATGTCATTAAGAGAAGAATATTCTAAATCACAAGATCTAAAGGGAGCGAGAATAGCAGGATGTCTTCATATGACTATTCAAACTGCAGTATTAATCGAAACTCTGAAAGTATTAGGTGCTGATATCAGATGGGCTAGTTGTAATATATTTTCAACCCAGGATCATGCTGCAGCAGTAATTGCCAAGGCTGGTATTCCTGTGTTTGCTAAAAAAGGTGAAACTGTACAAGAATATTGGGAATATGTAGATAAGATCTTTGACTGGAGTGATGGTGGATACCCAAATATGATCTTGGATGATGG
>CAZNBI010000424.1:0-1058 GCA_964571065.1 uncultured Rhodobacterales bacterium | reverse complement strand
ACGGACAAGGTAATTTCGGCTCAATGGATGGAGATTCAGCTGCTGCAATGAGGTATACGGAGGTAAAGTTAGCAGAATCTGCAAATTTTCTTTTGTCTGACATTGACAAGGAAACCGTAGAGTTTCAAGACAATTACGACGGAAAAGATAGGGAACCTTCCGTGCTTCCTTCTAGATTTCCAAATATGCTTGTGAATGGAGCTGGAGGAATTGCTGTCGGAATGGCGACGAATATTCCACCACACAACTTATCTGAAATTATTGATGGAACATTGGCTTTGATAGAAAATCCACAGATGAATGTTGATGAACTGATGGAAATTATTCCCGCACCTGATTTTCCAACTGGTGGTTTAATTTTGGGGAAAGGAGGAGCTAAAAAAGCATATAGGGATGGTCGAGGATCAGTAATAATCCGATCCCGATCACTAGTAGAAGAAGTAAAAAAAGACAAATATGCAATTGTTTTAACGGAGATTCCGTATCAAGTTAACAAAGCAAATTTAATAGAAAAAATTGCGGAACAGGCAAGAGATAAAAAAATAGAGGGAATTGCTCACATCCAAGATGAAAGCGACAGATTTGGAGTTAGGATCGTTATTGAATTAAAAAGAGATGCAACACCAGAAGTGGTGCTAAATCAACTTTACCGTCAAACTCAGATACAAAATAGTTTTGGATGCAATATGCTAGCTCTTAATTTAGGAAAGCCAGAGCAATTAAATCTGAAACAGTTTTTAATTGCCTTTATAGAGTTTCGTGAGTCTATTGTTACAAAGAGAACCATTTTTGAATTAAATAAAGCTCGAGACAGAAGTCATATTCTTTGTGGTTTAGCAGTAGCAGTTAAAAATGTTGATGAAATTGTTAATATTATTCGCTCTTCAAGTGACCCATCTGAGGCGCGAAGCGCCCTTATGGAAAAGAAATGGAATGTCGGTGAGCTTATTGAATACTTTGAATTAATTGACGATCCATCAAACCCAGTACAAGCTGGAGGAATTTACAAGCTCTCTGAAAAACAAACCCGAGCAATTTTGGAGTTAAGATTACAAAGA
>CAZNBI010000423.1:0-1065 GCA_964571065.1 uncultured Rhodobacterales bacterium | reverse complement strand
ATGTTTTATTTATGTATATGGCAAATATGGCTTGGAATTCTTCCATGAATACAAAGGGTGTCATGGAAATGCTTACTGAAAAAGATAAAAATACTGGAAAATATAAAATACCAAAAATTATTTACTCAGATGCTTATTCATCTGAAATGGTAGCATATGCCGATTTAATTCTCCCAGATACAACATATCTTGAACGATACGATGCTATATCACTTTTAGACAGACCGATTTGTGAAGCTGATGCAGTTGCTGATGCAATTAGATGGCCTGTATTTAAACCAGACAGAGATGTAAGAGGTTTTCAATCAGTTTTATTAGATTTAGGAGCAAGACTTAAATTACCAGGAATGGTTAATGATGACGGCAGTCCAAAGTATAAAGATTATGGAGACTATATAATTAATCATGAACGTAAACCTGGTATTGGTCCACTTGCAGGATTTAGAGGAAATGGTGAGAAATCGGGTCGCGGCGAACCCAATCCAGGACAGATAGAATCATACAAGTCAAATGGTGCGTTTTGGCATAGAGAAATCCCTGTAAATGCAAGATATTTTAAAATGGCGAATACAGAATACCAAAAATTTGCAGTTGATATTGGTATTTTTGATAAACCCGAACCATACATTTTTCAAATTTACAGTGAACCCTTACAAAAGTTTCAACTCGCTGCATTAGGGTATGGTGACATACAACCTCCTGAGTATATACGAGGCAGAATTAAATCTAGTTTCACACCTTTGCCTACTTGGTATGAACCTTTTGAAGGAAAAGCTATTTCAGAAGTCGAGTATCCTATTCATGCTCTTACGCAACGACCTATGGCAATGTATCATTCGTGGGGTTCTCAAAATCCATGGCTTAGACAGATACACGGCCAAAATCCAATGTTTATACCTATTAGTATTGCTAAAGAACATAACTTATCTGATGGAGATTGGATTTGGGTTACTTCGCATCATGGGAGGATACGTGTTCCAATTTCAATTATGGCTGGATTAAATGAAAAAACAATTTGGACTTGGAATGCGATAGGAAAAAGAAAAGGAGCTTGGCAACTCGATG
>CAZNBI010000422.1:0-1068 GCA_964571065.1 uncultured Rhodobacterales bacterium | reverse complement strand
TTGTTGATGATGAACCTGATATTAGAGATGTTATATCAGTTATATTAAATGATGAGGGGTATAATACTAACTGTGTATCAAATGCTCAAGAAGCCCAAGCAAAAATAAATATTGAAATGCCTTCTTTGATTATTCTTGATATTTGGATGCGTGACAGTACAATGGATGGCCTTTCACTTTTAAATTGGATTAAAGATAGTAACCCAGAAATTCCTGTATTAATGATCTCAGGTCACGGGACTGTAGAAATTGCAGTAAATGCTATTAAAGCTGGCGCCTATGATTTCATAGAAAAGCCGTTTAAGTCTGAAAAACTATTATTCATGGTTTCACGTGCTTTAGAAAACTCAGAATTAAAAAAAGAAAACGAAGAGTTAAAGCAACAAGTCAGAAGAACAGATATGATTGTTGGAAAATCTTCAATTATAAATTCAGTTAGGCAGACAATAGCAAAAGTGTCTCAAACAAATAGTAGAGTTTTAATATTGGGATCATCTGGATCAGGTAAAGAAGCTTGTGCACGAACAATTCATCAAGAATCTCCTAGAAGAAATTCAAGTTTTGTTCATGTTAATTGCTCTATGGTTACTGAAGAAGAGCTCTTTGGAAAAGAGTTTAGATTAGATAATAATAAAAGACGCGTGGGTTTGTTTGAAAAATCAAATAGAGGTACTTTATATTTTGATGAAATTTGCGATCTATCTATTGAATTGCAAGGAAAAATAATTTATGCAATCCAACAACAGCGATTTAAACGTATTGGTGGTAATTTTGAATTGAGTGTTGATGTAAGAGTTATTTCATCTTCGTCCAAAAATATTAAAGAACAGATTGAGTTAGGCACGCTCAGAGAAGATTTATATTATAGACTTGGAGTGGTTCCAATTGAGATGCCTGATTTAAAAAATCATTCTCAAGACATTCCTGATCTCGTAAAATATTATATGTCCTCATCTGCTGCAACTTTAAACAAGCCCGTTAGAACTTTAAGTGATGATGCCCTTGCATGTTTACAACAATATGATTGGCCAGGTAACTTAAATGAATTAAGAAATATAATTGACTGGT
>CAZNBI010000421.1:0-1072 GCA_964571065.1 uncultured Rhodobacterales bacterium | reverse complement strand
GTAATGAATTCACTGTTGGTGATGAAGTAATTTATACTGCCTCAGGTACAGCAAGAGATGGCCTTACATCTGGTCAAAAATATTATATAAGTGCTAGGACAGCTAATACTTTTCAAATTTCTGCAGCTAATGGCGGAGCTTCCATTACTATTGGTGGTGGTGCAGGTAATGGCAGTTCTACTGACACATTCATGAAAACAAATAATGTTTCAACTGGTGGTATTTTTAAGATTAAATCTAGTCATGAGTTTAATACTTTACAAAATGTTACAGAGACTGCAAAAACTGTTACAACAGTAACCAATGCTACATCTGAAATAACTGGTTTAACAGGTCATGGCTTTGTAACCGGTGATGCTGTAACTTATACTTCTAGTGCAGCAGCTACTGGATTAACAAGCGGTACTACTTACTTCGTAATAAGAACAGATGATAATAATTTTCAATTAGCTACAACCCATGCTAATGCAAAGGCAGGAACTGCAATTAACGTTACTGGAGCTGGTAATGCAGCGGATACTTTTACCCGTACTCAAAGAGATTCAATCGGCGTATTAGGCTTAAATGATTTGTCAACCTCAACAGATTGGGTGGATGAAAAAAACCCACCTGTAAAGGTTGCCTATGACAATATTAATCAAAGGTTAAATTTTACTGTAGACAGAAACGTATTGGGAACTGGAACAGACAGTAACTTTAACAGTTTTGCAATTTATGGTGCAGCAACTGCAACTGCAACAAATAATTTAGGTATTCCAACATTAGATGACACAACTGAAGTTCAAATCAAAGGTGGTGAATTTTTTGCTGGAGAAGCATTTGTTGCAGATGGCGAAGAAATCCAGTTAAACGACAAAAGATATGGTATAGGTGTCAATTACAATCGTGACACAAAAACTTTTACTTTTAAAAGTGGAACAACTGGTGAAACTATTAAAGCTAATGGTGCTATCGGCGTTACTGCTGCACAAAAAGCATCTGACATTGAAATTGGAAGATATGCAATTTCAACAACAGATGGTTCAGTGATTGATAGCACAGATTATTTTAAAGGTGATAACCACCTAATGGG
>CAZNBI010000420.1:0-1073 GCA_964571065.1 uncultured Rhodobacterales bacterium | reverse complement strand
CCTTCAGGTGGAATTACAAAAATTCAAGCAGCAGTTTTAGTTCGTGAAACGTTCACAACAAATGAAGACGGTGTTGAAGTTTCATCTATTTCTGATGCCACTAAAGAAAGAATAACATCACTTGTAAAAGATGTCATTGGATACAATGAAGATAGAGGTGATAGTTTAACAGTTTCAAGCAGCCCATTTGTATCAGAATTAGAAGGAGTTGCCGTTCCTTGGTATGAATTGGACTGGATCCAAAAAGCCATGTCACAAGGTATCATGGTCATTTTACTAGGTATTGTAACTTTTGGAGTATTGAGACCACTTGTTAACAGAATTATTGTTCCAATCGATGCAGGAAGACCAGGCGAGCCAATCAGTGGTACTGATGATGATGAAGTAGACCTAGATAAAGTTACAGTTCAAGAAGGTGAAACTTTAGAAGACATCAAAGCTAAACTTAAGCCTAAGAAACAAACAATCTCTGCAGAAATGCTTGATACCGCAAATACATACGATGACAAAGTTGCAGTAATCAGAATGATTGTCAGTGATGAGGCTGGACGTGTATCAAATGTGTTTAAAACAATGATGAAAAAAGATCTTGAAGTTTAAATATAAGTTTCAAAGAAAGATATTTTGAATTAAAATTATTTAATATTGGAGTAAAAAATGGCTGAAGCAGCTGAAAATAATGAAGAACAACAAGACGAATACTCAAGATTAACTGGCACACAAAAATGTGCAATTTTGATGATGTTGCTTGGAGAAGAAGAAGCTTCTGAAATTCTTCGAAATTTGGGACCTAAAGAAGTTCAACATTTAGGTTCTGCTATGTACTCTGTTCAAGGCCTAGATCAAGTTACAGTTAATAGAGTTTTAGATGAATTTCTTGCCATCATCAAAGCCCAGACAAGTCTCGGGCTTGGAGCTGGCAACTATATTAAAAACGTTCTTACTAAAGCTCTAGGGGATGATAAAGCACAATCTGTCTTGAGCCGAATAACACCAGTAAGCAGTGATAGACCAATTGAAATACTTGACTGGATGGATGCAAGGTCAATTGCTGAGTTAATATCAGATGAACA
>CAZNBI010000419.1:0-1077 GCA_964571065.1 uncultured Rhodobacterales bacterium | reverse complement strand
ATTTTTAGCTGCACCACTTTTATCATAAGAATTCAATGAATGAAGAAACTCATCCCATGCACTAAAAATTTTCAAATCCTTATTATTTAAAGTATTTTGTTCGTTGGTAATTATTGCAGGCAACGCTAAAGCTGAGACTTTTTGTGACACTTCGTCCTGAACTTCAAATACATCATCTAAAGATCTGTCCCAAGTTTGAGACCATATTTGAGTATCTTCTAATGCATCTGTAAGTTTAGCTGATATTCTTACTTTATTTCCACCTTTTCGAATACTGCCCTGCACTAGATAATTAGCATTCAAATCTTTTGCTATGTCTTTAGTTGCTTCTTTAGAGTTTTTATATTTCATGACTGAATTTATTGAAACAACAGGAAAAGTCTTAGATTTTGAAAAATAAGATATTGTATCTTCTGTAATACCATCAGCAAAGAATTCTTGTTCTGGATCAGTGCTTAGATTAACAAAGGGAATTACAGCAATTGTAGGAGGGACACTTCCTTCAATAATCTTTGCAGATGCAGCAGCAGCAGTATTTTCATCTATAATAGAACGTTTTTCGAGATCAGGATTTTCTAAATCAAATGCATGGACAAGAGTATTTTTAACTTTTTGTTCGCCTAAATCATTAAAAAGTAACTCTGTTTTTCTATTAACAAAATCCATTATACTTTTAGATAAACAAACTCCTCCTGGTTGTGACAATGCTTCTAATCTAGCTGCAACGTTAACACCATCACCGTAAAGGTTTTCTCCCTCGACGATGACATCACCCATATTAAGGCCAATTCGAAAGCTCATTTTAGCATCATCTGAAACAGAGTTATTTCGCTCTTTTAAAAGTTTTTGAAATTCGTTCGCACATACAACTGCAGAAACGGCACTTTGAAATTCTGCCAAAACAGAATCTCCCGCGGTATTAAAAACTCTACCGCCATGTTCTGCAAATAACTTGTCTAATAAGTCTCTACAAGCCCTAAAACTCTTGAGTGTTTCATCTTCATTAATTTCCATTAGTTTACTAAAGCCAACTACATCTGTAACAAATATTACAGCGATTTTGCGTTCTATGGCTTG
>CAZNBI010000418.1:0-1079 GCA_964571065.1 uncultured Rhodobacterales bacterium | reverse complement strand
GAATTGGAAAAGGATCAACTATAACTGTCTCAATACCTGTATCATTTATAAATGAGGAGCTTTCACCTGGCCTAAAAACAGGTGGTGTTTTGAATACAGTTCGTTTTGAACTTGAGCTTGAGTGTCCAGCAGACAATATTCCAGAAAAAATTGAAATTAATTTGGAGGGATTGGTTGTTGGTGATTCCATAAAAATTAGTACTGTAAAGTTACCTGACGGTGTTAAGCCAACAATTACAGACAGAGATTTTACAATCGCAACAATAGCAGCTCCTACAAAAATGGCTGATGTATCTACTGAAGGTTCTGAAGAAACAGATGAAGAGGAAGCTGAAGCAGTAGACACTAATGAAGAAGATAAAGATACTAATACTGAAAACTAAATTGTAAATAATTAGTTATGTTTTTACATGTTGGTTTAGGCAACCCTGGCTCTGAACATAAACTAAATCGTCATAATATTGGTTTTATGGCTATTGATCATCTTCTACATTTTTATCAAATTAATGATAATTATAAAAAAAAATTCAATGGGCATTATTATAAATTGTCTAATAAAGATAGAAATATTTTTTTTTTAAAACCTCAAACTTTTATGAACAAATCAGGAAGTTGTATTGCTTCACTAATTAAGTTCTTTTCAATTAAACCATCTTCAGTAATTGTTTGGCATGACGAAATTGATTTAGACAAAGGAAAAATAAAAGTAAAATTTGGTGGTGGGCACGGTGGGCATAATGGAATAAGAGATATAATTAGGTATATTGGTGAAGATTTTTTAAGAGTAAGAATTGGTGTTGGCAGACCTGATAACAATATAGATCCATCAAAGTGGGTATTATCATCTTTTCATAAAAATGATTTTGATGGTTGGGTTAGTGATTTATTATCAATTATGGCCTCAGAAGTAGAGCTACTCCATTTAAATAATAGTATAGACTTTATGAATAAAGTTTCAATTTTACGAAACAAACAAAGTATTGAGATAAAATAATGGGTTTCAATTGTGGTATAATTGGTATGCCAAATGTTGGTAAATCTACTTTATTTAACGCATTAATGAGAAATAGTCAGGCAGA
>CAZNBI010000417.1:0-1081 GCA_964571065.1 uncultured Rhodobacterales bacterium | reverse complement strand
ATTACTTGCTGAGCTTGGAAGCTGCTTGGACCTCCTACTTCCGGTGTTCCAGTACCAGGAGCAAATGCTGGGTCAACAAAATCTATATCAAAACTACAATAAGTTGGAAGATTTCCACAAATATCGCGGACTTGATGCATTACATCCTTTATTCCCCTCTCAAAAAACTCTTCAATCATAATTATGGTCACACCTTGTGCTTTTCCCCAAGCAATATCCTCTCCATCATACATTGTACCTCTGATACCAATCTGGATGACCCTTTTTGGGTCCAATAAATTTTCTTCTATGGCTCGCCTAAACGGTGTACCATGAGTATACTTGTAACCACCAAAATAACTTTCAAAAAGGTCAGTGTGGCTATCAAAGTGTACCATGCCAAGAGGCTCATTTTGAGCAATAGCTCTCAAAATTGGCAATGAAACCAAATGGTCACCCCCTATGGTCATTGGGACTATTTTATTTTCTACAATAGAACTATAAAATGAAGTGATCCTATGCATTGTATCATTTAAATCGGCGGGATTAGGGCCAACATCTCCTAAATCAGCACATGCAGCCAAAGAAAAAGGATCTATCCCTGTAGCTGGGTTGATTCTCCTTATCATTGTGGAAAAGTCTCTCATTTGCCTTGGGCCATGGCGAGGACCAGGTCGATTTGTAGTACCTGCATCCCAAGGGACTCCAATTAACCCAAGCTGAACATCACTAAACCTCTCATTTTCAGGAGGAACAAAGGGTAGCCTCATGAATGTCGGAACCCCTGCAAATCGTGGCAAATCAAAACCTGAGACTGGCTGAAAGAAGGAATCATTCGAAGAATTCAATTGATGCTCCAATTTATTTTATTTGTTAAACATACTTTTTATTTATATATATAATGTCTGATCGCCTAATACAAAATCTATCTTAATATGAGCCAATTTAGTTTGAACCAAAAAAGTATTAACTTCAACAACAGCTACGCAAAACTCTCGAAAGAATTTTATAGTGAGATCAAACCAAGGGTTCCTAGCCAACCACAATTAATTAAGCTTAATTCTAAGCTTGCTGAGTATTTAGGAATATCAAAAGAGTTTCT
>CAZNBI010000416.1:0-1085 GCA_964571065.1 uncultured Rhodobacterales bacterium | reverse complement strand
ATCCTTTTCCATTGAATTCATATAAGACCTTATTGGGATCTTCGTTATTTAAGCCTGCATAAATATTTACCAAGTTTTTTGCTTCATTTCTATTTTTCAAATCTTCCAATTTTAAAGGAAGAGGATCTGGATCAGTTTTAGCTTTTTTGATTTTTTTTAAAATTTGGTCTGGGCTATCTACAAGATTGATTCTTGAAAATTCTGAGTTATCTGATTTGCTCATTTTTGAATTTCCATCTCGTAAACTCATAACTCTTGAAGCTGTATTTAAGATCTGTGGTTCCGGCAAGGGAAAGTATTCCGTTTTAAACATAGAATTAAAAGAAACAGCAATATCCCTTGTTAATTCTAAATGTTGTTTCTGATCATCCCCTACTGGAACATGCGTTGCTTTGTATGCTAAAATATCTGATGCCATTAACGTTGGATAACTGTATAAACCAACAGTAGCATTTTCTCTATTTTTACCTGCCTTCTCTTTAAATTGTGTCATTCTATTTAACCATCCAAGCCTTGCTATACAATTAAATATCCAAGCTAATTCCGAGTGCTGTGGAACAGAGGATTGGTTAAATAAAATTGAATGATTAGGATCGATTCCTGAAGCAATTAAACATGCAGTAACTTCTAAAATAGAATCTGACAAATTTTTAGGAATTTGTGGTATTGTTATAGCATGCAAATCAACTACACAATAGATGCATTCAAAGTTATTTTGAAGTTGAACCCAATTTTTAATTGCACCTAAATAATTGCCTAAGTGTAAATTACCTGTAGGTTGAATTCCAGAAAAAATTCTATCACATTTTTTTTTTATTTTTGACAAGATTTTACTCCGTTAATATTAAGTTATTAAATCAGATTTTTTTCTAACACCTAATAAAGCCATAATAACAAAATAGATAATTGTTCCTAACAAAACTGTAACAAATAAATTTAATGTTTTATTTGATATCAAAAAATTATAATTGTTATTTATATAATACAAAATAATAGATAAAATAAAACTTGCAAAAATGGTCTTTTTTAGAAATTTTAAAAAATCAAAATTTATTCTTTTATTTTTTACTAAAAAAATAAAATGT
>CAZNBI010000415.1:0-1086 GCA_964571065.1 uncultured Rhodobacterales bacterium | reverse complement strand
GGAATTGTATTATTAATTGCCAAATCAATTAGCGCTTTTGCAGAGTAATTTGATACAATGTCATAATGACTTGTTTCACCTCGTATAACACAACCCAAAGCTATAAAGCCATCATATTTGTTTGAAATAATAGCCTTTTTAATTAATAATGGAATTTCTAAAGCGCCTAAAACTTCCATCTTTTCAAATTTTACATTATAAAAATTTAACTGTTCAATTGTTGCTTCCAATAAAACATTAGCAATATCTTCATAGTATCTAGATTCAACAATGAGAATTTTTTTAGGCATTTAGTATTAAAATAATTTATTTTTTTATATAATTTTCAATATGTCTGCTAACATATCTAGAAATTATATCAACCTCTAAGTTTAAAAAACTTCCTATTTGATAATTAGGTAGATTAGTACTATTCCAAGTATGCTTTATTATGTTAACCGAAAAAAAATTATTCTCTACTTTGTTTATAGTTAAACTAATTCCGTTTAATGCCACTGACCCTTTTTCCGCTAAGTATTTTGTTATTTCCTTACTTACTTCAAACCACAGCTCATAAGAACTTTTAATTTGCATTATTTTCGATAACTTAGCCAATCCATCAATGTGGCCAGTAACATTATGACCTCCTAATTCATCACCTATTTTTAGTGATTTCTCTAAATTAATTGCATTATTTAATTTCATGTACTGAAAGTTTGTTCTTCTAATAGTTTCATTGCTCAACTCAACTCCAAAATAATTTAATTTTTTATCAATAACAGTTAGACAAACTCCATTGCAACAAACGGAAGAACCAATAATTAAATCATCGTTCCATTTAATGTCAATTCCAACATAAGTATCATGTTTATCAGATGCTTTAATTTTTGATACTTTTCCTACATGTGTAATGAGTCCAGTAAACATTTTTATTTATGCTTTAAATCCCCAGTTTTCAATTATATCTTCATCTAAAGTGAAACTATCTTTAAAATAAAAATTTTTGCTATTTTTAATTTCTTTAATATTAAGATTATTTATAATTGATCTTCCATCATTTCCAAAAATACGTCCAGATCTACAAAGTATAATTTCATCAACCAAATT
>CAZNBI010000414.1:0-1092 GCA_964571065.1 uncultured Rhodobacterales bacterium | reverse complement strand
TCGAGAATATGATGTTAGCCGATCAACTTAATTATTTACCAAATGATATTTTAGTTAAGGTGGATAGAGCAGCTATGTATAATAGTCTAGAAACAAGAGCACCACTACTTGACCATATTCTGGGAGAGTTTGTTTGGTCTACTCCAATTGAGTGGAGAGTAGATAAAAATGGTGGAAAAAGAATTTTGCGTGATATATTATCTACGTATGTTCCTAAAAAGTTAATTGATAGGCCAAAGCAAGGATTTGGTTTGCCAGTTAATGAATGGTTAAGAGGTCCACTAAAGGATTGGGCTATTAATCTTTTTGATAAAAAAAATCTCCCGAGCGATGGTCTTATAGATGGAAATATTGCCAGAGAAACTCTTGATGAACATCTTCAAGGTAAAAGAAACTGGGACTATAGACTATGGCCAATTTTAATGTGGCAACAATGGAATTTAGAAAAGGGCTTAATTTGATATATCATGAAAATACTAAAATTTCAGTTATAGGTTTAGGTTATGTTGGCCTACCAGTAGCAGTAGCATTTAATAAAAGAAATTTTGAAGTAATTGGTTTTGATATTAATAAAATCAGAATAAAAAAATTACAAGAAGGTATTGACGAAACAGGGGAAATAAATTTTGAAGAATTAGTTAAATCAAAAATATTTTTTACTTATGATGACAAACACTTAGAAAAAGCAAATTTTCATATAATTGCTGTTCCTACTCCAATAGATGAATATAAAAATCCGGATCTTTCTCTTGTTGAGAATGCCTGTAAAATTGTAGGAAAAATTTTAAAGAAAAATGATATTGTAATTATAGAAAGTACAGTCTACCCCGGAGTAACAGAAGACATAGCTGTCCCAATAATTGAAGAAACAAGTGGTCTCAAATTAAATGAAGAATTCTCAATAGGTTATAGTCCCGAAAGAATAAATCCTGCAGATAAAATAAATACTTTTGAGAATATAAAGAAAGTTATTTCAGCTAGTAATGATAAAGCATTATTCAAAATGAATCAAATTTACGGTTCTGTTGTAAAAGCTGGTATTTACAATGCCCCATCTATAAAAGTTGCTGAAGCAGCAAAAGTAATTGAAAA
>CAZNBI010000413.1:0-1092 GCA_964571065.1 uncultured Rhodobacterales bacterium | reverse complement strand
TAACCATCCTTTGGCAGTCTCTATATAAATATCCTTTTCTTTGAAGTTTTTTGAATAAAAAATCACTATAAATATTATTTTTCTCAGATAATGCTGCATTATGAATTTCTAAATTAGCAATACCATCAAGCCCTATTTTTTTTGCAGTTTCTTTTATATATTTCTCTCTGCCAATTAGAATAGGTTTCCCTAAGTTGCTATTTTGAATAATAAGTGCAGATTTTATAGCTCTCTCCTCTTCACCTTCAGCAAAAACAATTCTTTTCTTAAGATTAGACACTTTATCAGACACTCTTTGAAGCATACTTGCTGTAGGGTTTAGCCTTCTCGCCAGCTGTTTTTTATAAAGAGTTATGTTTTTTATTGGACTGGTAGCGACCCCACTATCTATTGCAGCTTTAGCAACAGCCGATGAAACCTCAACAATTAGTCTTGGATCAAATGGAGCTGGTATTATATAATCTATTCCATAAGTTATTTTATCTTGGCCATATGCATTACTAACTTCGTCAGGAACATTTTCTCGTGCCAAATTTGCGATAGCATATACTGCAGCTATTTTCATATCTTCATTTATTGTAGTTGCCCTTACATCTAATGCCCCTCTGAAAATATATGGAAATCCAAGAACATTATTTACTTGATTTGGTAAATCTGATCGCCCAGTAGCAATAATTGCATCTGGAAAAACTTTCCTTACTTCATTAGGCATTATTTCAGGTTCAGGGTTAGCCATAGCAAAAATGATCGGTTGTTTTTTCATATATTTAATTTTACTGGCATTTAGTAAATTTCCTATGGAAAGCCCGATAAATGCATCTGCATCAATGAGTGCATCTTCAAGAGTACGGGCATCTGTTTCAACAGCATGAGCAGATTTCCATTGATTAATATTTTCAGTCCTACCTTTATAAATTACTCCAGTTCTATCTATCAAAATGATATTTTGATTTGGGACACCTAATGCTTTAAGTAACTCAACACAGGCTATGGAGGCAGCGCCAGCACCATTACAAACTATTTTTACTTTTTTTATATCTCTGTTTGTTAGATGAAATGCATTAATAATTCCTGCAGCAGTTATAATTGCTG
>CAZNBI010000412.1:0-1094 GCA_964571065.1 uncultured Rhodobacterales bacterium | reverse complement strand
CCTGGTAATTTAGTCCTCTTTTGTAAACTTAATAATAATAATGCAATTATTCCTGAAACAAAAAAAACAGATAAAGAAATATTGACACTAAATGAAAATGCTAATGTGACCCCCAAAAGTGCTGAATGTGACAAAGTATCACCAAAATATGCTAAACGGCGCCAAATGACAAAACATCCTAACGGACCAGTAACTATTGCTACACCAATGCCTGCAACTAAAGCTCTCACAAAAAAGTCATCAAACATTATTTTTCTATTCTTCCATCAGCACCATGAGAATGATCATGATGATGCTTATATAAAGAGAGTGTAGAAGCAGTATGCTCGCCAAATAAATCTATATAGGCAGGGTTTTTTGCTACAGAACTAGGAGAGCCCGAACAGCAAATATGTCCATTTAAACAGATAACATGGTCTGTTGATGACATGACAAAATGGATATCATGTGAAATTAATAAAATACCACAATTTAAACTATCAGATATATTTTTAATTAAATTATATAAAGCTATTTCACCATTAAAATCCACACCTTGAACTGGTTCATCTAAAATTAATAACTCTGGCTTTTTAGCAATTGCTCTTGCAATCAATACACGTTGAAATTCTCCTCCAGATAAATTTTTGAGGTCAGCATAAATAAGTTTTTCAACGCCAGTAAGTTTAAGGTTTTCAATCATTTCCAAGTTAGAAATTTCACCTGTTATTCTCATGAAATCATAAACACGAAGTGGTAGTGTCCAGTCAACATTTACCTTTTGTGGTACATAAGCGACTCTATTAGTATTCCTCTTAACAGACCCCTCATCAGATCTTAATATGTTCAATACCATTTTTGCAGTTGTAGTTTTGCCTGAACCATTTGGCCCAATTAGAGTCACTATTTGCCCTTTTGAAACTTCTAGTGAAACTCCTCTTACTAACCACTTAGAAGATTTATATATTCCAGCATTTTCTAATTTAACTAAATAGTCAGATTTATTTGTCATTTTTTTATTTACTTTCATAGATGTTATATTATAACAGTGTTACTTTATAACACTTTAATTTCGAGGTAAACATTAATATGAAACAGATTAAAACATTTTTTGC
>CAZNBI010000411.1:0-1095 GCA_964571065.1 uncultured Rhodobacterales bacterium | reverse complement strand
AAACAGAGGTTAATGATTGTGTGTTTGATACAATAATTCCTAATTTAAAAATTATACCTTCAACTATTGATTTATCTGCTGTAGAGATAGAGTTTTCAAACATTCCAAAACGTGAACTAGTATTAAAAAAATCGTTTGAAAACTTAACGATTGATTTTGATTATGTTTTGATAGACTGTCCTCCAAGTCTAGGATTGCTAACTGTTAATGCTATGGCTGCCTCTGATGAAGTAATTGTTCCACTTCAATGTGAGTTTTATGCCTTAGAAGGTTTGTCACAATTATTAAAAACCATGGAACTTATTAAGGGAAACCTAAATACCAAGCTTAGCCTAAAGGGTATTGTTTTAACAATGTTCGATACAAGAAATAAGCTATCAACGCTAGTAGAAAAAGATGTAAGACATCACCTTAAAGAGAAAGTTTACAAAAGTGTAATTCCTAGGAATGTAAGAATTTCGGAAGCGCCATCCCATGGTTTGCCAGTTTTATTATATGATACAAAATGTTATGGTTCTAAAGCATATGCAGCATTATCAGCAGAAGTAATTTTACAAGAGGAAATATAATGTCAGAGAAAAAAACAGGCTTGGGTAGAGGCTTAACTTCTTTGCTTGGAGAAGATATTTCAGTGGTTTCTGAGCTTAAAAATGAAGGAAAAAATATAAAAATTATACCTGTTGAACAAATAAAACCAGGATCATGGCAAGCAAGAAAAAATTTTGACGCAAATGACTTAGAAGACTTATCAAACTCTATTAAGTCTAAGGGTATTTTAAGTCCAATTTTGGTAACACAATCTAATGACAAAAATGACTCTTCTTATGATCTTATTGCAGGAGAACGTAGATGGCGTGCTGCTCAAATGGCTAAAATACATGAAGTCCCATGCATTGTTATAAATGATGTAGACGCAAATTCAGCATCAGTTATGTCCTTAATAGAAAACATACAAAGAAAAGATTTAAACGCAATTGAAGAGGCTCAGGGTTTAAATGAATTAATTAACCAGCATAATTATACACAAGAAAGTGCTGGAAAAATTGTTGGTAAATCCCGTGTTTATATAACTAATTCTTTGAGGCTTTTAAAACT
>CAZNBI010000410.1:0-1097 GCA_964571065.1 uncultured Rhodobacterales bacterium | reverse complement strand
GGACTAATAGTTTTGATATCAGAGGTTGCAAAAAAAAATGATGCATTGGGGGGATTCATTGCAGCGATGCCGCTTGTTACCCTATTTGTCTTATTTTGGATGTATTTTGAAGGTGTCCCAGAAAAAAAGATTGGCAACCATGCCACTTTCACTCTGGCCTATGTAATACCCACACTTCCTATGTTTTTAATTTTTCCGTTTCTTTTAAGTAAGATAGGATTTTATGGATCTATACTGGTTTCAATTATTACTACGTTGGTATTCGCGTACCTGACACATCTGCTTATCTTATACTTGGGTATAAAAAAGATCTAAGCAAATTATCGGTTTAACCTTTCTTGAGTGACTGCTCCTTTAAGCGTTTGCGTAACTCAGCTTGAGCTTCTGGACTTCCATCGTGGAAGGTTCCGAACCATCGATCCAAGGGCATAATTCCGTCAGCATAATTACACTCGAAATACTTGTGATGTAAATAATGTGCGTGAGCATCAATATCAAAGCTTTTCTTACCAGAAACAAACCTTTCAAACCCAGCATGACCAGGTGCTGGACTCAAGCCCGCGTGTGTTAAAGTGATGATGACGAATAGTGGGTGAAATGGGAGAAATAAATAGATCAATGCGCATGAAAAGTACAAAAAGTGTTCAATAGGGTGCATAGCCAATCCAGACCAAGGGCCGGGATTATTATTCTTATGATGAATATAGTGAGCATGGCGGTATAGAGGTGCCCAATGTACGGCTCTATGAACAAAATAAAAATGGATATCACGCCATAAATGAATTGTAATTATCATAAATAAAAAATAGATGGGTCGTTCATCTCTCTTTATTAAAGACAAAACATCATTGGCAGCTAAATATAAGATACTTATTTCCAATAATGTCCATATTGTTACCCCACTTCCAAAGGTCCAGATTACATTGTCTATATTTTGATTGCTAAATAAGAAAGTTTTATTCTTTTTATTTGGCCAGTTAGGATTAAATTTGAATATTCGTCCCTGATTTTTTTTGAAATAGAAATGAAAGTGGAATATTCCAAAATAAACGAGAACGAGTAGTGAGTTCTTCGCGAAACAGAGAAATGTTTGTTGA
>CAZNBI010000409.1:0-1097 GCA_964571065.1 uncultured Rhodobacterales bacterium | reverse complement strand
AAATTTTGGATTCTGCTGACTTTCACCACCAGTTGCACCATAGATACTATGACTGCAACTATGGTAATATGGATGTACCGCTAGACGTTTGGTTAGGAACACATCATGATGGCACAGAGGAAGCAACCAAAAATCTTCGCATAAAAAAACGTAATGTTGTTACCTAAAAAAATATAAAAAAATAAGGTTTATAATCTTCTTCTACTGTTTTATTAAATAACTTTGGTAGTAGTATATGAATAACAACTGTAAACCCTGATACACCACAACCCTCAACTTTATCTGTTTAAGGGGTTCGCCTTATACGCCTTGACACATTTAAACCA
Organism: uncultured Rhodobacterales bacterium; assembly: GCA_964571065.1. Taxonomy (GTDB): domain Bacteria; phylum Pseudomonadota; class Alphaproteobacteria; order Puniceispirillales. The sequence continues at coordinate 771 of CAZNBI010000409.1, read as the reverse complement.
GATCAACCGATCTCAACTCATCATTCTGACCACCAAACTGAATAACCATTTGGAGAAATTATTAGAGGTATATGATACTTTTTATTATCATCCTCCATTTTAAAACGGATTACAATATCTGATATTATTCTATTTTTCCATTTGCCTGGATTTTTTTTCTTAAAATAATCTTCTATAAAAATTACCATCTCAAATTCGTAAGACCTGTAAAGTTCTATTTCAATATTTTCGCTTAACCTTCCACCTTCATCAGTATTTGTTTCTAAAATAAAATGTGATGTATTACTAACTAGGTTTGATAAAATAATTTTGACATAACCCGCATGTTCCCCTGTGATAGCATTAAGCAGATGTGAAGATAGTATTGCCATTTAAATAATTACTCTATTGAAGCTTTATCTCTTTTATTGGTAGTAGCAAGAACAATTGGGCTTATAACACCTTTTGCCTTGACATTAATGCACGCTGTCTTTCCACTTTTTATAGCTCTTTTAAGAGCAGGAATAAGTTCTTCTCTTTTAGTAACAAGTTCTCCATAACCACCAAGCCCCTCAAACATTCTATGAAAAGGTATATCACGAAAATCTGTCGCAAAATGTTTACCACTCTCAAACAATCTTTCCTGCTGTTGTGAAATACAATCTAAACCTCCATTATTATCAATAACAACAATTATCGGTTTGTTTTCTTGAAATGCAGCTTCAATAGACAGACCACCAGATAAGAAAGCCCCGTCTCCACTTATGAGTATTACATTTGACTTTGGATTTG
>CAZNBI010000408.1:0-1101 GCA_964571065.1 uncultured Rhodobacterales bacterium | reverse complement strand
ATTTATAATTTTAATCTGAGACTTGCACTTAAATATTTATAAGTTTATAAGACAAATATATTATTGCCGGTATAGCTCAGTTGGTAGAGCAGTTGATTTGTAATCATCAGGTCCCGAGTTCGAATCTTGGTGCCGGCACCATTAAAATCAATGGGTTAGCTAATTGCAGCTAATCCTTTTTAGTTTCTGGGGAAACACAGAGGAAACATTTTCTTAAAATTTTCCATTATTCCTATCCTTAGGTAAAGGAATATTGGAATAATGATAGTTTTAATTTCTTTTTATAAATCCATTAATTTGTCCTGCTTTCAACTGCATTAGACAGAAGATAATTTGCTGATATAATCAAAGGTATTAATATGGAGAAAAAATGAAAATAAAAAATGAATTGATTAAATTAACACTAGCAACCGTAGGTACAACTATATTGTTAATGTTTGTATTTGGCATTTCGACAGTAGAAGCAAAATCAATATCAGATAACAAACATGATCAATTCTGTTTACCAAAAGATGTAGCAACTGGAATGGGTTGTGTTTGGTTAGTTAGCAACAGAACAAAAGGTGAAGATCACCAGATACAAATTGTATCAGCAGAAGATGGCCACCCTGTTAGAGATGGTAAGTTCAGTTTAAGGTTTGAAGTTAGACCTGGAGAGTGTTGGGGTAAGTTTAATGGTGAAATGGCAAATGATAACCAACCCAATAACGATTGTGAAAGAACAAATGGTAAGGCAGAGAGAGCAGAGATTGGTACAAAGAAATATTACAAAGGCAACAAATGGTATGCTTGGTCAATCTATATTCCAGAAGGACAAGAAAAGTTTAATCCTTCAAGTTTAAAATTATCACAATTCGATCACAATGGTTGGAAGAAGCCTAATGCTAATAATGGAAAAGGTTATTTCCAACTTGCTAATTGGGAACACAACGATGGCAAATATACATTTCAGAATGCCGCTAATGATTATGACGAAAGCAAGAGTGTAGAAGTAATTGGTAAATGGACAGACATTGTTGTCAATGCTAATTGGTCACACAAAGATAATGGCTTCTACAAGATATGGGCTGATGGTAAAATGATTTATGACTTCCAAGGTCC
>CAZNBI010000407.1:0-1103 GCA_964571065.1 uncultured Rhodobacterales bacterium | reverse complement strand
AGTGGAAATGACAGATTATATGTTCCTGTTGAAAATATTGAACTTATTTCAAGATATGGTTCAGGCACTGATGCTAGTCTTGATAAACTTGGTAGTAGCGGTTGGCAGGCAAGAAAAGCAAATGCTAAAAAAAGAATAAAAGAAATTGCAGATGAATTAATAAAAGTAGCTGCCAGTAGAGAAACGACTAAAATTAAACCATTAGAATTTCCTTCAGACGAATACGAACGTTTTTGTTCACGCTTTTCATATACTCCCACTGAAGATCAACAATTAGCCATTCAGGATGTTGAAAATGATCTATTGTCTGGGAGATTAATGGATAGGTTAATTTGTGGTGATGTTGGCTATGGTAAAACTGAAATCGCTCTTAGATCATCTTTTATGGCGGCAATGGCAGGTTATCAGGTGGCTGTAATTGCACCTACAACACTATTGGTTAAGCAACATGTTGTTAATTTTCAAGAAAGGTTTATGGGTTTTCCAATAAAAGTGAGTGAGTTATCAAGATTTGTAAAATCTAAAGATAGTAAATTAATAAAACATGAAATTGAAACTGGTGAAACTCAAATTATTATTGGAACTCATTCGTTATTATCTAAAAAAATTGTATTTAATAATTTATTGCTCCTTATAATTGATGAAGAACAACATTTTGGTGTTGCACAAAAAGAATACTTAAAGTCCATCAGGCAATCAATGCATGTATTAACATTGACTGCTACTCCAATACCAAGAACACTTCAAATGTCTCTTTCAGGTGTGCGGACTATGAGCCTAATAACAACTCCGCCTGTTGATAGACTTTCAATAAGAACGTTTGTTTCAACTTGGGATAATGTAACGTTAAAAGAAGCTATAAAAAGAGAAATTCACAGGGGTGGACTATTATTTTGTGTTGTGCCTCGAATAAAAGACTTAAATAAAGTCCATAATAAATTAATCGAATTATTACCAGATTTAAAAATTGCTACAGCACATGGAAGAATGAGTGTTGAAGAAATAGATAAATCAATGATTGGTTTTTCACAAGGTAAAGCAAACATTCTTCTTTCTACAAATATTATTGAGTCAGGATTGGATATACCGTTAGCAAACACCAT
>CAZNBI010000406.1:0-1104 GCA_964571065.1 uncultured Rhodobacterales bacterium | reverse complement strand
ATTACGACCAAGTTGGACTTCTAAAACCTAAGGCATTTGTCTGTTTGCATGATGAAGTAGCTTCCTCAGATGCGGTTCTAGGTGAACTGGTAAAACTATGTGCAAAATCTCTAGATGCTCATAAACGTCCTAGGTGGCTAGAATTTATTGATGAATTACCTCGTACTGCGACTGGAAAGTTGCAGCGTTTCAGATTGAGAGAATAATAGCCAATGCCTAAAGAGGAGAAACCATATGAGAGCAGGCCTAAAACGTTAGAAGAGGCAAATGCAGAAATCGCACGTTTACAGGCAGAACTTGCTTCTCGTGGTAAAGGAAATATCCAGAAGGAACCAATAGCAATTATTGGAATGGGGTGCCGTTATCCAGGTGGAGTACGCACACCAGAAGAATTCTGGCATCTCTTAAGTTCTGGTGAGGATATTCTAAGTGATATTCCTGATGATAGATGGGATTTCGAAGCACACTTTGACCCCGAGATAACAGTTCCAGGAAAAATGTATGTACGCAAAGGCTATTATCTAGATAATATTGATCAGTTTGACCCACAGTTTTTTGGTCTTTCCCCAAGAGAAGCTGAAAGCCTTGATCCTCAGCAACGTTTGGTAATGGAGGTTAGTTGGGAAACTTTGGAACATGCGGGTATTGCACCATCTTCTCTTAAAGGTGGGAAGACAGGTGTTTTTGTTGGTCAATATTGGGATGATTACTCTTCGCAAAGGATCTATTCGACTGATAATCGAGAGATTGATCGCTACGCTCAACTTAGTGCATTGCGTGGTCTGACAGCGGGTCGGATTTGTCATCTTTTAGACTCGCATGGTCCAGCCATACAGTTGGACACGGCCTGTTCTTCATCATCTCTGGCAGTGCACCTAGCGTGTTTGTCCTTAAGAAATGGTGAAAGTGATCTGGCCTTAGCAGGGGGTGTTAGCTTGGTTCTGGCTCCTGAACATTTAATTGGTATTTGTCAGATGAACGCTTTATCTCCGGATGGGCGTTGTAAGACTTTTGATGCCAGTGCCGATGGGTTTGGACAAGGTGAAGGTTGTGGAATGATAGCGTTGAAGCGCTTAAGTGATGCACAAGCTGATGGTGATACCG
>CAZNBI010000405.1:0-1105 GCA_964571065.1 uncultured Rhodobacterales bacterium | reverse complement strand
ATGACTGCAGCTTTAGCTTTAGCGCGTGAGGGTGTTAAATCTGTTTTATTTGATAATAAAAGTACTTTCAATGACGGAAGTCGTGCAATTTGTGTAGCAAGGTCAAGTTTTTATATTTTCGAATCATTAGGAGTTTCATCAGCTTTTTTGGAAAAATCTTTAGGTTGGACAACTGGCCATTCATTTTATAGAGGACAAAAAATCTTAGAGTTTCAAATGCCTGATAGTAGTGAAGAAAAATTCCGTCCAATGTATAATATTCAACAACAATATATTGAAAAATTTCTATGGGATGCAGTATCTGTAAATCCCCTTATTGAAACACGCTGGCAAAGTGAAATTATAGGTATAAAAAAGAAAAAAAATGAATGTACTTTAAGAATAGAAGACCCAGAAGAGATCTATGAAATGTCTTCAAATTGGGTTCTTGCGTGTGACGGTGCGCATAGTAGTATTCGTAAATTTCTAGGTCACCGATTAAAAGGGGAAAACTATGAGGGCCGTTATGTAATTGTTGATATTAAGATGGAACACGATTATCCAACAATTCGGCGTGCTCTTTTTGATCCAGATTGCCGTCGAGGCGGTACTGTATTAATTCATAAGCAACCTGATAACATTTGGCGTATTGACTACCAGTTGAACGATAATGAAAAAACTGAGAAAGCCCTAGATGAGAATAATGTCCGTGACAGTGTATCAGCGGTTTTGAAAGATATAAACTATAATGGAAGTTGGGAGTTAGAGTGGTGGAGTGTTTATTCTGCAAACACACTTGCATTGGATGACTACAGGGATGAAAGCATTTTTTTTGTTGGAGACAGTGCGCATATAGTACCTATTTTTGGAGTAAGAGGCTTAAACAATGGTTTTTCAGATGCAGCAAACATTGGCTGGAAACTTGGGTGGGTTTTAAATGGTAAAGCTGGTAAAGAATTGTTAAATAGTTATTCACCAGAGAGGAGAGGAGCTACAAAAGACGTTTTTTATAATTCGTCAAAGTCTTCAAAATTTATGACACCATCAACTTATGGTTGGAAATTAATGCGGGATGCAGCACTTTCTTTAGCGCTCAAGCATAAATTTGCAGGTGAACTCGCAAACC
>CAZNBI010000404.1:0-1106 GCA_964571065.1 uncultured Rhodobacterales bacterium | reverse complement strand
TACACTCTTTACAGAGAAAGAAGTATAACTATTAAAAATAATTAAAACAAAGTTACGGGATCATCTATTTCCCAAACTTTATATTTTGTCATAATGCTTGCTAGAAGGTCTGAATTTAAAAATGTATTTAGCCAATTATTTACATTCTCTAAGCCTAGATTATCATCAAACCATTCCTTATCAGCAATTCTAAATTGCCGAACAAAAGGAAGTATAGAAATATCTAACAAAGATATATTATTACCCCAAAGATAATTATTTCCTTCTAGCATGGTATTGATTTGAACTAAAATGTCCCTTGCCTTATCTCTATGAACTTGTGAATTCTTAGTATTGTATCGCGATGAGTATTTATACCTGTCTAGATGAAACTTAAATTCAGTGTCAAATAACTCAATTAGTTTATCAGTTTTATTTGCCAATTGATTGTTAATTTTCAGTTTGTAAGGGTCATTTTGTTCCAAAGACCAATATATAATATCCAGACTTTCTTCTAATACTTCACCATTTGGCAAAACTAAAACTGGTACTGTTGCCTTCGGAGACAACCTAAGAAATTCACTATTTTTTGCCTTTAAACTTATTTCTCTAATTATACACTGTATTTTACACAAACGTAATGCAAGTCTGGCTCGCATGGCATAGGGGCAACGGCGAAAGCTATATAAAGTTGGGTATTTATTAATCATTTTATTATATTAATTTATAACAATATAAAGGTGTAGGAATGTTTATTAAGTTAATAATACTTTTTTTCGTTTTTCTGTTTCATATTAATCAAGCATACTCAAAAACATATATATCTCAAGTAGGACCAAATTTATCTTACCCTTGGGGAGTATCTAAAATTGATAATGAGAACGTTTTAGTTACTGAAAAAGAGGGAAAACTAAAGACAATCAATGTTGTTAATGGCAAAACAACAACTGTAAAAAACATTCCTAAAGTCCTTTATCTGAGCCAGGGAGGTCTTTTAGATGTCTTTGTTGAAAATAGAAATAATAATACATACGTGTTTATGTGCTACAGCAAAGCAGAAGGCTTATTTGCTAGCACCACTGTTCTTCATAAATCCATTTTAAAGAATAATGCTTTAGTTAACGATG
>CAZNBI010000403.1:0-1107 GCA_964571065.1 uncultured Rhodobacterales bacterium | reverse complement strand
TAGTTTGGCCTTTAGGAATTCTTTTTATTTCCTCCCAAACATTTATTTGAAATTCAGTACCAATTAATTTTTTCATTTAAAATAATTTAATTATTATAGATAACTCATACTAGTTTATTTTATATGTAAAGTCTTAATTATGAATAATGCTAAATAAATTATAGAAAATTAATACGTAAAAAATAATTTTATTTTATTTTCATTATATATAAGATATTTCATTTATTAATATGATAATAAAATTGTTAAAAAATTTTCATGTTGGTTTGATTAATAGATTTCAAAAACAATTCAACTTATCAAACTACTCAATCTTATGGATAAGCTACATAGAAGGGATTTTCTTAGGATTTATATTGGGTTTTATTATTTTTAAATTATTTTGAGTTGCCCTTGATTTTACTTTTTACTTCTAAGCTCTTGCCAATTAAATTATAAGCACTCCCAAAGCCTGTAATAATAGTTCCTTGAGTTGGAATTATTTTCATTAAGTGAAAGTCTTTAAATTGTTTAATAATGTTAATTGTATTTCCATGTTCAATTGAAATTATATCTGTAATTTCTTGAAACTCTGGAACATTCCTGCTTATTATAGAAACTTTTGCTTGGAATTTCATTCTCACTCTAGCCCAAATATTTTTTGTGTCTCTCTCATCTTTGATAAGCATAAATGTTCCAACTTTTTTATTAATCAATAATCTTATATGAGATGAAAGTTCGCTGGAAAAAATATAAAAAAAATTATCTCTATAAATATATGGCGCATATCCAATATCAGGATGATCATTATTCGTAACTGTAATTACGAAAGATTTACAAGTATCTATCAATTTTAATTTAACTTTTTCAATTTTATTTTTTTCAGAATCCAAACAATTTTTCCCAACAATCTATTTATTTTTGACATATTTACAATTTATATTGCTTTTTGAAATTACAAAATCAAATTTTATGTTATAACATAAAATCAAAGGGGATTTTTATGTCAAATACCGGAAAAGTAAAATGGTTTAATCCAAATAAAGGATATGGGTTTATTACACCAGATGATGAATCGAAAGATATATTTGTGCATTCAAGTGCATTAGAAAAATCAAGTATTAGAAT
>CAZNBI010000402.1:0-1108 GCA_964571065.1 uncultured Rhodobacterales bacterium | reverse complement strand
AAAGAATCTTTTGAAGTTTTGGAACCTTTAGCTGATGGTTTTAGAAATTTTCAAAAAGATGATTTTAATGTGAGCCCAGAAGAAATGCTTTTAGATAAAGCGCAGCTTTTAGATCTTACCGCATCAGAAATGGTGGTATTAATAGCTGGGTTTCGTTCATTAGGTATTAGCTACGATGGACATGGGATTTTATCACAAGATACTAATAAATTATCAAATGAATTTCTGGTTAAGATTTTAGATATGAAATATGAATGGGTGCCTGTATCAGACAATATTTTCAATGGTATTGTTAGAGAAACTGGAGAAAGACATTTTACAGCTACTAGAGTAGATTTAATAATAGGTTCAAATTCTCAATTACGTGCTATTGCAGAAGAATATGCATGTGACGATTCCAATGAGCTTTTTATTAATGACTTTATTTTAGCTTGGAATAAAGTAATGAATGCAGATAGGTTTGATATTTAAGTAAATATGGCGCTAAATAAAATTTAGCGCCATAACTAATTTGGAAGCTCATTTTCTAATATACCAAATATATTATCTCTCAAAATCCAACCTTTTATATTCTGTTTTGAAATTCTACACCATATTTCGTCACAGCGCTCTAAATTCAGTAAAACCCCTGTTTCAGCTAAAGCTAGTATGTCAGAGTCATTGTTTGGTTTTGATTTTATTTCACTATTTGAAGAAATAACCTGAACCATCCTTTTTCTAGATAGTTGTGATCTATGTATCCATCCATTGACACCATCAAAATCTTCAACTTTTCGCCAGTCATCAAATTCAGAAATTATTTTTAATGGAAGACCTTTGAGTTTATATACCCAATCAATAGGATGGTCCCTGCTAGGTCCCTTCCTCAACCTAACTTCATTAAACTTTAATGTTTCAAATCTAGGTATTATTTGTCCAGAACCCCTTACTGAAAGTTTTGTTGAAGTATCACTGAACGTTGTTGAGGGAAGGTAAGTAGAAAAAACTAATATTAAAAAAACTAAAAATATATTATTATTTTCTTTAGGCATAGATATTAAATTAACAAAAATTATGTTTAGATATTATATTTATGTTAATTAAATTAAAAGATTTTTATTTTTAAAGG
>CAZNBI010000401.1:0-1116 GCA_964571065.1 uncultured Rhodobacterales bacterium | reverse complement strand
CTACAATCTTAATAACACCAGATGCTGAAAGATCTATGAATACTTTTCTTGGAGCTTGCGTAAACCTTAATGAACAAGACATTGATGAAAGTTTAATAAAAAAGAGCAAATTAGTTTACCTTGAAGGCTATTTATTTGATCCGCCTCAAGCAAAAGATGCTTTTAGAAAAGCGGCTAAAGTTGCAAAGGATGGAAATAATTTAGTAGCAATAACTTTGTCTGACAGCTTTTGTGTTGAGCGTCATAGAGATGACTTTATTGCATTTATAGAAAATTTTGCAGATATTTTGTTTTGTAATGAGGACGAAATTAAAAGTTTATATGAATGTGATTTAGAGAGTGCAAAACGCAAAGTTGAAGAAATGGGAAAGGAAACTGTTATTACGTTGGGATCAAATGGATCAACAGTATTCAGAAATAATAAATGGACTAATGTTGAAGCTTATAAACCAAAAACTGTTATTGACACAACTGGTGCAGGAGATCTTTTTGCTGCAGGTTATCTTCATGGAACATGTTTAAATTTAAATGCAGAAAATTGTAGTAAAATTGGTTCAATTGTGGCTAGTGAAATAATATCTCATGTTGGTCCAAGACCAACCCAAAGCTTAAAAAGTTTGATTAAAGATATTTAGTCGTTAAGAGCATCATAAGCGCTGAAGATTGCAGCATTTGTTATCTCATTCACGCTTGCACCCATTTGAACTATTTGCATTGGAAACTCACTTCCTAGTAAAATAGGTCCAATAACAGACCCACCACCAAGGTTTTGAAGCAGTTTAAAAGATATGTTTGCTGAGTGAAGTCCCGGCATGACCAAAATATTTGCTTCGTCAGTCAGCTTGCAAAAAGGGTAGTTTTTTTTCATTAGTTGAAAGTTGAGTGCAATCTCTACGGACATTTCTCCATCAAATTCAAATTCAACAGATCTACTTTCAAGAACTTTTACAGCTTCTCGAGCTGATGATGTTGAAGGAAGGGATGGGCTACCAAAATTTGCAAAACTAGCAAATGCAACACGAGGTTTATAGCCAAGTTGAGAAACTGAAAAAGCCATCTGTTCAGCTATGTCCGCTAGCTCTTCAGGTTTGGGTCTTTCAATAATATTTGTATCAC
>CAZNBI010000400.1:0-1122 GCA_964571065.1 uncultured Rhodobacterales bacterium | reverse complement strand
CCTTTATTTGCAAATGGAAATGAAACTTTATCCCAGTCACGTAAATAAAAATGATATTTTACACCAATTAATCCTAAATTATTTAAAAATTCTCTTGTACTGACAATCTTTGAACCAACAGTTTCATATGGTATTATCAATTCTTTCATTTTATTCTTTTTTATCCAGTCTGTTAGTCCCTGAAAAGTAGAAATCAATTCAGCTTTTGGAGTAGTATTTACAACTTCATGTAAAAGATTTTGTTCAAAATTCTGTACTACTTTACTTTTATTAATTTTATTATAAAAAACACATGTTTTATAATTTGTGATATTGAAATTATTGATTATTTTATGTAATGACAAATCATTATTAGTTAGTACTAATCCTAGACTTTTATTTTTAAGTTTATCTATAAAAATTTCTTCATAGGATATTTTTGGTTTTACTACACTATTTAAGTTACTCTTATCTTCTATGGGTAGTTCATATTCATTTAATTGATCTTTAGGATAGAACCTATTATTCGTAAATTTTTTTATATTTTCAGAGTTTGCTAAATAATTTTTCCCTAATGTTTGAAGTCCTGCAACCCATCTCCATCCGAGTGTGTTTGATGCTGGACAAAAATCGAGTAGGTGATCACTGAAGAAATGTGCACCTTCTTCCCATGATCTTTTCAATGTAAAAATCCAAATACTAGCGTACCACATTCTAGCATGGTTATGAAGATAACCAGTTTCTATAAGCTCATCTGTCCAGTTATCAAAACATTTAATGCCAGTTTTATTAATAATTTCATATTTACTAATTTTTTTTTCATACTCATCAAAGACTTTTGGGTGAAGCTCTAGCCATCCTCTCCAGTAGGTTCTCCAAAATATTTCTTGTACAAATTTATCTACTTTACTTAATTTAAATTTTTTAGATATTAAATCGATAATCTCGGTTTCAGAAATAAACCTTCGCCTTATATATGGCGATAGTTTACTAACATTATGATGGGGTGGGCCGAGATCATAATTTCTATTTGTAGAGTAATCTGCAAGATTATTAGCTATAAAAAAGTTCAAGTATTTATGAACGTCTTTAGATTTTGTAAAAAATGTATTTATCAATGTAAATTAGAAAAGTTTTTTTTAC
>CAZNBI010000399.1:0-1124 GCA_964571065.1 uncultured Rhodobacterales bacterium | reverse complement strand
AAACTAATTACGACTGCAAGACGTGTTGCAAAATCAATAGACCAACGTCTTGAAGATTACTGGATGGGAATAAGACTACAGAAGCTGGATATTCCAGCTATCCAACTGGTGCAACCCGATAGGTTGGCCAATGATAACTCCCCTACTCTATCTGAAGCTGTTGAGTTGTATCTCAAACTGAAATCCAAAAACAAAGATAAGGTATTAATAAGAACATCCTACAGAAACACACGATATGTCATCCAAGCTTTAGGTGACGGGCCGATCAACTCTTATTCAACTGCTGATGCAGCAAAGTGAAAATAATTAAACTTTTTGTTTAAAACTTAATATTGTTTCTGGAAAGACGCCATGCCTTAACATTTCTGATTTTACCATTTCATCATTAAGTGCTAGATACATTTGTTTTTCGTCAATCACATCAAATGTAATTGCAGTAACATTACTCCCACCACTCTCAACGTATTCCCAAATATTGGTAGCAAACTTTGATATCGTTAAAAGCCTCTCTTCCCTATATGAAAGCCAAAGATTGACATCTTTAACTTTTGAAGTGATTACCATTCTCATAATATTAATCCATTCTTATTTAGAATTTATATAGTAACTTTTTCTATTATAATCTACATTTGGTTCTAATATTTGATATGCATGATATACAATATAATATTTGATTAAGTGCCATGAATGACATAGATAATTTAATTTTGCTTCCAGCAATTCTTTTTCCAGCAATACCACTTATGATGGCTAATTTTGGCAATAGATATAATTCACTATCTTTATTAATTAGAAAAATACACGATGAATTTATTAACAAAAAAATTTCAATAAACGATAAATCAGCAAAAAGATATTTAGCTCAAATAAAAATTTTGCGTCAGAGATTAATTTTAAATAAGTTTATGCAAACACTTTCATCATTAAGTTTTATTGTTAATTTACTATCTATTTTCTTTGCATTTAAATACCCAGTTTTCTTTATAAACACCTTTCTAGTAGCTGTACTTTTCTTTGGCTTATCAATTATAATTTATATATATGAACTTCAGATAGCAGCAAAAGCACTCGACAAGCATCTGGAAGACTTAGAAGAATTATAAAAATTAATAAAAAATTTTAAT
>CAZNBI010000398.1:0-1130 GCA_964571065.1 uncultured Rhodobacterales bacterium | reverse complement strand
TGTGCAGTTGAACAATTAGGATTAGCAATTATATTAATGCCTCCATTTTCACTTAAACAACCCTTTAAATCATAGTGATTTACCTCAGGCACTATCAGCGGAACATTATCTGTCATTCTAAAAGCTGAGGAGTTATCAATAACTAGTGTACCACATTTACCTGCTAAAGGAGCATATTTCTCTGAGACATCTCCCCCAGCACTAAAAAAAGCAAAGTCTACTTTTGAAAAATCAAAATCTTCGATAGGCTGGACATCAATTGTCCTTTCATCTCCAAAACCAACTTGTCTTCCAGGAGATTTCGATGAAGCTAGTGCATATACATTATCAACGGGAAAGTCTCTTTCGTACAATGTTTGAAGCATTTCTCTGCCAACAGCTCCTGTGGAGCCCACTACTGCAATATTATATGTCATAATAGCCTCTCAATTATCTATGATTATTCATTGAGTTGATTACTAAATCCATCATTTCGGTTGTAGAAACATTTTTGCTACCGCCACCAAGGTCAGGTGTTCTTGCACCAGATGATAAAGCTTCTGAAACAGCATTTTCAATAAGATCGGCTTCTTGATTATAGTCAAATGAGTAACGTAACATCATAGTGAAACTCAGTACTTGAGCAAGTGGATTTGCAACACCTTTCCCTGTTATATCAGGTGCTGATCCGTGAACAGGTTCATACATTGCTTTTCTGATCCCATCTTTATTTGGCGCCCCAAGAGAAGCAGATGGAAGCATACCAAGTGATCCTGTTAGCATTGCTGCACAGTCAGAAAGCATGTCACCAAATAAATTATCACAAACAATAACATCAAATTGTTTTGGAGCTCTTACCAGTTGCATAGCACAATTATCTGCAAACATATGCTCTAACTCTATATTGTTTCCTTCTTTTTTATGAAGTTCTGTTATTACTTCTCTCCATAAAACACCAGAGAGCATCACATTGGCTTTTTCTACTGAAGTGACTTTATTATTTCTCTTTTTAGCAAGATCAAATGCTACTCTTCCAATTCTCTCAATTTCAGGCGTTGTATATAAATTGGTATCATACCCTTTTTTTGAACCATCGGGCATAATATCAATACCCCTTGGCTCAGCAAAATAAACTCCACCAGTTAATTCAC
>CAZNBI010000397.1:0-1131 GCA_964571065.1 uncultured Rhodobacterales bacterium | reverse complement strand
AACAAGGTTCAGGATATAACAATCATAGCCTTTTACGATATTGTGATGAGAAATTTCTTTCAGACAAGGAAATTATGATGGAAGCTATCAAAAGTGATTGGGAAGCATATGATTATGCTTCTATTCAATTACAGAATGACGAGGATGTTAAGCAAATATATGATGACCATAAATATATAGGCGAGTAACCTAATATGGTAAATAAATTTGATGTTTGGTCTGATTGGTATGATTTTAATAAAATATTTGAATACTACGGTTTAATAGATTTAACTGGATCAACTACAAGAACAAAACTTATTACAATAAATGGTGTTAGTGGATACCCTCATACTGATAATGGTTTTAGACTGAGGTCTTATAATAAATACGGTTCTTTTAAGAATATTGAGTTAAAAGATGATTTAATTTCAGTTCCATGTCCATTACAAAAAAAAGATATAGGTGTTTACTGGATAAAGGTAACATTACCAAATAAAGAGCAATGGGATTATATTGGTAAATGTGAAGAGACCAAAGATGGAATAAGAAAAAGATTAACAGATCATTTTTCTAAAATGATTAATGCGAAAAAATATATTAAATACATTGAACAAACAAAAAATTTTCTTAAATTTCATGAATATGTTCAAAACAAATTTAATATAGATATTATTGATGAGAAGATGAAATTCTTTGAAAAATACGTAAAGATTAAATTTGTAAAAGTTACATCTCATAAAGAAGAAACCCATGAAAAAATTTATAAAATAGAAGGAATGGCTATTCAAAAATTTATTGATATAAATGGGGAAGCCCCTAAGTTAAATGAAGCAGACGTAACTAAAGGTATGGAAAATTTTTAAACCTTTTTAAGCTGCTTCAATATCTATTGTCAAAACAATTTTTTTTTGTGAATTATCAACTAGTATCATTTCCTCTAATTTTAAGTCTTTCCTGTTTCATCCCGAAATTTTCTCCTCATAGGTTTGGGATTGTTGGAAGTGCCATGAAGAAAATCATCAGTATTTTGTTTCATTAAACTAATTGCGAACTCTCCAGTATCTTTGTTAAAATCAACAATACTTTGCTTATCCACCAATGAGATTATGTCCATAACTTGAATTGAATATTTGTTTTTTAACCCATCAA
>CAZNBI010000396.1:0-1131 GCA_964571065.1 uncultured Rhodobacterales bacterium | reverse complement strand
TTAATTCACCAATAGGAAGAGGAACTCTATTCCATGTGACGCCATTACTGAAAATTGTTCTACCAGTGTAAAAACATGCTCTAGATGGGCCACACATAGGTGACTGAACAAAAGCATTTTTAAAGTTAATTCCTCTTTTTGCTAATTTATCTATGTTAGTAGTTTTAAGATGTGGATGACCATTACACGATAGATAATCCCATCGTAATTGGTCTGTCATAATAAATAATATATTTTTAATACTCAAATTTTTTCAATCCGTTAATTTTTTTGATAGTAAGGTTCAGGAAAATTCAATCAAGCGCTTTTTTTCTATATCTGTTATTTTTGAACTTTCAATTGCATTTTCTTTTTGTCTAAACTCACAAAAAAAACTTACAAATTCATTCGATAAATATTTCTTTGCAATTTTAGAACCCTCAAGCTTTTTACATGCCTCAGATACGTTTGACGGAAGCTTAACCAATCTTTGAACTTTCTCTGAAACATTGTTACTAATACCCTCTAATCCTGTTGCAATTGTGGCTGCAATTCCTAAGTATGGGTTCATATCTGCACCAGGTATTCTATTTTCTATTCTCGATTTTTCTCCCTTTATTGCTCTAAAAGCTACTTTCCTGCTATCCCAATCCCAATCATTGATTATAGGAGTAAATATCTCAGGTTGATACCTCTTGAAGGAGTTAGCATTTGGAGCAAATAAAAGCATTAATTCAGGTGAATAACTTTGCATCCCTGAGACAAAGTTTTTAAAAGTCTTTGAATTATTTTTGAATAAATTTTCTTTTTTACCATTTTCCAGAGAAATATGGATATGGCCACTATGGCCATCAGCATCATTACTCCACCTTGCCATAAATGTAGCTACTTTATCATGCCTTAGAGCAATCTGTTTGATTAAATGCTTAACTAAGATTGTATCATCAGCCGATTTTATAGTTTTGCCTGATAAAAGAGCAACTTCCATAAAACCTGCACCCATTTCTTCATGCCATGCTTCGACTTCAATTTTCATTATCTCTGAAAAGTTTATGAAGTTGTTATATATTTCAGATTGCAAATTTTGTCTTTGGAGCAGGTTATATGAACTTTCTAAAGTTGTTGTTGAAAGATTATTATAGCTCTTATTTT
>CAZNBI010000395.1:0-1134 GCA_964571065.1 uncultured Rhodobacterales bacterium | reverse complement strand
CAAAGTTAATTTAATACTTTTATATTTAATGCATTATTGACCGAATATAAAGAGAAGTTATAATTTAAAGTATGTCAAATGATGACTTAGATGATAAAAAGAAAATCGTATTAAATCAGATAATAGACTCCTATTTGATTGATGGAGCACCAGTAGGTTCAAAAACACTTTCAAACAAATCAGAAGAGATGGCTTCTTCATCTTCATTGAGAAACATTATGTCCCAACTAGAAGTTATGGGATTAATTTATTCACCCCACGTATCATCAGGAAGACTTCCTACAGAAAAAGGTCTAAGATTGTATGTTGATAACCTTTTAGCATTTCAAACTCTTTATAATGCAAAAGACAATTTGTTCTTAAAAGATTTAAATAATGCAGGCCAAAGAGGTCCAAAAGAATTACTGTCTGAAGCAAGCGCCTCTTTGTCAGGTATGTCAAGCCATGCTGGGATAGTTGTAGTACCAAAAACAGAAAAGGATTTGAAGCATGTAGAATTCGTAAGACTTTCTAAAGAAAAAGCATTAGTTGTTTTGATTGATAGTATTGGATCAGTTGAGAACAGAATAATTACAATTGATGAGGGCACACCAGACATGACTTTTGAAATGGCTGGAAACTATTTGAATTCAAAAATAAATGGACAAAGTATCGATGAACTAAGGACTAAAATTAATTTAGATATAAAAAAAAGAAAAAATGAGATTGACGCACTTGCTGCAGGTTTAATCAACAAAGGTTTAGCAATCTGGGCGAATGATCACTCAGATTCTTCTCTGATAATTCACGGTCATGACAAACTTCTAGATGACGTACAGGCGATTGAAGATCTAGAAAAAATAAAATCCTTATTTAGCACATTAGGAAACCAAGAATTAAGCATTCAATTATTAGAAGACATTGCTAGTGCATCAGGAGTAAAAATCTTTATAGGATCTGAAAACAGACTTTTTGAGGGAACAGGTTGTTCCCTAATAATTGCTCCTATTCAGACTTATGAACAAAAAGTATTTGGAGCTTTAGGTGTAATTGGACCCAAAAGAATGAACTATTCAAAAATTATTTCCATGGTTGATTATACAAGTCAGATTGTATCTAAATTATTAAATGATGAGGAAATTTAATTAATTTAGG
>CAZNBI010000394.1:0-1136 GCA_964571065.1 uncultured Rhodobacterales bacterium | reverse complement strand
AGAACCATTTTATCCCAACCTAATGTATAGTGAGCCAAACCCGCGCTTAAAGAAGAAAATGCAACAGTTCCAAAAATTATTAGATCAGAAATTCCCTGAACTTTTCCCTGCTCTTCAGGTTTTGTTGCATTAACAATTAAAGTTGATCCACCAATGTATAGAAAATTCCAACCAATTCCAAGTAAGAATAGAGCTAAAAGATATTGATTAGGAGCCTCAGCTGTAAATGCAATAATGGCAACAAATATATACGATAATAGACCAGTAATTAATATTTTCTCTGCAGAAAATTTTTGTATTAATGTACCAGTAAAAAATGATGGTGCAAACATAGCAATAACATGCCATTGAATAATATTAGCATTTTCTGCAATGCTAAATTTGCAAACATTAATAATTTGCAAAGGTGTTGCTGTCATTAAATAACTCATTATGCCGTAACCACCAGCAGCAGAAATAACACCTTTAATCATTGATTTTTCATAAAAAATTTCAATAATTTTTCTGCCACCTATTTTACTTCTTGGAGGCAATGGGATTTTTATCCTCATTATGAAAGGCAATGCAATTAATTGTGTTATAGCAATCATTAAGTAACTTCCTGCATAAAGATGGGGAAGAATAGCATCAGCTGAGATTTGGTATATTCTCGGGCCTAAAAGAGCTGCAATTAACCCTGCAGATAATACAAGAGACATTGCTTTTGGTTTGACATTTTTTGGAACTGTCTCTGTGGCTGCATATCTATAAAATAAATTTGTTGCATGCCCTAATCCAAGCAAGACAGAACCAAAACAAAATAAATAAAAATTCTTTTGAAATAAAGCTATAGTCATTATAAGCCCACCAGTTGAAACTGATAAAACACCCCCAACAAAAACAATTTTTCTGCCATATTTTGACATTAAAATTGAACATGGAAACGTAAAGAGCATGGT
Source organism: uncultured Rhodobacterales bacterium (assembly GCA_964571065.1). Classification (GTDB taxonomy): domain Bacteria; phylum Pseudomonadota; class Alphaproteobacteria; order Puniceispirillales. The sequence continues at coordinate 198 of CAZNBI010000394.1, read as the reverse complement.
TATAATAAATTGTAAACTAAGTGGAAATGTTGATAACCATCCATAGGGCGCTATGATAAATCCTGCTAAACCTGTTGTTATGATATTAATGTTCATAGAAGTCATTGAAAATATTTGTGCCAGAGAAAGAAAAAAAACATTTCGATTCAAGTGTTCAAAAAATTTTTTTGTTTGGCTAAGAAAATTCATCATTTCAGA
>CAZNBI010000393.1:0-1137 GCA_964571065.1 uncultured Rhodobacterales bacterium | reverse complement strand
TTCCTTCACATTTGATGATTTAATAAGTTGTGCTGAAGGAAAGTTATTTGGACATGGAAATCCTCAACTTCCTATGCCTCCGATGTTAATGACAGATAGAATAACGTTAATCAATGATCATGGTGGTGATTTTCAAAAAGGTTTAATCAAAGCAGAGTATGATATTAAACCAGATTTGTGGTTTTTTACTTGCCATTTTAAAAATGATCCCGTGATGCCGGGATGTTTAGGACTTGACGGGTTATGGCAGCTTTTAGGTTTCTATTTAGGTTGGCTTGGTGGTGAAGGAAGAGGAAGAGCAATATCAGTTGGTGAAGTTAAATTTTCTGGACAAATTTTACCATCTGCAAAACTATTAACTTTTAATTTAAACGTCAAAAGGGTATTAATGAGAAAATTAATATTAGGTATTGCTGATGGAAATGTATATTGTGATAATGTAAAAGTTTTTGAAGCGAGTGATATTAGAGTTGGTTTATTTAAATCTTAAAAAGGATAATTCATGCGCCGTGTAGTTGTTACAGGTTTAGGTATTATTTCATCAATTGGAAATGACCAGAATTCAGTATTGGATTCACTAAAAAAGGGTAAATCTGGAATTGTTTTTGCTGATGATTATGCCGAGTTAGGTTTCAGATCTCAAATAAAGGGAGATATTAAAATTGACTTAAATGAGCAGATTGATAGAAAACAAATGCGCTTTATGGGTAGTGGCTCAGCTTATGCCTACTTATCAATGCAACAAGCTATTAATGATTCCGGATTAAGTAAAAATGAAGTTTCTAACTTAAGGACAGGTCTAATTGCTGGATCTGGTGGTCCTTCAACTTCAAATCTCTTAAATGCTTTTGATATTACGAGACAAAAAGGTCCTAAAAGGATTGGCCCATACATGGTGCCAAGATGTATGTCATCAACTGTATCAGCATGCATATCAACATTTTTTGAAATAAAAGGTTTAAATTATTCTATTTCATCCGCTTGCTCAACATCAGCTCATTGTATAACATCTGGAGTCGATGCAATTAGATATGGTATGCAAGATATAATATTTGCTGGAGGTGGAGAGGAATTACATTGGACTTTATCAGTTCTTTTTGATGCAATGGGAGCAATGTCTTCAAAATTTAATGATAA
>CAZNBI010000392.1:0-1143 GCA_964571065.1 uncultured Rhodobacterales bacterium | reverse complement strand
GATGATATAATATTAGTAGATGATATTTCTATTGAAAATACTATTAGCAATTTATTTGAATATGAGAGAATAATTTCTGAAGGAGCTGGAGCAGCTGGCGTTACAGCAATTATTGAAAATTTATCATTGTTTAAAAATAAAAAAGTATGTTCAATTATTTGTGGTGGGAATATAGATAGTAGAATTTATGCAGGCATTCTAAATAAAAAATTATCACGTGATGGCAGATTAGCTAGAATACGTATTGGCATTACAGATGAGCCTGGCATGTTATCAAAAATCTCTAATGCAATTGCAAAAACCGGTGGGAATATAATTGAAATTTATCATCAAAGAATGTTTCACGACGTACCAGTAAAAAAAGCTAAAATAGATGCAGTCATTGAAGCCCAAAATAAAAAAAGTATTGAAGAAATAATTGCTACTTTGAAAAGTGAAGGTTTTGAAGTTCGCATAATAAATGAAACATTTAACTAGTCTTATGTCTATTCAAAAGTCAATAATAAAGCTCTCTCATATTCCGGTTCAAATAAGCAACCATTCAAATTGCCCATACATTGATAATAAAATTGAAACTAGAGCATTTGTAAATCTGTCAGAACATCCTGAAACTCACGACCAATTAGCTGAGACAGGATTTAGAAGGGTTGAAAATTGGGCTTATAAACCAATTTGCTCTGATTGTAATGAATGCATCCCTCTAAGAGTAATATGCAAAAGCTTTAAACCAAACCAAAACCAGAAAAGATGCTATTCTCAAAAATTGATCAGGAATATACTTCCCTGCCAATCAAATAAACAACATTATGATCTTTTTAAGAAATATCAAAAACAGCGCCATGAAAACGGTCTTATGTCAAAAATGTCATGGGCCAATTACTCAAATATGATAAATCTTACACCTATTAATTCTATGATATTTGAATACAAAAGTCTTAAAGGAAATATTGTGGGAGTAATGCTCATAGACATACAAAGAGACGGATTATCTGCAGTTTATTCCTTTTATGATACGACTGATAGAAAATTAAGTATTGGGAAGTATATGATTATAGACACAATTAACTTTGTAAAAGATAATAAATTAAATTATTTATACTTGGGATATTTTATTAAAGAAAATCATAAGATGAATTATAAAAA
>CAZNBI010000391.1:0-1145 GCA_964571065.1 uncultured Rhodobacterales bacterium | reverse complement strand
TCTATATCATCAGAGTTATAAACAAAGTGGACTAATTTAGGGTGTAAAATGAAGTCAATGATAATCAAAAATTTGGGAACTCAATTGAGTCCAGCTAACCTGCCTGAGCCTATTCCTGAGAAAAATCAAATATTACTAAAGGTGCTTTCTTGTGGACTTAATTTTGCTGACACTCTGCTAATGGAAGGAAAATATCAACACAAACCAGTTTTTCCCTTTGCACCAGGACTAGAGGTATGTGGGATTATTGAGCAAATTCATAATACATCGTCAAAGTTTAAAATAGGTGAACGGGTGGTAGCGCTAGTTAAACATGGTGGTTTGTCTGAAAAAGTTATTGCTGACGAAACAGCCTGCTTTTCTATTCCAAAAAATATGGATAGTAATGAAGCAGCGGGATTCTTAATTGCTTACGGTACTGGGTATGTCTCTCTAAAAGAGCGTGCGAGATTGAAAAAAGGTGAAAACCTTCTGGTACTTGGGGCCTCCGGAGGTGTAGGCACGACGGCTGTTGAACTCGGTATAGCATTGGGAGCAAATGTAATAGCAGTTGCCAGTAGCCTTCCAAAACTTGATGTAGCAAAGAATTTAGGAGCATCTTATCTCCTTAAAAGTAATGATCCAAATCTCGTAAAAAAAATAAAATCGATTGGAGGCGCGGATGTCATTTACGATCCAGTTGGAGGAAACTTATCTGAAGAATCTTTTAAATCTGCAAATCAGTGCGCAAGAATAATCCCAGTTGGTTTTGCAAGTGGAAGGGTACCCAGCTTTCCTTTAAACATTGTGATGATAAAAAATATTAACGTGATAGGAGTACACTGGAGCGCTTACAAGGAAATAAGCTTAAAGAAATTCCGTAAGAGTAATACTGACTTGATACAACTTTGGCAGGATAAAAAATTAAACCCTCTAGTAAGCAACATCTTTCGACTTGAAGACGCTAATATGGGTTTAGATATCCTTAGAAATCGGCGAGCCAAAGGGAAAGTTGTTATAGATATGGGTATATAGAATTCGATTAATTTGCACATAAAAAATTTATACCAGGTTTACCCGCCAAAAGGCTTCACAGGATAATTAATGCTTACCTCAAAATGCTATTGCCCTTGAAGTTAACTTTATCTATAACAATATATGTATTA
>CAZNBI010000390.1:0-1150 GCA_964571065.1 uncultured Rhodobacterales bacterium | reverse complement strand
AGGAGAAAACTAACGTTTCCACCATCAACCCAAATAGGTGGAGTAAAAGCATCCATTAGGGAAATACTAGCTGGATCAAAAGGATCGTAAGGAGCAACAATGCCAGCAAACATTGATGACAAAACTATTATTAAAAAAACAATTGTAGAAATAATTGCTATCTTTGATTTTTTGAAGCTGTAACCAATATCAGTATCAATAAAATTATTAAACAATTTAATCATTCTGCTGCACCTTCTTCTTTAAATCGTATTCTAGGATCAATGAAGTAATAGGCAATATCTACTATAAAATTTATCATTACGAAAATGAAGGCAACCATGATCAAATATGCTGACATAATTGGAATATCAACAAATTGAACAGCATTAATAAAAAGCAATCCCATTCCTGGCCACTGAAATACAGTTTCAGTAATTATTGAAAAAGCTATTAATGTTCCAACATTAATTCCAGTAATAGTAATTACAGGTATCAAACCATTTTTAAGTGCATGACTATAATTTATAACATTTTGATTAATACCCCTTGCTCTTGCAAACTTTATATAATCTGTCTGCAAGATTTCCATCATTTCAGCTCTTACTAAACGTATAATATAAGTCATTTGGAAAAGACTTAGCGTAACTGATGGCAGAATAATGGCTTTCAATCCACTAAGAGTAAGAAAACCTGTTGACCAAAAACCAAATTGAATTACTTCCCCCCTCCCAAATGAAGGTAATATCCCCAATATTACAGAAAATAAATATATAAATAATATTCCAATAACAAATGTTGGAAGTGATACACCAAAAAGGGATATAATAAGTATAGAATTACTTAAATAGCCTTCTCGATTAATACCAGTATAGACTCCAAACAACACTCCAACGAGAATAGCAATTAGTGCAGAAACAAAGACTAGTTCTAAGGTTGCAGGCAATCTCTCTGTTATTAGATCTGAAACAGGGCGCCTCAGTTGATATGATAGACCAAATTCAGCTTTTGAAGCATTTCCTACAAATCTAAAAAACTGTGTATAAATTGGATCGTTTAAGCCAAGTTTTTCTCTTATTTCTTCTCTTTTCTCTGTAGATGCCTCTTGTCCAACCATATTATGAACTGGGTCTCCAACAAAATTAAAAAGTGAAAAAGACACAAAAGCAAC
>CAZNBI010000389.1:0-1159 GCA_964571065.1 uncultured Rhodobacterales bacterium | reverse complement strand
AAACTGTAAAAATATCTATCGCAGGTTCTGCTGGCAGAATGGGTAAAATGCTTGTAAATGCTGTAGATCAACATGTTGAGTGTGAATTGGTTGCTGCAACTTGCCACCCTTCTGAGGAAGGGGTTATTGGTAAAGATGCCGGTTTGATTTCAGGAATAAATGAAAATGAGATTGTTATTTCAGACGATCCAAAAGAACTACTTAAGGGTGAAGTTATCATTGATTTTACAACTCCAGAATCAACGGTTCATAACTCTAATTTAGCAGCAGAAAATAAAATTGGTTTGGTTATAGGAACAACTGGTTTAAGCAAAGAGCAAGAAAATATAATCAAAAAAAATTCTCAATTGTCACCAATCATTTACTCTTCAAATATGAGTATTGGCGTTAATTTACTTTTTTCTCTAATAGACAAAGCTGTAAGATCAATCGACAACAATTGGGATATAGAAGTGTTGGAAATGCATCACAGGCATAAAGTTGATGCACCATCAGGAACAGCTTTAAGTATGGGGAAGGTTGCTGCAGCTTCAAGGGAATATCAATTCGAAAAGATTAAAAAACTCTCTAGAGAGGGTAAAGTTGGCCAAAGATCAAATGAAGAAATTGGCTTTGCCACTTTGAGAGGTGGATCAGTTGTAGGAGATCATACTATGATACTTGCACATGAGGATGAAAGAATAGAATTAACACATAAAGCAACAAATAGAAAAATTTATGCTAACGGAGCAGTAAAAGCAGCAATCTGGTGTTCAGATAAACAAAAGGGTTTATTTAGCATGAAACAAGTACTTGGATTATGATTTATATAGTTTAATCTTCTTCAAATTTACCTCTAATAAACATTTTTCTATTGATAGAAATCCATCATAATTTCTTTTTCGTATATCGTAAAAAATTAACTTGTTTGAATTCTCATTAAAAAACAAATCTAAAACACATTTATCAAAACGGTATTGATATGTTAGTATTTTTCCATGTTTTCTTGTATAGTCATTTTCACCAAAGAATAACTTCATATTAGTTAAATTTAAAGAACCTATAGTTTCAACTGTTATAAGTTCAATAACTTCGAATGTCTTTTTAGTAAAAACTGAGTTCCTGTATATACTACTTTTTTCCTTTAATGATAAATTGTAACGAACCTCATCAATATCAA
>CAZNBI010000388.1:0-1167 GCA_964571065.1 uncultured Rhodobacterales bacterium | reverse complement strand
CTGCAGAAAAAAGTAAAGCTCTTATACTCTCTGTCATTTGCATAACTTCAGCAATTAAACCTTTAGTATAAAGATCTTTATCCCTGCCAGATGCTTTTACAATAGAACACATCAGACCAACCATAAACTCAGATTTTGCAAGCTTAAGACATGCAACTTGATGCATCATATGCACAACTGCATTTGTCTCACTAAAAGCAGGGTTGCATAACTCTGGCTCACCATACATAAATATTCTTTCCCACGGTACGAGTACGTTATCAAAAATAACGACCGCATCCATTTCCTCATAACGAGATGATAGAGGCGCATCAAAATTAGATTTACCCAAATCATAACTATCTCTACAAATAAGTCTTAAACCCTGAGTTGCAATTGGAATAGCAAAGGCAAAGGCAAATGGAATATTATCGGCTGTGGCTTTTAAAACTGTTGAAGGGAAAACTTCAATCTCATCAGCTAACGGTCCTAAAGTTGCTAATAGTCTTGCGCCATTTACAACTATACCTTTATCAGTTTCTTTTACAACTTGAAGAGCTACTTTTTCAGAAAACTTACCTTTATATCCTTGTTGATGATTATAAGTTGGATTTACTAATGTGTGAGTAAGAACCTTATCATTCTTTCTCGCATAATTATAATAATTTACCATATTTTGTGCCATAGCCTTTCCGCCTTGACCCTTAATACCTTTTTCAAGGAATGAAGTTGCTGCCGCGAAAGACATTACTGATGCATTCTTATAATCAGGAGTTCTACCAAAATAGCCATTTGACCATTTAGCCCACTCGTAATATGATTTGCCCCTTGCTTTGATATCTTTTTTTGACTTTGGAATTTGAAAGGCAATTGCACAACGATCGCCATCATCATCGATGTAAGTTAAATCATTTATATATTTTGGGTGATGCTGATTATCTAAAAATGTTGCAAGAGTTTCAGCGCATCTTCTAAGGCCATTTTGCTTCGTTACATCATCAACTTTCTTACCATGCATCCAAATATTTCTATTATCACGCAGGCCTTCAAGATATTCCTTACCTCTTCTAATACCTGATTTAGTTTTTAATTGTAAATTAATATCATCCATATTTTATTTATATAAATTTTTAAAGATTTAATAAATAATTTTTTTTTTACTCAATGATTTAATATTTAATAAATGCA
>CAZNBI010000387.1:0-1168 GCA_964571065.1 uncultured Rhodobacterales bacterium | reverse complement strand
CAGTAATTTATAGAAATAAACAAAAAAATAAAAATCTTTCAATCAAAGATGTATCTGGAAACAGCGGCGCCAAAACATTTATATGTATGGATGACGAAGTACCAAAGTGCATAGTAAAGGTCAAAGGTGATAACAGTATTATGAGTTCACATCCAAATACTGAAAAACGTGTTGTAATGGCAACAGAAGTTCTGCGCAAACATAACATCGCTCCATCTATATTAATGCGCGGAGCTGATTTTCACATAGAGAAATCAAGTGGTATTTCGGTGATGGATGATTTTTTTCACTTTAATTCAGAATTGGCGCCACCTGAAAAAATTGCGAAGCTACTGGCAAAACTTCATTCTATACCTATTGAATGGTATACAGACTTAAAAACGGAATTTCTTTGTCGGGACAAGCAATTAAAATCAATTCTAGAATCGATGCCCTCATACGCTCCTTGCTGGTGTCTACCTTGGTCTGCCTTTGACACCGGTATGCCAGTGTTGGGTGTAGGAAATCCTAATCCAGAAGTGGCAAAAAGAGTTCTCAACTTGTTGGTTAAAACCGGCGTTTATAAAAAAGTAATGCAATGCCAAGATTTTTTGCCTTTATCCAATCCCGCTAGACGAGAAGTTGTTATTCACAATGACTTTAAACCTGACAACGTTCTTTACGATCCTGAAACCAAAGAACTTTCATTGATAGATTATGATTTGGTTCAAGTTGGGCCGGCGATAATGGATTTTGGACTCCCATATATGATGTGGCTTGGATCAAGATTTACAGACTTTGATTATAGAAAAGACTTTATAAAAACATATCTTAAAGAAGCAAATCTTCCCTTTGATCAGAGTAGTGTGGAAGATATGATGCTAGATTGTGAAATAAATACTATCGTGGCGTTTCCAGGATTATTGTCAAATATTTACGATGCTGAGGTACCATTGTTGCGAGGAATAGAGCATCCAACTGCAAAAGCTGGAGTGACAGGGAGCAATTCCAGTGCTTCTCCTACTGGGCTAGACTTGGTAGATTTGCTAGCTGATGCCGTAAAGAAAGTTCGCACAGATAAAGATTTAAAAATTTCAAGTATAAAAAATGGTTTTGTTGTCACTATGTTTGAGCAAGAAGGATTTGGGTCAGTTTTATTAAATTCCTGGCTGAAGGAAATGCAAAAAAA
>CAZNBI010000386.1:0-1169 GCA_964571065.1 uncultured Rhodobacterales bacterium | reverse complement strand
ATTAAGTTTTTTTTATTTAATTAGCATACAAAAGCATTGATGCAATTAATTTAATTTTGAATTACATAAAGTGCAATTGCTGCTGCATTAGATACATTAAGGGATTCTGTCTGAACAGCAATCGGGATTTTTGCTGATACAGATATTTTTTCTTTTGTAAGTCTTCTGAGTCCAAGGTTTTCTGAACCTAAAACTAAAGCAGTCCTTAGATTCCCAGAACAGTTTTTAATATTCTCACTTCCATTTTTTTCTAAGCCAATTACAAAAAAATCATGTTTTTTTAAGTATTCTATGGTTCTAGATAGATTTGTAATGCGAATCAAAGGCATCGTCTCTATAGCACCTGCAGCAGCTCTAGCCATAAGTCCATTTTCAGTAGGTGTATTATTTTTAGTAACAACTACCCCGGCTACATTAAAAGCGTTAGCGGTTCTTAATATTGAACCTATGTTTTGAGGATTAGTTAGTTGATCAAGTAGCACTAAACATACATTATCTGTCATCTGATTAACGCATTCTTCAATACTAATCCAATTTATTGGTTCTACTTCAGCTAAAACACCTTGGTTAGGACTTGACATAGAATTTTCATCTAGAGACTTTCTATCTACTTCGATTAGCTTGATATTAAGTCTTTTTTTGTTTTTGAGATTTTGATGCACCCAATTTGTCATTTCTGGAGTATGATAGATGATAATTATTTTTCTATTTTTATTAGAAATTGCAGCTTCTAAAGCATGCTTCCCCCAAATCATATAATTCTGATTTACTGGAGTTTTAATTAAGCTTATTAAAGTTTTATTATTTTTTTTTTTAAATTGATTATTGTTATAATTTTTATTTTTATAATTTTTCATTTTTTTATATTATTTGTTTTGATAAATTAATTTAAGTTAAATTTATCAATGTTGTTGACAAATGCATGGTTTATCTCATATCAGGCTATTTGAAACAATAATATATTAGGTGGGGTGGCCGAGTGGTTAAAGGCAGCAGACTGTAAATCTGCCCGCGTAGCGTACGTAGGTTCGAATCCTACCCCCACCACCATTTAATAAATATTATTAATTTATTGATTAAAACAAACAATTTAATTAAAAGAATATAAATTTATTTTGACATTGAAAGAGGCTACTTATGTCCAAAGAAAAATTCGATCGTTCCAAACC
>CAZNBI010000385.1:0-1171 GCA_964571065.1 uncultured Rhodobacterales bacterium | reverse complement strand
AAGATTAAAAGCTTTATTCTTTCCGGAGATAAGACTAAAATAAGCGTCCGATTTAGAGGAAGAGAAATTCTCAATAGTGATATGGGACTCGATTTATTAAAAAAGATTGGGAAAGAGTTAAGTGAAATTGCTCAAATAGATCAAGAACCATCTCTAGAAGGAAGACAATTACTTATGGTTTTATCTCCACTAAAACGGAAAAATTAGAATTAAAATGGCTTATAAAATAAAAACACATTCAGGAGCTTCAAAACGCTTTAAAAAGACTAGCTCATCAATCAAGAGCAGAAGTGCTAATAAGAACCATATACTTTCGAAACAGTCTACTAAAAGAAAAAGACATAACAGAGGTTTAAATAAACTTTCAGGAATAACCATGAAAATGGCTGAAAGACTTATTAAATAAGAAGAAATGCCAAGAGTTACAAAAGCAAAAACAGCAAAGGCAAGGCACAAGAAAGTTCTTAGTTCAACAAAAGGACATTATGGAGCTAGAAGCCGGCTTTACAAAACAGCTAAACAATCTAATATCAAGGCTCTTCAGTATGCATTTAGAGATAGAAAGAATAAAAAGAGATCATTTAGGTCTTTATGGATTTCTAGGATTAGCGCAGCTTCAAGATCTTTAGATGTATCCTATTCAAAACTTATTAATGGTATGAGCACAAAAAACATTTTAATTAACAGGAAAGTTCTATCGGATATAGCATTAAACGACCCTTCAACATTTCAAAAAATAGTCGATCTGACTCTAAAATAATATACGGGTTAAATGTCTTCATTTGACAATATAAAGCCTCCAAAATTAAAAGAAAAATTTGGCAGCCTCCATCCAATCAATGAAGTTAAAGATTTCTTAATTGATCTTTTAAAATCATTTGGATTTAATCAAGTTGATGGTCCCGAAATTGAATCTGAAGAATTTAATTTTGACATGCTTAATATTAAAAAGTCTCATCCAGCAAGGCAGATGCATGATACTTTTTACCTTGATAAGAAATCCAATGTTCTAAGGACACACACATCCCCAGTGCAAATAAGAAGTATGCTTAATTCAAAACCACCTTTGGCTTTTACTTCTGCTGGCAAGGTTTATAGAAAAGATGATGACGCTACACATTTACCAATGTTTCATCAGGTTGAAGGTATATATGTTGATACAAAAGTAACT
>CAZNBI010000384.1:0-1173 GCA_964571065.1 uncultured Rhodobacterales bacterium | reverse complement strand
GCCATAACTAAATATAAAAAATTTGCAAATTCAATCTAACTCTTGCATAAAAAAACTTCAATATTAAAATAATCTTCAAAGTAATCCTTAAAGGAAAATAATGATACCTCGATACTCACGTCCAGTAATGAAAAAAATCTGGGACGAAGAAAATAAGTTTAAAATTTGGTTTGAAATAGAGGCTCACGCTGCTGATGGAATGGCAAGTAATGGAACCATTCCAAAAGAGGCAGCTAAGAAAATATGGGAATTAGGAAAATTTGAAATTGATAGAATTAATGAAATTGAAAAGGAAACAAAGCACGACGTCATAGCGTTTTTAACAAATTTGAGTGAGAATATTGGACCAGAGGCGCGCTTTCTTCATCAGGGCATGACTTCATCTGATGTGCTGGATACAACTCTTTCAGTTCAAATGGTGCAAGCTACAGATATATTACTAGAAGGATTAAAAAAACTACTTAGCTCAATAAAAAAACGAGCCTTTGAACATAAAAACTCAATTTGTATTGGAAGAAGCCATGGTATACACGCAGAACCTACGACGTTTGGTTTGAAACTAGCCAGTTTCTATGCGGAATTTGATCGCTCCTATGAAAGACTATTGAGAGCAAGAGATGAAATTTCTGTTTGCGCAATTTCAGGTGCTGTTGGCACGTTTGCAAATATTGATCCTTCAGTAGAAACATATGTTGCCTCAAAAATGGGATTGAAGCCAGAGACGATCTCTACACAAGTAATTCCCCGTGACAGGCATGCCTTATGGTTTTCGTGTCTGTCAATAATCGCCTCCTCAATTGAACGACTTGCTGTAGAAATACGAAGTCTACAAAGGACAGAAATCAGAGAAGTTGAAGAGTATTTTTCATCTGGGCAAAAAGGCTCATCAGCCATGCCTCATAAGAGGAACCCCGTTCTGACTGAAAATTTAACGGGTATTGCTCGCATTGTCCGAGCAAGTGTTATCCCAGCTATGGAGAATGTTGCTTTGTGGCATGAAAGAGATATCTCTCATTCATCTGTCGAAAGAGTTTTTGCACCAGATGCCTCAATTGCTTTAGATTTTGCCATAGCTAGAATGAATAATGTTATAGAAAATTTGCTAATTTATCCAGACAGAATGAAAGAAAATATGGATCAATTAAAGGGCTTGGTTAATTCTCAGCAAGTCTT
>CAZNBI010000383.1:0-1176 GCA_964571065.1 uncultured Rhodobacterales bacterium | reverse complement strand
GGTCGACCTCCAGAAAATGTTTTAGAGTTAATTTAAATTTCTTAAATAAAAAACTGGTTTATAAATTTATAGTTAAATCACATTTTAAATATAGAAACTTATATATATATTTTAAAATTTTTTCTAATATTTTGATCAGTTATTTTATCTATTAATGGGTGATTCATTCTATTTTTTAATATCTTTTTTTTCTTTTCTATTGCTTTGTGTAACAAATCTGGTTTATCACACTCAATCCATTCTTTTGGACTTTTTCTATCTGCTAAATCCGGATATATATACTCCTTTTGCATAAGGGATAATGTTTGTTCTTGACCTAAATAGTGACCAGGTCCGTCTAAACATACTGATTTTATAACATCTATATTTAAAATTTCATCAGAGACATCAATTCCTTTAACACATCTTTGAACTTGTCCAATAATATCATTACCTAGAATAAGGGATTCTAGAGAAAAACCTAATAAAGATGCATGCATGCCAACTGATTCATAAACTAAATTTAATCCAGAAAGTCCAGCCATAACATTTGAAATTCCTTGTTCCCATCCTGCCTGCATATCAGGTAATTTAGAGTCTGATATGCCAGCAGCTGCTCCACCTGGTAACCCAAGAAAATGATGCATTTGTGCACAGCCAGCTGAAAGTAATGCTTGTTCGCCTGATCCACCTGACATAGACCCTGTTCTTAAGTCAGAAACAAATGGCCATGTGCCAAAGATTGCTGGGTGACCTTTCTTTATAGAGTTAACATAAACCACTCCGGCAAGACACTCAGCTACTGCTTGCACAATTGTGAGTGCAATAGGCGCTGGAGAAGTTGCTCCAGCTTGTCCTGCAGATAGTAAAAGAATTGGCATTCCGTGCATAATACATTTTTCCATTGTTATACAGCTTTCAGTCGCAAATTTCATTGGTGGGACTACAAAACAATTTGAATTTGAAACAAAAGGTCTTTTTCTCCAATTTTTAGACCCGCCTGATAAAAAATGAAGAAATTCTATACATTTATCAACATGGGAAGGGTCTGAAATGCTTGTTCCGATATGTTTAGTTGTTCCAGCACAACATGCGTAAAGAGTATTTATATCCATTTCTAAGTTATCTTCAATATCTCTAGGTACCATTGTTCTTTGAAAAAAATGAATATTTTCAAGTTCATGTGCAATTTGAGCT
>CAZNBI010000382.1:0-1179 GCA_964571065.1 uncultured Rhodobacterales bacterium | reverse complement strand
ACTACAAAATCTTGAAAGTATTTTAAGTATGGATTTAATATTGTTTCGATCAAAAGATGATGAAGAACTTTATAATTATATTGAAGACTTATGGGAACCATTTCTTGAATGGATAAATTTAGAATTTAATTGCAGACTAATTGTTAACTATGAATTATTTTCAGTCGAACAAAATAAAAATGAAATTTCAAAATGCATTTCTTTGGTTAAACATTTTGATCACTTTAATTTTTCTGGCTTTTCACATATTGTTAATTTAACAAGTTCTTTTATCTTGGGATTAGCTTTTTTATATAAAAAAATTAATGTGCATGAATTATATAAATTAGCTTTAGCTGAGGAATTATTTCAAATTAAAAAATGGGGTTCTGATGAAATTTCTGAAGCAAGAAGAAAAAATATAAAAAAAGAAATTTCTGAAGCATGCGAGTTTTTAAATTGTCTTCAAAAAAAATAACAAATTTTAAAAACACCTTTTTAATAAATAATTATATAGAAATTAAAAAGTATTTAGGTCCTCATGGCTCATGCATTTTTTATGAGTTAACTGAAGCAATAAAATATAATAATTATTTAACTATTATAATACTCTCTGCCACTCTTATAGATGTTATCAAAAATGAGAAAACAGATATTATTAATAGTCTAAGTGGTGTAGAAATTAACTCTTTATTTTCATCTTATGAAGCAATGTGGTTAAGGCAGACAAGAAATTCAATTGTTCACTATGAAAAGCCTATTGATGGTTTGCTGGGCAACAAAGAAGATAATAAAATTTTAGAAGAATATTCAGTAAAAACTATCACTGTTTTATCAAAAATAATAAACGAAATTTTAAAATTAAAATAGTTTTTCAAAATTTAAAGCAAGCGAATTATCAAAATCTTTTAACGAAATACTATAACCTAAATCACTAGCAGAGGTTACACCTGCATCTGTTACTCCACATGGAATAATACCTTCATATTTTGATAGATCTGGATTAATATTGATTGAAATGCCATGGTAGGCAATCCATTTACTAATTCTAATGCCAACTGCTCCAATTTTATTAATGCCATTATTATTTTGGACCCAAACCCCAGGTAAATTTTCCCTTCTTTTTGAATTAATATTGAAATCTAAAAGGGTATTAATGATTAGTTGTTCTAACTTATTTACAAACCATCTAACATCTTT
>CAZNBI010000381.1:0-1180 GCA_964571065.1 uncultured Rhodobacterales bacterium | reverse complement strand
ATGATCTATGGATCAAGAATATCTCTGACAGTAGGTTTTGCTTCTATAATTTTTGCTATGATATTAGGCATCTCATTAGGTGTAACTTCCGGGTATTTTGGGGGGCGTTATGAAATCGTTGTTATGAGATTTACTGATGTTCAACTTACTATTCCTAGCATATTAATGGCATTATTAGTTGATGGTATTGCAAGAGGTTTTATTTCGAAATCACTCCACGATGATATGGCTATATATGTTCTTATTTTAGCAATAGGTATTTCAGAATGGCCACAATTTGCAAGAGTTACAAGGGCAGCTACCCTAGTTGAAAAAAATAAAGAATATATTTTAGCTTCTAAAATAATTGGCCTTTCAAATATAGTAATTATGTTCAAGCATATACTACCAAATATTCTAAGACCTGTATTAGTTATTGCTACAATAGGCCTATCACAAGCAATTATAACTGAATCTACCCTTAGTTTCTTAGGTGTTGGTTTTCCACCTACGAATCCTTCTTTAGGTACTTTAATTAGATTTGGCAATAATTTTTTATTTTCAGGTGAATGGTGGATTACTTTTTTTCCAGCAATTTTCTTAGTAATACTTGCATTATCAATTAACTTATTGGGAGATTGGATGAGAGATGCTCTAAATCCAAAATTGAAAGCAAGATGAAATTTTTAGAAGTAAACAACTTAGATATTGAATATCAAACAAGAAAAGAAACTATTTATGCAAGTAAAAATGTTTCATTCAATCTTCAAAGAGGAGAAATTATTGGTATTGTTGGTGAATCAGGGTCTGGCAAATCAACTGTAGCTAATGCAATTATAAATTTGATAGATAAACCAGGGATAATCACTAATGGTTCAATAAAGCTTGATGGATCAGAACTTCGCAATAATGCTGATGTAATAAAAAGCATAAGAGGTAAAAAAATTGGCTTTGTTTTTCAAGATCCTCAAACATCTCTTAATCCATTATTTAAAATAAGAGATCAGTTGATTGAAACAATACAAACTCATTCAGACCTCAATTACAAAGAAGCAGAAAGTAAGTCTATTAACCTGCTTAGGGAAGTAGGGATAGAAAATCCTGAAAAAAGAATTAATGATTACCCCCACCAGTTTAGTGGAGGAATGAGACAAAGAGTAGTTATTGCACTTGCAATAAGTTGTGAACCTGACTTGATTAT
>CAZNBI010000380.1:0-1182 GCA_964571065.1 uncultured Rhodobacterales bacterium | reverse complement strand
CCGTTAAGCCCTTTCTCTTTAACCGTGTTGTACATCCAATCGACTTTTGGATTTCCAATACAGTATAAATATCCAATTGGTATGTGAATCCAGTGATAATTATCTTTATCACCAGCCTCTAACAGCAATACTTTATTCTTTGGATTTTTACTTAACCTGTTCGCTAATACACAACCTGCCGACCCAGCGCCAATAATTATGTAATCAAAAATACCAAAATTTTCTATTATTTCTTTGTTAATCATTGACCTTAACTATACTATACACAATATATATACTATATCGAATAATATGGAATTATAATGAATGATGCACTAGAAATTGCTAAAAAAGGTCAAAAAACTAGACCTCTTTCGCCTCATTTACAAATTTATAAATGGCAACTTACAAGTCTTATGTCAATTGGTCACAGAGCCTCTGGTATTGCACTCTCTTTGGGTAGTATATTAATTGTAACATGGTTGGTAACTCTAGCCACAGGACCCGAGTTATTTTCTATTGCAAGTTTGGTTATTTCGCATTGGTTTGGCCAGTTTATTCTTTTTGGTTTTTCAGTTGTTCTATTTTATCATTTGCTTAATGGTATAAGGCACCTTAGCTGGGACCTTGGTTACGGTTTTAACTTAAGCATTGTTTATAAAACAGGCTACGCAGTTTTATTTACAGCTGTTTTTTTAACTGTTGTTACATGGTCAACTGTTTGGTTTATTTAAAGTATCTAGGAAAGTTAATATAATGGCATCACCATTAAAAAATGCAAAAGGTTTAGGTTCTGCTAAACATGGCCTAAGTCACTGGATAACACAAAGGGTTACTGCTATTGCATTAGTACCTCTAACTATATGGTTTGTTTCAATTGTGGCAATGATGAAAGACAGTAGTTACCAAAGTTCTATAAATATCGTCTCCAACCCTTTTAATGCAACTATTTTAATATTACTTATATTATCAATGTTTTGGCATTCTCAATTAGGATTACAAGTCGTGTTTGAGGATTATATATCCAGTAAAAATACTAGGATGTTTTGTATCATAACAATGAAGTTCTTTATGACTACTATTGGTGTTTTGTCAGCATTATCAGTAATAAGAATTGCACTTTAGAGGAATATTATTTAATGCCGAAATATCCAATAACAGATCATGAGTATGATGTTTTAGTCATCGGTGCCGGAGGTGCTG
>CAZNBI010000379.1:0-1183 GCA_964571065.1 uncultured Rhodobacterales bacterium | reverse complement strand
AAGTTTATAGACTATATAGGTCTTCAAAAAATACAAAGTTTCGAGCCAGCCAGAAATAAAAAGAAGAAAGTTAAATGTGATATTGTTTTATGCTTTGATGTTCTAGAACATGTTTTTATAAATGACGTTCCTTGGGTATTGAATGATCTCTTTGAACATGCAACTAAATGTATAGTAATAAATGTGGCCTGTTATAATGCAGCTGCACTTTTGCCTAATGGTGAAAATGCTCACATCACTGTTAGACCACCATCCTGGTGGCTTGGGCAAATCGAGTGTATCAGTTGTCTTCATCCTGATATTTATTGGGCTTTATTTACATCTGAAAGCTATAACAATAGCAAATTTTATGGCGTGCATAGAATGAAAGATAAGCTTGATAGTAAAAAATTTTATCAATAAATTTAAAGTTTATAATTGATTTAAATTTTAAAATATTTCTAGGCATAATATTTGCAATATTAAGAAAACATTTTCATAAATATTTTAAGGTTTATTGATGAATTTAAATGTCAGTAATACACTTGGCCAAGGTATAAGTGCACAAAACAGTGGTCAGTTTCAAGAAGCTGAGAGACTATACCGAATTGTTCTTTCATCAGAGCCAAATAATTCAGATGCTTATCATAATCTTGGAATTATTTCTCTTGTTTATTCAAAAATAGATGAAGCTCTAATTAATTTTAAAAATGCTATAGTTAATAATCCAAAAATAGAACAATTTTGGATAAGCTACATACAAACCCTTATAAAAAATAATGAGCTTGAAAAAGCAAAAAAATCATTGAAAAAGGCGCGGCAAAAGGGCATTCCCAAAAAAATTCTTTATAATCTAAATGAACAGATAATATCTAAAATACGAAAGCCTTCACCATCTGAATTTGGAATGAATAATATACTTATTGCGTTTAACAGTGAAAATTACAATGATGCAGAGAGACTGTCTTTATCAATGATAAAACAATATCCATCTCATCCATTTGCGTGGAAAGTATTATCAGCTATTTTTAGAAGTAAAGGCAAATTTGATAATGCTATTGAAGCACATCAAAAAAATATTTCATTTAATCCTCAAGATTACGAAGGTTTTAATAATTTTGCTTTGACATTAAAAGAAGTAGGCCGGTTTAGTGAGGCTTTAAAAAATTATCAACATGCAATAAATTTAAAACCGGATTATGCA
>CAZNBI010000378.1:0-1183 GCA_964571065.1 uncultured Rhodobacterales bacterium | reverse complement strand
AGGACATGAAACTCTAACTAAATCAGCACCAGCATCTGCAATTTTTTCAATTTGATCAAGTGTTGCAAAGCTATCTTGTGTATTTGTATTCGTCATGGACTGGACTGAAATATTAGAGTTATATCCAACGGATACATCTCCAACATTTATGACACGTGTTTTTCTTCTTTTGATATTACTTTTCATAAAAAAATTTAAAATTTTAATCAACGAAACTAATTTTATTTAGAATATAATTCAGATTAACAGCTTGAATTATCTCTCCACTTTGACCAATTGGCTTTACACCAAAGTTTAAAATCTCAACTCCAATTGCACCCGCATTTCCAAGAGTAATTAATAATCTTCTATCATTAGGCACTATAAGATTATCCCCTTTTTTAACCATGCCTGTATAAAACATCTCACCTTCAGTACTAATTATTTGCAGCCAAGAATCCTCAATTCCAACAAAACTAAAATTTTCATAATTTTCTATATCATAAAGACCGATTTTTAAATTATCATTGTTTTCATTATTGCCATTTAGGGTGGTTATACTACTTTGGGTTAAATCGTCACTGTTTATATTGTCATCAAAACTATCAGTTTTATTTTCGATAATTTCATTTTCTGTAACATCTGATACATTACTTTTCTCAAGTGAATTGGTTATATTATCAAAAGTATTTTTCTTCTTATTTAATTTTTCCTCAGTAAAACCTTCATTTTTATCAAGTGCACTTGATTGGGTCTTAAGATCTGCAATAAAGCTTAAATTTTCTTCTGAGGATTTGTTATCAGAAATATTACTGTTTTGAGAGTTTTTTTTATTACTATCATCATATTGGGTTAACAGATTAATATTTACTTTCTCTTTTTCAGGAACAGGATTTGTTTCTTCTGAAATATTAACTGAGTAAAAGTACCAACCACCATAGGATAAAACAATTAAAACTGAAAGTATAATTCCAAAATTTGCAATTATTGGTCTCTTTGGATGAGTTGATGGTTCAGGAAAATTATATGGGTCTGGATTTTTGTTAAAATAGTATTCATCAATCCATTTTTTTACAATTGGATCAGGATTTGTATTCGTTACTTGACAAATTAATTTAATATAACCAATTTCGTAGGTCCGGCCTGGTAAATTTTCTACTTCACCATTTTCTAAAGACTGAATCATGCTTTTAGAAATTCTTGT
>CAZNBI010000377.1:0-1185 GCA_964571065.1 uncultured Rhodobacterales bacterium | reverse complement strand
ACTTGATTTTTTGGTAATTCCCCATTTATTTGATAATCAATTTTAAAAAAAACATGTAAAATTAAATTAAGAAAGTATGCCCATAGTCTTAATGGTAACTTAAGAAATTTTCTTGGGAAAAATAATAGAGGAAGAGATATAATTGCAAAAACAGTAGTAAAGAAATAAAACGTAATGAAAAAAAATATTTTTAACAAAAAATTCATTAATGAATTGATACTTTATGGAAAATAAAAATGGAAGATATATCTATAAATTTTGAAACAAGAGTATCATCATATCTTAATTTTTTAATTTCTGTAAAAGAAACTCGGACATACTCAGAAATAGCTGATAAGTGTGATATAAAACCACCAGGAAAAATAAGAAAAATAAGTCGAATACTTTTAAAAATAACTGAGAATGATATAATTGAAAAAAAGCCTATACGCTCAGCTGTAATTGTAAGCAAAATCAACAAAATGAATGGTAACAATATACCTCACGAAGATTTCTTTTTATTTTTGTCTAAAAATAAAATTTACAATGGAGAAAAAAATATAAAATCATATACTCAGTTTCATAAGAAACTAATTAAAGAATTATTTAACTAGCTTTCATTTTTTTTTATAAAACAATTCAGATTTTTATTTTTTTTAATTACTTGTAATAAAATGTTCCCTGAAACTTCACAGAAATGCTTCAAGTCTAGATTTGCAGCTGGATCATCTGCTATAATTTCAATTACCTCACCATTACTATGATTTTTTAAAGCCCTTTTAGTTTTTAAAACTGGAAGTGGACATTTAAGACCTGTGAAATCATATATCTGGGTTGGCTTTATTTCTTTTTCTGTCATACAAAAAGTTTCCCAGGGTTCAACAGTCCTTTAGGATCAAAGGCATGTTTAATACCTTTCATAAGTTTAATAGAGGAGCCAACTTCTTTAGCAAGAAATTCCGCTTTGCCATATCCTATGCCATGCTCACCAGTGCAAGTTCCTCCCAAATCTATTGCTTTTTCTACCATCCATTTATTATGAGACTTAGCTTTTTTAAATTGTTCTTGATCACCAGGCTCAATAAGATAAAGTAAGTGGAAGTTTCCGTCCCCTACATGTCCTACAAGTGGAGCCTGTAAATTCATCTCTTTTAATTTTTCTTTAGATTCTATTATACAATCAGAAAGTGAAGTTATGGGAACGCA
>CAZNBI010000376.1:0-1186 GCA_964571065.1 uncultured Rhodobacterales bacterium | reverse complement strand
AGTTTCTTAATTTAATTGAAGATGGATTATTAGTGAAAATAAATTTAAAAGTGCTATCAAAATTTTTAGAAAAGATCCAGAAATCATTCTAAAAGCAACTTATACATTTCCGGCTGCAATACATTATGCATCAGAAGACTTGCAAAATAGTAAAAAATTTATTTTAAAAGTTTTAAAAGAAAATGGCTTAGCTTTAGAGTTTGTCCAAAAAAAATACCAATCAGACCCTGAATTAGTATTAGAAGCTGTCAAAAGTAGAGGTATGGCTATCCAATATGCAGATGACGAATTGAAAAAGAATAAAAATATAATTTTAGAAGCGATCAAAAAGGGAAGTGGTGAAGCTATTCAATATGCTGATGATACATTAAAAAATGACCGTGATATTATACTAAATGCTGTTAAAAGTAGTGGGCACGCATTAAAGCATTTAAATAACAAATTTAAAAGTGATAAAGAAATAGTTCTCGCTGCAATTACTAGACATGGTAATGCATTTATGCATGCAAGTCAGTCATTAAAAGATGATTTTGATTTTGTTTTAAAAGCGGTTATTAAAAATGGTGACTCTATTGAATATGCGAATGAAAAATTTAAAAATGATCGCAATTTAGCTTTAGAGGCTGTCAAATCATCTCCATATTCATTCGACCAATTCAGTGAACTCTTTAAAAATGACAGAGATATTGCTTTAGAAGCTGTTAAGAATGGGTCTAATCTAAAATTAGTTTCGGATGAGTTTAAAGATGATCCAGAAATTGTATTAAAAGCTCTAAAAGATGGTGGGGAAATTTTACTTTATGCTTCCGATAATTTAAAAAATAACAGAGATATAGTTTTGGAAGCTGTTAAAAATGATGGTATTAATTACAGGTATGCTTCGGAAAACCTTAAAAATGATAGAGAAATTGCTATTGAAGCCATTAAAAAATGCACATGCATTAATGCATTTTAATGACGTTTACAAAGCTGATGAAGAGGTTGTACTTATTGCATTAAGTGCATATGGTCACGTTTTAGAATATGCTGACGACATCCTTAAATCAAATAGAAGTTTTATACTAAAGGCTGTGAAACAAGGTTCAGAATATAACAATCATAGTCTTTTACTATATTGTGATGAAAAATTTCGTTCAGACAAGGAAATTATGATGGAAGCTATCAAAAGTGATTGGGAAGCATATGA
>CAZNBI010000375.1:0-1192 GCA_964571065.1 uncultured Rhodobacterales bacterium | reverse complement strand
CTACATATATATCCACAACCGGGTATGGCGAATTATGAACAATCTGAACTTGGGCTGTGCCATTAAGAGCAGTCTCTGTTGTTGGTAACTCTACATCATATCCACTTGGTGTAGTCAATATTAAGGTAAAAGCAGAATCTGTCTCTGCTGGAGCTAAAAAACCAGAAGCATATACTATACCGCTAAATCCACCAAATGATGATAACGGTGCACTAAATGATGCCACTGGATCTGTTGAACCGTGTCCTGTGATATCCAACGTATAATCACCTACAGGTACTTGTAAATATCCTTGAAAATCACCATAAGCTAAATTTTCAACGAGTAAACTACCATTTGCATAGATATCTACTGCCGGAGCATCTGTCACGCCGTGCATTACTTTCAATGCAAAATGTTCATCATCAACAGCTTCAGGCTCCAACGTTGATGCTATTAGGTCAAATGGATGCGTATCATCACCTACTATTCCAGATGCTACTACAACGTAAGAACCATTTTCCGCTAGTGCAAATGGAAATGTTGCAATTATATCCCCATCTGCAGGTGCGATGCCTACTTCTGTATTTATTGGTAGGTCAAGTAGCCCTGTGCTTGCACGATAAGCTACATCTTCTAAGGCAATAGATCCATCTACATATATATCCACAACCGGGTATGGCGAATTATGAACAATCTGAACTTGGGCATTTTGTTCGATTTCATTTACAATAATGGTACCAACCATTCCTTGCTCTGCGTGTGATCCAACAGAACATTCGTAACTATAGTTGCCAGCAATATCAAAAACTAATGTACCAATGTTACATGGTCCAGAACATGCAGAAAGTTCTAACATCTCGGGGCCAGAGGTAACAACCACGTCGTGGTAACCACCTTCATTTATAAACTCTACGCTGTCGCCTTGATTTATCTCTAAATCGGATGGCTGGAAATACATGTTTCCTGCATAGACAGTATGTAGCACTTGAGTATATACACTTGTCATACAGAACAAGGTAACAATTAACTTTAAAAACATAAAATAATCCTTTTTTTTATTTCACAAATATAATAATAAAATATAGTGATGTAAAAAACTTTTATTGATAAAACGCTCAAAATGCTCATATTTTGAAATATTTATCGAAATCATAACTTTTTAATTCCAAAATAATGAATTACTCACTGCAGAAAAAGAGGATTGATGTTC
>CAZNBI010000374.1:0-1196 GCA_964571065.1 uncultured Rhodobacterales bacterium | reverse complement strand
TTTCACACAGAGCTCATGGTTCTACTGGTCAATGTCAAGATCCTGGTAAAGTTTTTAAAGGGAAGAAAATGGCAGGACAGCTTGGGAATAAAAGGGTAACGACACAAAACGTATCAATTATCTCAATTGATAATGATGAAGGGCTAATATTAATTAAGGGGTCAATACCGGGTTCAAAAGGCGGTTTTGTTTATATAAAGGATGCTATTAAGTCTAAATTACCTGAAGGATTACCTTATCCAGCAGGTTTTTTAGAAAATAATAAAACTCTTGAACCAAAAAAAGTTAATGATGCAACAAAGGAAGAAAATAAGGATTTATCAGATAACATAACTAATAAAGACAATAATGATCAATCATTATCAATGGCTCAAGATTCTACAGATCAAATATCTAAAAATGAAAATTTAAATGAAAACAAAGACAAATGAAAGTTGATATAATTAAAATTGACGGCAAGAAAGTTGGTAATATATCTTTGAAAGACAATGTTTTTAACATTGAACCTAGAGAAGATATAATGTCTAGAGTTATTAATTGGCAACTATCCAAAAAAAGAATTGGATCTCATTCTGTTTTATCAAGATCTCAAATTAGCTTAACAAAATCTAAGGCATTTAAACAAAAAGGCACAGGTAGAGCTAGACGTGGTGCTAATAGTGTTGTTCAATTTCGTGGTGGTGGTGTTGTGCATGGACCAGTAGTTAGAAGTCACGGTCACAAATTGAATAAGAAAATTAGAAAATTAGGGCTCAAGTCTGCTTTATCTTCCAAAGCAAGAAATGATAATTTAATAATTGTTGATAAGTTAGATTGTAATGGCAAAACATCAAGTCTTAAAAAAATTTTTGTTTCTTTAAAAATAAGTTCTTGCTGTATTATTCAAAATGATGATGCTTCTGTTTCCTTTGCAAGGGCAATAAAAAATATTCCTAATTCTATTGTTATTTCCGAATTAGGAGCAAATGTTTATGATATTCTTAAACATAAAAAATTAATAATTACAGAGTCGGCTTTAAAAAAACTTGAGGAGAGATTAACTTGAACTCAAGTAAGATAAAAAAATTAATTAATAATAATTTAAGTAAAGAAAAGGCATTCAACGTTATTCTGAAGCCTATTGTTACAGAAAAATCAACTATTCTTTCTGAGAATAATCAAATTGTTTTCCTTGTTAATATAAATTCAAACAAAAT
>CAZNBI010000373.1:0-1198 GCA_964571065.1 uncultured Rhodobacterales bacterium | reverse complement strand
ATGTTTCTTTCTGATATAATTAATAATGCTGCAACCGCTGTTATAATGGCACCTATTGCAGTTAATATTGCTTTAAAAACGAATAATTCTGTTGATATTTTTTTAATGGCAGTTGCTATTGGATCAAGTTGCGCATTTTTATCTCCTATTGGACACCAATGCAATACATTAGTTATGGGACCTGGAAATTATAAGTTTAATGATTACTGGAAATTAGGTTTGCCCTTAGAAATCATAATAATTATAATTTCTATTCCATGTTTAATATTTTTTTGGGGTTAATTTTATTTTAGAATTTTACATAATTATTGGCATACTATTCTTCTTAATACTCTTTTTTATATGGCTTGGTTGGAGAATACGTAGATGGTGGAAAAATTTTCTTTTTTATCTCTCTAAAAGAAGAGGACGCATTGGTGAAAGTGAAGCAATAGAAATTTTAATGCGATCAGGTTATAAAATAATAGATGACCAGGTAAGAATTAAAGGCCAGTTTTACATAGATTCAAAATTGTCTGAATTTGAAATTCGTCCTGATTTTATTGTTGAGAAAAATAATATAAGGTATTTAGTGGAAGTTAAAACAGGTAATTCTGCATCACCATCTGATCGTAACACAAGAAGACAATTACTGGAATATATTTTTTATGGCGAAGGTGATGAAATTTTATTACTCGACGCTACAAATAAAAAATTATCTTCTATTAGTTTTAATATTTGATAAATTAATTTATGGAATTCTTAATTTCAATTTTGTTAATGTTTTTAATTTATTTTGAAATTAAATCGTTCAAACATAGAAATGAAAAAATTTCTAATTTAGCTGCAAATCTTAATGATGCTTCAATTAAAAAAGAATTAGATGAAATTCACCAAAAAGAAATTAACCATAATAATACAAGAGCTTTGTGGAATGAATTACAGAATCTTGCTTTAACTGCTAAGAAAAACAGAGATGGAAGTTTTAATCGGCGTTCTAAAACGGGTAAAAGACTAGCAAAATATTATGAACCTGTCAGTAGAGTTTTAATTTCTGAAGAAGAAGAACTGAAATTAAAAAAAATAAACATTAAAAACCTAGTTTATAAAAATCAAAAAAACATTTTTGATTCAATTGTTAAATCACGAAACTGTAGAATTTTACTGATGTCAGTATTGTGTTTCAATGTAATAAATATTTATTTAGAACTAGGTTTTA
>CAZNBI010000372.1:0-1199 GCA_964571065.1 uncultured Rhodobacterales bacterium | reverse complement strand
AGCTTCTCTTGGCATATACAATTATTATTTTAAAAAATTTGATAACTTTAAAAGTAATTGATTTTTTATTAAACCTATTTCAAATTTCAAAATCACGAGTTAAAATCTGAATAATTTAAACTGATTAAATTAAATAATGAATTACTGATAAACAGCTTTGTAAAAAAAGTTTCAGATTCTGTAATTTCAAGGAGAAAATAATGCACGCTATTATAACAAATCTTGTTGCTCAAAATGAAATGCAATTATCAATGTGGATAGAGTTCTTTAAAAGCTCAAGTTCAAAATTAATGTTTGATGCTGGAGCAATTCAATCTAGTATAACAAGAATTGCGCCTCATAAGGCAGTTTTAATAAATGTTTTCCCTAATAAAGAAAAGGCTGAAAAAGCAAAATCCATAGCAGCTGATAGAAAAAAACAAGTTAAAGAATTAATAAAAATGGAAACCACTGAAGGTGAAGTCGTTTTTAACCAAAACTCATTAACACATGATTGATAAATTATTTATTGTAGATTTTGAAGTATATAAGTTATTGAACTTTCAAAAATATTAAAATTCATTAAAATTTGAATAATCAATATTTTTGGCTTTATCAACCTCTGAAGGTCCGTCAAAAATTGTTACAATACCACCCATTTCTTTAACTTCACTTACAAACTTGTCACCATATTTTTCTCTAGCTTGTTCAAAAAACTCTCTAGTTTTCCATAATGCAGTTATCATCAATGTGTTGTTAGATATTTCAGTATTAAATCTCATTAGCAATCCATATTTAAAAAAGTCCTTCATAATACCTCTTGATAGGACCATTACAGATTTTTTAGCTAATTCATTAGGAAATTTAATTTGCAAAACTCTTACATACATAAGTTTTTATAACTTTAAATTGTAAGTGTTTTCAAGAATAAATCATTATAGGTATTAAAGCATATCAATTTAACTAATAATTAATAATAAGGTATTATTATGATAACTATATTATTGGATGCAAAATCTAAAGTATTACTTATTGTTATTCCAATAAGAATATAAGAAAAAAATTTTGGTATAAAAAAGAGATTTAACTCTTGTTTTGCCTACATTCTTGCTTTAATAATTTATTCGTGTGCGAGCGTGGCGGAATCGGTAGACGCACTGGACTTAAAATCCAGAGAAAGGTAACTTTCGTGGGAGTTCAAGTCTCCCCGCTCGCACCAC
>CAZNBI010000371.1:0-1199 GCA_964571065.1 uncultured Rhodobacterales bacterium | reverse complement strand
AGAGCATGGCTCCCAGTTTCAGGTGTTTTAATCCTTATAGGAATTGTTCCAGGTATGCCAAATACTTTATTTTTGATTGCTGGATTTGGAGCTGCATTAGCTAGCTTTCTTTCACGTAGATCAGAAACCATTGAAGAAGAACAAGAATTAGAGAAGTTATCAGCACCAGAAGAAAATGAATCTGAAGAGAAAATTAATTTATCTGAAGTTGCTGATAATTCACCTATTTCTGTTCAGCTTGGTTATGGGTTGATAGGAATGGTTGATGAAGAAAGTGGTGGTCCGTTGGTAAATAGAATAACGGGTATAAGAAAGCAAGTTTCTAAAGATCTTGGTTTTATTATCCCTGCTGTGAGGGTTAAAGATGATTTAACGCTTCCTGCAAACCAGTATAGAATTAGAGTTGGTCAGACAATTGTTGGTGAGGATACAATTTATCCAGACAGAAAATTAGCAATACCAGGAGATAATAGTAAAGTTAAAATATCTGGTATTGAGGTTATAGATCCTTCTTTTGGAATGGAAGCAATCTGGATTGAAAGTCATAAAAAAGCAGAGGCAGAGGCAAATGGTTATATGGTTGTCGAACCAGAATCAGTTCTTGCAACACATTTTAGCAGAATACTATTTAGGAATGCCGGAAAGTTAATTGGACAAGACGATGTACAGTCTTTATTAGACAATTTATCAGAAAGTGCACCTCAACTTGTTCAATCAGTAATCCCAAAAATTGTACCACTTCATAGTTTGACAGGTGTTTTAAGGTTGCTATTAGATGAAAGAGTCCCAATAAGTGATCTCAGGCAGGTTTTAGAAACTTTATCAGGAATGAATTTAACTAATATGAGTATTCAAGATATGGCAGAGTCGTTAAGACCTGACTTAGCTGGTTTATTAATTCAAAGATTGGCACCTTTAAATGACCCTTTACCTGTAATAACTTTTTCTTCAGGGCTAGAGCATATGCTAATTGGCATGGTTCGCCAAAGTGGTGAAGAAGGATTAGTACTTGATAATGCTTTGGCTCAAAAATTAATAACTTCTTTAGTTCAAGCAAATGAAAAGATTGGTGCAGAAGGAAAGCAAGCAGCTTTGGTTGTTTCGCCTGCAATTCGAAAACAAATATCCTCAATAGTTAGGCAACATATAGAGGATATAATTGTAATGGGTTTCACTGAACTGCCAGATAATAGGAAAAT
>CAZNBI010000370.1:0-1199 GCA_964571065.1 uncultured Rhodobacterales bacterium | reverse complement strand
CTTGCTATACTCGTTCCTAATAAATACATTCCCTCATAAATTGTATTACATCTAAACATCGGAAATACGTAGTCTTTGACAAATGTATTTTCTAAGTTTTCTATGTATATATTTTTTACTCCAAGAGTTTGAGCCTTTTTTCTTGCTGGTTCAACTTCTTCACCCTGTCCAATATCAGCAGTGAAAGTAATAACTTCACACTGATACTTTTCTTGTAACCATTTTAATATTACTGAAGTATCTAAGCCTCCGGAATAGGCTAATACAATTTTGGAAGGATTATGAATATTCATTTATCTTGGCTTTCTAATTTAAAATTTCTGACTTAAATTGAAGCTATAACTTGTTCTTAAAATTAATTACTTTTATAATTTGCATAATAACTACAGGAGCTATTTATGGCAAAGGTTTTATCACATGAAGAGATTATACAAATTTTAAAGCAATTTGATGAAAAATGGGAAATTGAAGATAATGGAAAAAAGCTGAAAAAAGAATTTAAATTTAAGTCTTTTATGGAGGCATTCTCTTTTATGACTAAAATTGCAATTTATGCAGAAAAAAAAGACCACCATCCAGAATGGTCGAATGTATATAACAGAGTTGAGATTTGTTTAACTACTCATGATGCGGGTGGAATAACAGATAAAGATATTGATTTAATTAATTTTATTGAAAAAAAATAATTTATGCTAAAAAAAAAAGTACTTGAAAATCCTCAAATACTTGGTTGGTTAGGAATTCTTCCATTTATTTTTTCATCTTTTTTTGTTTTGTTTGAAATCAGGTTTTCATTAGAATTAAAAGTCTTGGGATTGCTTTATGCTTCTTCTATTTTAGGGTTTTTAGGTGCTGTTTATTGGGGCTATCTCCTAAAATCTGAGGCTCATGAACACATTCTATGGGCATGGGGAATTGCAACATCATTAGTGGCTTGGTTTTCATTAATAATCATATTTTTATTTAATAACTATTTACTGGCTTCTTTAATATTATCTGTGGGATTTATTATTTCGCTGATTGTCGATTATAAGAATTTTTCCTCTTATAGTTGGTATATTAATTTAAGATTAAAGCTCACATGTGTTGCAACTATATGTACATTAATAAATGGTGTATTTTAAAAAAATGAGAGGCTACTTTGGAATTGGTGTTGAGAATGTATCTAAAGCAATGAATGCTGGCGCTGTTATGAGAAC
>CAZNBI010000369.1:0-1203 GCA_964571065.1 uncultured Rhodobacterales bacterium | reverse complement strand
AATTTTGATTTTAAATTTTTCGTTATCAGAATGTTTATATGCTAGTTTTTGAGCGTTGTAGAATTTTTCCATTTTACTTAATGAACCTCTTAATGGAGATCTTAACCAATTTGTCCATCTGACTTCATTAAGTTTACCTTGCCTGTTGTGAAAAAATAATGGAGAAGAATATCTATAGTCAGAATTATCAGATTTATTTGCAAAATCAATTTGATAATTTGATAGCAATTTAAATGCCTCCTTATTTTTTTCCTTAATCTCTTTTGCAATTGCAAACCCATCACATAAAGTAGATTCTCCTCCTTTGACAGAATTTTGAAGACAAAATAATATTTGAATTCCAGGAATATATTCTCTTGTAGCTAGGTCATTATGTGGTTTTAATTCATGAGAAGTATATGCATTAGAATCAGCATTTTTTTTTATTTTAACATCAAAAAATTTTCCAAAATTACTTCCCCTTACCGTTCCAATTAAATTTGTAAATAGCTCGATAGTTTTTGGATTATTTTCAAGATTTTTAACAAGAGAAACTCCAAAAACTACAACATTAGATAAGAATTGGAAAAACTCTTTATCATCATCAAAAAGTTTTTTGCCATCTATAATCTTAATTTTTTTAAAATCACCAGATCTCCAAAGTTTTTCTTTTAGATCATAAATTTTCTTCTCATTATTAATTCCAGTATGATAAAGCCAACCAGTGTGAAAAATTGAAAAATCTTTTTCTTCAGTAAAAAGTTTTTCTGACCATTGAATTTTTAAAAAACCATCGTTATTATCAATTGCATTTTTTATATAAAAATTATCTGGGATATCTAATGGCAGTAATAATGCCTCTCTAGTAATTGGATGTGTCGTTTGAGGATCTGTAGAAAATTCTCTTAAATTTTTTGCCAGGTGAGATGTTTTTTTTCCATTTTCCCATAAAATTTCAAGACCTAAGTTTTTTAATTTAAGTTTTTTTATTTTTACAAAATTATATTTTTCAAAATCTGGAGTAAACATTATGGTATCAAATTATACATTTTAGATTTAAATTAGTATAAATATTTTGAATTTATTATATAAAAAAATCTAGAGGAAAAAATGAAAATTACTAAAATAGCAATATATCAAATGGATCTTCCTTTAGTCGAAGGTAAATATAAATGGTCAAATGGAAATTTTATCGAAGTTTTTGATAGTTCAATTATTGAGATT
>CAZNBI010000368.1:0-1205 GCA_964571065.1 uncultured Rhodobacterales bacterium | reverse complement strand
GAATTGTGCTGCCACCAGATGACATTGTTGACTGTCCTGAAAAATCATTTTCTGATGAAGCAAAAGTTATACTTCCGCCTGAACCTGAAGCGAAAAGTCCTAAATCAGATAAAGTTTGCGAATTAGCATTTTTTATAATGCCTCTGTTTAAAGCAGTTGCAATTTCATTACTCGACTTCCATTTTTCATTTGCGCCAGCTTTGGGATAAACACTTGAATAAGTCAGGTCAAATGAGTGCTGAACACTGTTAACTTCTAAAGTTAATGAAGTAGTTGTTGGAATTTCAGTCTCAGTTAACTGGAAACTCATTTGTGATTGAGTTTTAAAGCTAAGAATATCTGCCTCTTTTGAACCTGCGGGTATTGCTGCGACAGCCCCATCTCCAAGAAAATTTGTTGATGTCAAAGGAGAATTTGAATTTGTAAAAACCTTGTCTACAACTGGTGGATTATCTGAAGAAACAATTTTTCCTGATGTTGCAGTAATATCAGCCGTTCCCTTATTGGAAACAGTTGCACTCACTAAAGTCTTAGCAGCCGCAGCAAAATCTTGGGCTCTTCTCAGCATAAACTGCATTCCAGCAGCAGCTCCACTTAACGGTGTAGTAGTTAACTCATCTCCGTCAACAGGCTTCCCAAGGATATTCAAATTAAAACCTGGTCCCTTAATAACATTTGTACCAAAAATTTCATTTTCTAACGAAGCGCCAGATAAAGTCCATCTGTTTTGAGCTTCATTAAATTTAGCTGTGAGAGTTCCTTTAGGAAGTTTTTCAACGTCACTAACAATGATTTCAGCTGAAACAGTAGATCTATTTGCTCTTCCTGAACTGACAGTCATCCCTGAAGTTACAAACATATTTTCACCTTGCATTCCATCTAAAGTAAGGCCTTGTTTATGCTGTTCGTTTAAACTTTCTGAGATTAACACTGCGAGGTTATCAATGTCTCTATTCGTGTCTCCAATAAGTGCAAATGAGTCAACCATACCACCTAAAATACCGCCTGTTACTTGGTTAGTTGGAGTATTAGTTGTTCCTGCACCCATTAAAACCTGTAATACACCTCCTGTATCATTTACACCAATCTTAGTTCCATCTTTTCCGTCAAGTATTTTTGGACCAGCACCAGTTTTGCCTATGGTCACAATTACATCTTTTCTCTCTTTATAGGATACTGAAATATCAGTTAGTTTTGATAATTCC
>CAZNBI010000367.1:0-1208 GCA_964571065.1 uncultured Rhodobacterales bacterium | reverse complement strand
TTTTTACAAAAAGCCATCCCATTGAAGGAGCATCAGCTTGAAGCTTTGATAATTCCTCTCGGTATTCAGGAGGAAGTGCATCTGGGATAGTTGAGAGTATCTGGGCTACCTTCATAAGTGGACCCTTCAAGCCGCCAAGCGCTTCTGTTAAGACCTTAGCATGATTTTCTCTATCAATTTTAACGCCTAGATATCTTTCACCAGCCATCCTAGCTGCGAGTCCACCAACAGCTGAAGTAACATTGGCATATCTTTTTAACCTTCCTAATGGATTTGATTTTTCAGTATCTATTTCACTCATGTTGCCTCTAATTCATCTATAAGAGATGAAATTGTATTTAAACCTATATTCCAAAATTCTGGGTCTGATGCATTAAGTCCAAAAGGAGAAAGAGCCTCCTTATGGTGTTTTTTACCACCAGATTTTAGAAGATTTAAATAACTTTCGGTAAAGTTGCTTTGACCCGAGAGTCTGACTTGCCAGAGACTGTTAACCAAACAGTCTCCAAAAGCGTATGCATATACATAAAAAGGTGTGTGAACAAAATGAGGTATATACGACCACAATGGTCTATAACTATCATCTAATTTTATTGCATCGCCGAGGGCTTGTGATTGAGTTTCCATCCAAATATCACTTATTTCATCAGGTGTAAGTTCATTTGATTTTCTTTTGTTATGAAAAGATGTTTCAAAATTGTGAAATGCTATTTGCCTGACAACAGTATTAAGCATATCCTCAATTTTCTCAGCAATCATAGAATTCTTTTCTTGTTTTGAATTTGCTTTTGAAAGAAGTTTTTGAAAAACCAACATTTCGCCAAAAACTGATGCAGTTTCAGCTAACGTTAATGGTGTATCTGATAATAAGTATCCATTTTTTGACGCTAAAACTTGATGGACGCCATGGCCAAGTTCATGAGCAAGTGTCATCACATCTCTAGATTTTCCATTATAATTCATTAAAATATATGGATGTACGTCTGGAACACATGGATGAGAGTATGCACCCGAATCCTTGCCATTTCTAATTTCAGCGTCTATCCAGTTATTTTCAAAAAATTTATCAGCTATTTTTGCAATTTCAGGAGAGAGTTCGTTAAAGCTCATTAAAACAATTTCGCGTGCTTCACTCCAACTCCATTTTTGATTAGGTTTGTTTGGAAGAGGGGCATTTCGATCCCACCAATTCAATTTATCCATATTAA
>CAZNBI010000366.1:0-1211 GCA_964571065.1 uncultured Rhodobacterales bacterium | reverse complement strand
GTATCATTTTCAGTTACAAACTTTGCATCAGCATTGGCTATTATTTGCAATACTGCTTCAGAAATATTAGCTGTTGTGGTTGTAGAAGTATTTTGAAGATTGTAGTTACTTGCATCTGCTGCGCCAATACTTATACCACTAACAGTAACTGTTTTACTATCCGCAACATTTGCATCAGAAAATACAGAGCTTGTTTTTGATACTGAGACACTATCCCCAGATACAACTCCTGTGAGACTTCCAGTAACTGTTGCAAAATCAGTGCTGTCATATGTTTTGTTGGATGCAGTATAAGAAGCCGTCACATTCTTTCGATTGACTGTAAGTGTGCCTTGATTATAACCACCTATTAAATAACCTAATCGCTCAACAGCGGACGAAGCTGTCAAGGTATGTGTTCCTGCTGTAAAATTGTTAGAAGAAGATTTACTCCCCCCAACCGCAACTGAAGCTCCCGTGCTTAACGTTTGTGAAGCTGTATCACCATTTTGTAGCCCATTAACAGTAGTAGTGAGAGTTGGGGAAGTTCCATAGGTCACAGTTTTATCATCAGCAACGATTGTTAAAGAAGGTCTCTCACGATAAATCGCATGTATCCCTGTACCTAATGCAAGTGAATAGTTAGTTGAACTTTCATCACTATTATATCGAAAACGATTTGACCCAGAACCAACAATTGCTGTCAAGCCTGTGCTCCCTGACACACTTCCTGAATACAACGAAGCTCTACCGTTGGTTCCAAGAGTAATAGAAGCGCCACCTGAAAAATTAATATTACCACCAGCAGATGTACCAGCACTTGTTGACTGACCAGCGTTAAGAATTAGAGCTGATGTACTGGTATTCTGAGTGTTGATATTTTGACTAACGGACAAATCATCAGATAATGTCGAAATTGAGATTGTCCCTGATGAAAAAATACCGTTATTACTAGTAACAGAACCAATGGAAAGAGCTCCACTATTTAAAAACAACAAGTTTCCAAGTCTAGATCCGCTAGTACCCCCAGATAGAATTGATACATTATTAGTAATACTATCTAGATTAAAGTTACCGGAGCCTAAAAATAGAAGCTTATTAGAGATTACCTTTCCTGTGAAACTACTGTTAGATCCATCATTAACATTACCAGAAGCATTAATTGTTAAAATGCTTGTACCAGAAGTTGTAACAGGTGCGTTAATATCAATATTTGAAGTTGACTGAAATAA
>CAZNBI010000365.1:0-1214 GCA_964571065.1 uncultured Rhodobacterales bacterium | reverse complement strand
CCAGATGGAAATATTTTAGCTATGAATGTTATTGAAGAAATTCACAAAAGAATGCCAAACACGCATTTAGTTATGCATGGCTCTTCATCAGTTCCGCAAGAACTACAGGATATTATAAACAACTATGGTGGAGAAATGCCGCAAACATGGGGCGTTCCATTAGAAGAGATAGAAAAAGGTATTAAAAATGGTGTTAGGAAAATAAATATTGATACAGATTGTAGGATGGCAATGACTGGAGCAATTAGGAAAATTTTAGCAGAAAAACCAAATGAATTTGATCCTAGAAAGTATTTAGCCCCTGCAATGGATGCTATGAAGGAAGTTTGCAGTGACAGGTTAAAAAGATTTGGAGCAGAGGGCATGGCTTCAAAAATTAAAGTTTTTACACTTGATCAAATGGCTCATAAATATATTTAATTCATTACATTATATCTTTTGTATTTTAGTCTTTAAAGAATCCAAAAAAATTTCCTTATCAATATTGCCGCCTGATAGTATTACTAATACATTTTTGTTTTTTACAACTTCACTATAATTGAGGGCTGCTGCAAGTGCAACAGCACCACCTGGCTCAAGAACCAGCTTCAGATACTCATAAGCAATATGTATTGCTTCCATTGCTTGCTGATCAGTCACTGAAAAACCAAAAGATAAAAGTTTTTTATTAATTCTAAATGTTAATTCTCCTGGAGTTTCGGATAATAAAGCATCACAAATACTACTCTTTTTATTAGTTATAATATGTCTTTTTTTTTCCTTAAGAGAAATTTTTGTATCATCCCAGAATTCTGGCTCTACAGGGTGTATATTTAGATTATCCCAATGTGATTTTAAAGCTATTGATAATCCAGATATTAATCCACCACCACCACAACAGCATAGGACAGTGTCAGGAACAAAATCTATATCTTTTAATTGATCAAGAACTTCTAACCCCAGCGTTCCTTGGCCTAGGATAATATCTTTATGGTCATATGGTGGAATGAAATCATGATTTTTCTCTAAAGAAATTTTTTTGGCAATTTTTACTCTGTCCTCTTTATATCTATCATAAAAAATAATATTACCACCATAGGATTTTACACCTTGAATTTTTGATAAAGGAGCATCTGATGGCATAACCAAAGTTGAATTCTTATTGTATAAACTCGCAGCTGCTGCAACACCTTGAGCATGATTTCCACTTGATGGGGCAACAAAATCCTTATTTT
>CAZNBI010000364.1:0-1215 GCA_964571065.1 uncultured Rhodobacterales bacterium | reverse complement strand
TATGATAGGATGCCAATGATGGGATCAATCGATGAAAACCTTTTTATTTTATCTGCATTAGGTGCGAGGGGTATGATTATGGGTCCTTTATTAGGTGATGCTCTTGTAAGTATTATTTTAAATCAACCTATAGGCTTAGATAATGAAATACTTCGTGCTTGTGACCCAAATAGAATTGAGAGAAGTTTTCTAGTTTAATAAATTATGTTTATTTTTTTCAAAATTATTAATTGCTGTATTTAATTTTAATTTACAATTATCAAAATTCGAGTTTTTCTGTCTAGTTTTTTCATTTAGATAAATTGATCTATTAATTTCAATCTGGATTGCATGTTTATTCTCTTTTGGTTTGCCATAGAATTCTGTTATGTAACCACCTGAATAAGGCGAGTTTCTTCTAACTTTTAAGCCTTGTTCAGAAAGTTCATTTTCTAAAAAATCAATACATTTAGGATGAATACTTTTCCCATGGCAGTCTCCTAAAACTATATCAATTTTATTATTTAAATTCTCTGATGTGGAAGGCATTGAATGAAAATCAAACAATATATAATGACCAAAATTTGTATGAGCCTTTTGAAGGAGTTCTATCAAAGTTTGATGATAAGTTGTCCATGCCACATCTAACCATTTTTTTGCTAATTCACCTGAAAGTTTTGTATTATAAATACTTTCACCCATGCCGCATTTTATTGGTATAACGCCTATTCCAGATCTTGAATATTTTGTAGGTTTGGAGCTAATGTGTTCTATTGGAGGCTCAAAATCATTATAATTAAAATCATTTTTTGCCCTGTTAACATCAACGACTGAACGGGACCATACAGCTTTTAAAATAAGATTTTTTTTATCCAAATTACCAGAAATTAACTCATCTACTAAACTATCTTCAATCTGTTTTAGTTCTGAAATATCAGTTTTTAGCAAAGAAAAAAAATCGTCAGGATAATAAACGCCACTATGTGGTGATGATAAAATCAAAGAACTTTTTAAAATTTTATCTTCAAAATTTATAACCTGATTATTTTCAATCATATTTTTGTCATTATAAAATATTTTATACGTAAGATATTTAAAATTAATAAACTTGTAAATCTACTTGATAGCAATTATTTCTCATGATATCGAGTAATAATTAGGGCGCGTAGCTCAGCGGTAGAGCACTACGTTGACATCGTAGGGGTCACAAGTTCGAACCTTGTCGTGCCCACCATA
>CAZNBI010000363.1:0-1216 GCA_964571065.1 uncultured Rhodobacterales bacterium | reverse complement strand
ATTGAAATTGGCCCAGGTCCAGGGGGATTAACAAGATCTATTTTTATTCAGGGAGCTAATTCAATAATTGCAATTGAAAAAGACTATAAATCGATAAAATGCTTGCAAAGTCTTCAAGATATCTGTGGGGATAAGTTAAAAATAATCCATGATGATGTATTAAATTTAAAATTAACTGATTTTGAACCTTTTCCAAAATCTATAATAGCAAATTTACCTTATAATATTTCTTCAAAACTAATAATCAATTGGCTGAAGGAAATAAATCTTAATAAAGATGTTTTGATTGATGAAATAACAATTACTATACAAAAAGAGCTAGCAGATAAATTAGTTTCAAAAGTAGGGGATTCAAATTATGGTAGGATTTCATTAATCACTAATTTATTATCGAGTGTTAGTAAAGAGATTGAATTGCCTCCATCAGTTTTTTTTCCAAAGCCTAAAGTTCATTCTAGTGTTGTAAAAATCACACCTCTAACTGAGCCTAGGTTTGATGTAGACTTAGATATATTTGAAAAGCTAACAAGAAGAGCATTTGGTAATAGAAGAAAAATGCTAAGACAAAGTTTAAAAGAGTTTGGTGGAAGTAATTTATTAAAATTGGCTAATATAAAAGATAATTTAAGGGCACAAGATTTGTCAACAAGTGAATTCTGCAAATTAAGCAAACTGTTTGCGAAAACTAACTGATATTTTTATGATCTCAAAAAAGTTATAAATTCATTAAGATTAATCAGTCTTTTTCTTTTAAGTCGCTCAGCTTTTAAAATACTCAAAACCTGATTTGAAGCATCTTCAAGATTATTGTTGATAACTATATAATTATATTCCATATAATGACTAATTTCATCGCTTGCTTGAGACATTCTTTTTATTACTTCAATTTTACTATCTTGAGCTCTATTATTTAATCTTTTTTCAAGCGCAGTTTTTGATGGTGGCAATATGAAAATAGTTACTAAATCAAAGTCTTTATTATCTGATAACTGCTGTGTCCCTTGCCAATCAATATCAAATAACACATCATTGCCTTCTTGTAATGTTTTTTGAACTTTTTCGCGAGATGTTCCATAATAATTTCCAAATACAGTTGCCCATTCTAAAAAAAAATTATTTTTTATTTTTGTTTCAAATAAATCCTTTGAGATAAAATCATAATCAATACCAGCTTTTTCGTTTTTTCTTTTTTTTCTTGTTGTTAAAGAAACACTTA
>CAZNBI010000362.1:0-1218 GCA_964571065.1 uncultured Rhodobacterales bacterium | reverse complement strand
GAGGTGAATTTGCAAGTGAGCCTGAAATTATAGTGCCTGAAGACATGCAGTTTAATGAAAATGGCGAATTACTAGAAGGAAACTAAGGTGGTAAATAGAACAAGTTTAGGACAAATTATAAGTACGGCAGTTTTTTATGGGGTTGCTTTTTTAATTTTTTTAAAGGGTATGGAATTTTTAGAAGAAGGTAAGTTAGCTCATGCATATATAAGTTTTGCTTGTGCATTTTTAAATTTTTTAGCTGGTATGCGTTTTGCAATAGCAAACATGTATAAAAAAATTAGAAGTATTTTAAGAAAATGAATAAACAATTAAATTGCAATAATTGTTCAAGTTTATTTGTAACCCATGATCCAAAAAGGAGATGGGGATGTAATTATTTTGGTTTTAAGTCAAAATTTATTCCATCTCTTGAGGTAAAAAGAATAACTGGCACGGAATGTGCTTATTTTTCTTTAAAAGAAAGAAAAAAATTGCAAAAGATTGATATTAATAATTCAAATGGGAGACTAGCATGAGTGTAGATACTAATGCAGTTCATGAAAGTATTAAATTAGCATTAGATGCAGCAGACGCTGCAACTGATGTCACAACTGAATATAATAGAGTAAAAAGAGATCATCGAAACTTGGAGGCTTCAGTGAAACAAATTCACCGTTATACAACAATTATTTTTTCAGTTTCAATAGGAACTGCAATTCTTGCAATTTTACTTACTTCAATCTTATATTTTAGATCATTATCAGAATTATCTGTTATGACAAATACTAGTAAAGAAGCATTAGTAGTATTCGCGGAAAATGTTGAAAATGTTGACGGTTCTCTTTCAAAACTAGAAGGCGCACTTGAGAAACAAACTGAATTATTAGATGTTAGCAGAGAATTAATAAGAAGCATGGCAGGTCTTCAAACTATTGTGACTGACACTAACGATCAAATGGTGGTTGAATTAAGAGCTCTTACCCAGGAGATGAATGAATCTACACAACAAATATCAGAACTGGTTAAAGGTGCTTCACAATCACAAATAAAATCAATAAATTTAGAAATGAAGAAACAAATTTCTGGAGTTGGAAACCAGACAGCTGAAAAAATATCGTCTCTAAGTTCAAAAATTAAAAATACTGATAGCGAAACTTTGAGAAAATTATCACTAAATCAGGCTGCAATTTTATCTACACTTCAGGCAGTATCATCTCAAAATGATGATATAAAGAA
>CAZNBI010000361.1:0-1219 GCA_964571065.1 uncultured Rhodobacterales bacterium | reverse complement strand
TTTTTTCTGCAAATAAATATCATCCATTCTGAGAATATATAAATTTTTAAAGATTTAATAAATAACTTTTTTTGTAATCAATGATTTAATATTTAATAAATGCATATCATAATGAATAATTTGATAAAGATATTCATTTTGTTTATAAGTAATACAATACTTTGACTGGAATTTAATATGACAACCAAAACAATAGATTTTAATATAATAATTAGGCAGCTGAGAGTTTATTCAGGGATTATTTTATTTTTTTATTCTTTAACACATCTTCTAAATCACTCCGTCAATGTAATTTCAATAGATGCTGCTGATTTTGTTAGGGAAAATTACTTTCATCTTATTTGGAAAAATAAAGTCGCTTATACACTTCTATATTGTTCATTAGTAATCCATATAGTATTAGGTTTTTACTCAATATTAACAAGGAAATCATTTAAAATAACTGGAAGAGAATGGATGCAAATCTTATTTCCAGTATTAGCACTTCTCGTCCTGCTTCAACATATTGGAGGCGGTTTTATATTAACACGTTTTGGTGTAGACATAAAATATTCATTATTATATGCATTACTCTCTTCTGAGCCAAATGAATTAGTAGCTGGTGCAGTTTTATTTTCATTGATGGTATTATTTATTTGGGCTCATGGAGTAATTGGGATTCATGGATTACTAAAATTTAATTTTAAATCTTATCAAAAATATATGTTTGGATTTAAATTTATATATTGGTTTGTTCCAATAGGAGCAATTTTAGGATTTATTTCTGGTCTAAGAGAGACGAGTATCTTAGCAACAATTGAAAATTTAAAAGGCAATGAAAATTTTATAATGTCTTTTTTTGGAGCAATTCCTCAAGAGGCATTTTCTTATTTAATGCCTGTTGAACCTTTAGTAATGAATAACTATCCCGTATTTGTTTTAGCTGTATTAATTATAGCAGTTCTTAATGTTGTTAGAGCAAAGTATTTTGGAAGAGTTAAAATATCATACCCAGGAGGGAAAGAATTTAATGTTCCTAAAGGAACTACTATTTTAGAAGCTAGTAGATTAGCAGGTGTACCACATGTTTCTGTTTGTGGGGGTAAGGGCAGGTGTACTACTTGCAGGGTTAAAGTAGTTTCAGGATTAGATGGAATTAATAAGCCAAATGCCCATGAATCTCGAGTTATTGAAAAACTTGGTTTTGACAGTGACGTTAGATTAGCGTGCCAGTTAAAAC
>CAZNBI010000360.1:0-1219 GCA_964571065.1 uncultured Rhodobacterales bacterium | reverse complement strand
TTGCTTCACTTATCGCTATTGAGTCCTTAATAGTGTCAATGACAAAAAGCATATCGGGTAAACCACCCATTTCCTTAATGCCTCCTAAAGAGTTATTAAGCTTATCACGGTCTCGTGTCATTTTGAGCACTTCCTTTTTTGATAAAACATTAATATCTTCACTTTCTAACTTTTCATCTAATTCTTTAAGCCTCTTAATAGAGTTAGAAACAGTCGAAAAATTAGTCATCATTCCACCTAACCATCTATGGTTAACATAGTATTGACCGCATGACTTGGCTGATTCTGCAATAATTTCTGAACAAGATTTTTTAGTACCAACAAATAATATTCTTCCTCCAGCAGCTGCTACTTCTCTTATTGCAGATAAAGCCTGTGATAAAAGAGGAACTGTTTCTTCTAAATTAATAATGTGTATGTTATTTCTTACACCAAAGATATATGGTGTCATTTTTGGGTTCCATCTTCGAGTATGATGACCAAAATGAACTCCAGATTCAAGAAGTTGTCTTATAGTAAAAGAGGGCATTGTCATAATTTTTCCTTTTCTGGTTAAACCTCCAACAAATATAAGCAATTGCTCACCAGATGGTTAAAAACCTATTTGTTGTGTGAATTGAAGTTTATTTAATTAACTTTTTAAAATTTATCAAGAAATAAATACTAATTTATCAATATTAATTTATTTTTAATTTTTTAATAACATAAACAAATGAGTTAAGTTTTATTCCTGGCAAATGGTCACCATAGGTCTTTTCTAAAATTTCAAAATTTTTGTCAACTATCATAAAAATTTCATCCATAAAATTCTTATTTTCAACTGCATGATCGTTCAAAGAGAAAATTAGTAAACCTGAATCACATAAAATATTTAAACATTTTTCTAGGCAACTTGGATTTGCATGATGTGGACTAATTATACCTGCTGCAACAATAGCATCGTAGTTAAAATTTACATTGTAAAAATTACTATTTAAATCTAAGTTAAAAAGTTTTTTATAAATATTTTTATTCTTAGCTTCATAAAGCATTTTTTCTGAAAAATCAGATCCATCAACATTGTTAAAGCCAACATTTAGTATTTCCTGACCTGACAGACCAGTACCGCATCCAATATCAAGTATATGAGAATTTGAGTCTCTGAGATATTTTCTTAATGCTTTAGCACATCGCTTTGGAGTTGAATAATTATTTGATTTCAGTTCATCATCGTAAGACA
>CAZNBI010000359.1:0-1219 GCA_964571065.1 uncultured Rhodobacterales bacterium | reverse complement strand
AGACTAATTGCACCATTTTTTCTATTTATATGTGCTCGTATATCACGATCGTTACCATACCTGGTTTTTCCAGCTTTTTGGATTGCTTCTTCCATTGCAAAAAAAACTATTTCTCTGTCAATAGATTTTTCACGAGCCACAATGTCAGCTACTTGAATAATTTCATTTCTTGGTATTGTTGTCTCTTCCAAATTGATGCTCCTTAAAAACAGTTTTACAAATAATTAGGGTCTAAATTACATTCTGAAATAATATTAAATGGTATTAAAAAAGTTTGTTTATTTTGTTTTAATTCAATTGCTTCTTCATCACGCAAATTAATGATTTTGCCTGATATTTTTCTCTTTTTATTTATAATTTTCTTTAATTTTATATCAACATAACTACCTAAATGATTTCTATAATCATCAATTTTAATTAATGGTCTATTAATTCCAGGAGAGCTAACTTCTAAAACAAAGTCAAAATTTATTGTGTTTTCTTTTTCAAATAAAACAGATACAAATTTGCTAATTTTAACACAATCGTTAATATCTAATCCATTATCAGTCGATCGTTCAGCCATAATTTGCAATTTTTTTGACCCAATCGTCTTAACTCTTATTAAATTGTAGCCTAAACCCTTAATAGGTTCAGTTAAAATATTCCAAACAGTTTCTTCAATATCCATTACTTTTAGTTCCAATAATACTTACAAACAAAAAAAGGTGAGCAACTGCCCACCTTCTAAATAGGATTTTCTAAATTATAATTAAAATTTTATTAAAAATCAATATTCTTTTATATTTTTGAATTTTAACCAAGATGCTTGTCTTCCTTCTTTTAAGGATTTCTTGAAATATTTTGTATCTTCAAAAAAATCTGGCTTTGTATAAATTTGATTTATATCTTTTACAATCCACTCAAAATTTTTATTGTATAAAAAAATTTTCAACATCCACGTTTGCGCAATATAATTATCACTTGAAGTATATACAAAAGAATTTGAAGACATGACTTCTGAAAGTTTATTTAAAAATTCTCTTTGAATTATCCGTCTAGATTCATGTTTGAATTTTGGCCAAGGGTCAGGAAATAAAATACAGGTTTCACTGATTGAATTTTTAGGCAATCCTTTTAAAAAAGATCTACCATCTCCATGATATATATATATATTTGAAATATTTTTTGTTTTTATTTTTTCAAGTAAGGATGCTACTCCATTTAAAAATGGGTCTAT
>CAZNBI010000358.1:0-1219 GCA_964571065.1 uncultured Rhodobacterales bacterium | reverse complement strand
ATTTTTTAGAGTTTTTATGAATTCAATTATTCAATCACAAGGCATCCATCATATAACTTTAAATGGAGCTGATAGAAAAACATCAATTAATTTTTGGCAAAATATTTTAGGTATGAAGTTAATTTTTGAACAACCTAATTTAGATGACCTTTCAATAAACCATTTATATTTTGATTGTGGTGATGGAAGAACAATAACAGTTTTCACTAGCGAAAACAGAAAACCACTAAAATTTAAAAATAAAAATGAACCTGGGTCTGTGCATCATATTGCTATATGGGTAAGCCAAAGCACAATAAGGATTGCTGAAAAAAATCTCAATGATAATAAAATTTCAAATACCGGAATTAAAGATAGAGGGTTTATGGATTCTTTATATTTTAAGGACCCATTGGGGCTGCTTGTAGAAATTGCAAGTTATAAATTTGAACCCCCTTCCGGAAAATCATATGCTCAGGTTTTAGAAAAAGCTCATGAATTAAGATTAAAAAGAGCTGCTATTAATATTCAAGATGAGGATATAGCATTAGCAATTAAGTATTTATCCTAAGTTAAATTCACTTATCAAGTTTGATAAAAACTGTTTCTTGATTTAAGGTTAATAGAAAAGGAGTTTTTTATGGCTATATACGAATGCAACAAATGTGGAATGTCAGTAAAGACAAGTTGCGCTAAATGTAATGAAGATTTGATTGATGATGTTTTAAAACTTGATAATGGTTCAGAAGTTCAAATTTCAAAATGTCCAAATAATCATGGAAAAATAAAATCACCCTTATGCTGTGGGGAAGATATGAGCTGTAATTTATAAAGAAAAAATTTTGGATATAGATGTTTTATGGCAAAATCAAATTTAATGATTGATAATTCCAAAACGCGTGTGACAATGTGGTCATTTGAAATAGACGATGAAACAGGTCAGCATATTCATGAATACGATTATGTGATTGTTCCTATGCAGGAAGGTGCCCTCAAAATCGTAGACAAAGATGGATCTGTTTCAATTTCTAACCTAAAAAAAGGTGAGTGTTATTTTAGAGAAAAGGGCGTAAATCATAATGTTATCAATAACAATAAATTTCCCTACAGCTTTATTGAAGTTGAAATTAAAAACTAAATTGTAAAACATGAATAAGATCGCTGTAATTGGTGGTGGTGCGTGGGGGTGTGCCTTAGCGTCAGCAATATTAAAAAAAGGTTATTATCCATTTATACTAAC
>CAZNBI010000357.1:0-1220 GCA_964571065.1 uncultured Rhodobacterales bacterium | reverse complement strand
CTTGGGCAAGGTTTGGCAAATGCTGTTGGAATGGCGATAAGTCAAAAACTGTTTAATAAGAGATTTGGAAGCAATATTATAGATCATTATACATATGTGATAGTTGGTGATGGATGTTTGATGGAAGGGATCAGTCATGAAGCAATTGATTTAGCCGGTCACTTAAAACTTAATAAACTAATTGTATTTTGGGATGATAATGGCATCTCAATTGATGGTGATACTCAACTTGCAACCTCAACAAATCAAATTGAAAGATTTAAGTCCTGCGGTTGGGAAGTTTTTGCAGTTGATGGGCACGATTTTGAAGAAATAGAAAATACTATCAATTTAGCAAGAAAAAGTAAGTACCCTAGCTTAATTGCATGTAAAACAAAAATTGGATTTGGCTCTCCAAATTTTCAGGGTACTAGTAAAGTGCATGGCGCGCCATTGGGTGAAAGTGAAATTAATTTAACAAGAACAAATTTAAATTGGGAGCATCCACCATTTTCATATCCAAATGAAGCTTTAGATGCTTGGAAAGCTATTTCCAACAACTCAAAAGAAATTTATAATAATTGGATGGATAACATTAATAAATCTGATTTAAAGAAAAATTTTTATGATGCATTAAATCTTTCACTATCAGAAAAATTATTTAGTGAGCTCAAAAATTTTAGTGAAGAAATTAAAAAAGAAAAACCGAAAAACGCTACTAGAAAGTCAAGTCAACAAGCCCTAGAAATAATTAATAAAAATACTGATTTATTAATTGGTGGTTCAGCAGACCTTACAGGTTCAAATCTAACTTTTACAAAAGAAATGAAAGTGATAAGCCCAGATAATATTGAGGGAAATTATATTCATTACGGTGTAAGAGAGCATGCTATGGCGTCAATTATGAATGGTATATCTTTGTATGGCGGACATATACCTTATGGAGGTACCTTTTTAGTTTTTTCTGATTATATGAGAGGAGGAATGCGATTATCTTCATTGATGAAATTGAATGTAATCTATGTTCTATCTCATGATTCAATAGGTTTGGGTGAAGACGGTCCAACACACCAGCCTATTGAACACTTGTCAATGTTAAGAGCAACACCAAACACATTAGTTTTCAGACCTGCTGACGGTGTTGAAGTAAATGAAAGTTGGGAGTTAGCTTTAAAATCTACTTCTACTCCATCCGTTT
This sequence comes from uncultured Rhodobacterales bacterium, assembly GCA_964571065.1. GTDB lineage: Bacteria > Pseudomonadota > Alphaproteobacteria > Puniceispirillales. The sequence goes on along the minus strand of CAZNBI010000357.1, from coordinate 43 downwards.
TAGCCCTTTCAAGGCAAAGTGTTCCTACTCTAAGAAATGAGAT
>CAZNBI010000356.1:0-1222 GCA_964571065.1 uncultured Rhodobacterales bacterium | reverse complement strand
TTCATCATAAATCGATTTCTAGATAACTGAATGTCTTCATCAACATATGATATTTTCTGCAAAGCATCTGGAACAAATTTTTCTCTTGGAACATCCAAAAATGCTTTTATAATATTTAAACTTGTAACCTTATTTGCTCTAATTTGGTTTTCAACCATATTTTTTCTAGCTATTTTAAAATCCATAGTTTTATCCCAGAGTAGATAATATTAATTTCTACGCTTGTTACTAACAGGATCATAACCAAAGCCTCCAAAGGGATGGCACTTCAATATCCTTTTAAAAGAAGAATAAAGACCTCTTATAATACCTTTTTGTTCGATAGACTGAATTGCATAATCAGAGCATGTTGGTACATATCTGCAATTAGATCCTAAAAATGGTGATATAACTAACTTATAAAACTTTATCAAAGAAATAAAAAAAGTTTTTAATATATTCATTATAGTTTTTTATTTGTGAGAATATATAGACTTGTTAGTCCTGAAACATAATTTAGTCAAGAAATTGATAAATAGAGAACTAATTATTTAAAGAAATATTCAAATTTGAAATATTCTTAACATTGTACAGATTAGTACTTTTGAAAGATCCATCAAAAATATCTTGCTTAATTTGATAAACTGAATGGTATTGTTGCTGATTGTTATTAGAGTTTATTTCATAATTTGAATTGAAAGTTGCTAAATTAAAAAAAAGCGAAATAATAGAAAGTGGTTCCATAAAATCTCCTAAAATCATACAAAATACAGCAAAAAACATGCCACAAAAAAAAGGGTGTCTAACGACACCCTTAAGTAGATTTAGTTGTTTAATATATTTTTTTTATTTCCTCAACTAAACTCAGCTGCTTAACAAAGCTGAGCCTAAATGATATAAAATTAAAAAATAATTTCAAATAAAAAATAATCTTTTTTTTATAATTCAGAATAAACACAAATCTTATTATTATCTAAATCTCTAAAATAGGAAAAATACATATTATTATAACCTTCCCTTATTCCAGGATCACCCTCATTTATACCTCCATTTTTTATTGCCAACTCATGAACCTTATCGACAATTTGTTGAGATAAAACTTTAAAAGCTACCATTGTTCCATTTCCAAATGATGCTTTTCCACCATCAAAAGGAAGTGTTATGTAAAAAATGGTCTTTTTGGGGTTATCTTTTCTTGCATAACCAATAAATGAATTATCATCTTCAACTTTAACCATTTCTA
>CAZNBI010000355.1:0-1226 GCA_964571065.1 uncultured Rhodobacterales bacterium | reverse complement strand
TGCAAAAATTGGTTCAACACATTCTAGAGATATTTTTTTGTCAGGAGAAATTTTTAACTCTCTCAAGGCTCAAAGAATTGGTTTGGTAAATGAAGTTGTTGACTCTGATATTTTCGAAAAATCAGTTGACTCCTATGTGGACTATTTCAAAGAGACGTCTATCAAAGCAGTATCTGCATCTAAGCAACTCATTCAAATGCTGCGGCCTAAAATTTCAGATGAATTAATCAATGAAACTGCTAAGAGATTAGCTGATACCTGGGAGTCTGATGATGCAAAGAGAGGTATTGAAGGTTTTCTTAAAAGTAAAAGAGTAGAGTGGTGACACAAATTAATTAAAGTAGCTCTTTCAAGTTACTGTCAGGATTTCTTACTGTTTTTTTATCAGGAGAATGGCCGGCTTCTATTAGTTTTTTGCCAATCATATAGTCTCTTGGAGAGTTTATAGCGTCAACAGCTAAAAGTTTTTCATTACTATAATACCAAAACGAGACACTCTTTTCATTAGTCTTACGCTCCACAATATTTGTGAAACCATCATTCAGACCAGCAATTTGAAGTTTAGTATCATATTGATCAGACCAAAACCACGGTTTTGGGTTATATTCAATATTTGACCCACATACATTTTCGGCTACTACTTCCGCATGTTCAATTGCATTTCCTACACTTTCTAAGCGCATATTCCCATTTTTATAAGGAAAAGATGCACAGTCGCCTATAGCCCATATATTATTATCAGATGTTACACCTAGCTCATTAGTGGATATGCCGTTATCTATTTTTAAACCACACTTTTCGGCGAGTGAGGTGTTTGGATTTATTCCTATGCCACTAATTATAAAGTCACAGCTATACTCAGTACCATCAGATAATTGGGCAATTATTTGTTCACCATCTTCATGGATGGATTTAGCGTGTACAGCTTCACGGATATCTACTCCTTTTTCTTTATGCATCATTTTCAAAAAACTGGATGTCTCTTTGCAGGCTACCCGTTGTAGAATTCTATCCCCTGATTCAACCAACAAGACATGCAATCCTCTCTCTCTACAAACTGCAGCAGCCTCTAAACCGATATAGCCTCCACCTACAATTAATGCTTTTCGCGAATTTGCAAATTTCTTCTTTAGTAATTGTACATCATTTATATTCCGAATAGAAAAAATATCACTTATATCGTTTGTTATATGTTTGGGTATTTTTTTTGGGTATGCACCGGTAGC
>CAZNBI010000354.1:0-1228 GCA_964571065.1 uncultured Rhodobacterales bacterium | reverse complement strand
TAACTGATGACTTATTTAGTTCTACAAGTGGAATTGAAAATGTTGCTTCTCCAAACTTTGAAAGACAAGAATTTTTAGCTCATGCACAATTAAGAATTAATGACGCTTTAAATAGAGCTGCAGTTTCTGCAGATGGTGCTACAAATAATGCATCTACATATGGTGTAAGCTCAGCGTTATTTGCTAGAGGTACAGGATTAAAACTTTCTTCAATTATCGAAGAAACGGAAGTTTTAAGTTTTAAGTATAAACAACCTGCAACTGATTTAACAAATGAAAATGCTGTTACAGACGAAACAAAATTTTTACTTCACAGTTATTACAATGCGTCACCAACTCTAAAAGTTTTCGAAAGTTCCTTGGACGTTAAAGCCGTAAGTGGTAACACAATGGTTCAAGATGCAAGTGGTACTTTAAAAGTTTTTATAAACGACCCTGACGATACAATATCTTCAACTAGCTTTCCTACCGAAGTATATTTGGCAGGTGAATTTGATACGTCAACATCAACAGTAAATAATTTAAAATATAATGGAGCTCAATTTTCAGTTTCAAGTGCTGGTACTGATGCAAATGGAAACAAATTTTTAAATTTAAAATCAGACTCTACAGCTGCTATAAATATAGCAGACACAAAAATCAAAGTTTTACATACTATTTCAAAAGATGTTGATGCCTACTTTGAGGGTGGAACTGATATTTTCGATAATCAAACAACACATTTTGGAAGTAAAAGAATTGTTTTGAAAGAACTTAATAAGCACGCTTATTTGAATAACAATGTTAGTCAACCAGACACTCTTCTTAATGGTGATCTTGCAAGTACAGCAAGTGGTGGTAGTGCAGTAATTACCGTTGATACTACAGAAGGATTTCCTAGTTCAGGAACTTTATTAGTAGGAAGTGAATTAATAGAATATGATCAAAAAACCTCTACAACATTCGTTGGATTAACAAGAGGCGTAGATAATTCTCTTGCAGACTTTTCTGTTGCTTCTAATCACTTAGATGACGCAACAATTAAATTATTTGATTTTACAGACGGTATTTTTAGTAATTTTAAAGATCAATTACGTAATACAACATACACAGATACAACTGCAATGACGGATTCTCAAACGACTTTAAATGTTAGTTCAACTGCAGGTTTTCCTGCAACAGGCACTTTATTAATAGGCAATGAAAAAGTAAGTTATACAGGAATAACGGATACATCTTTTACTGGAGT
>CAZNBI010000353.1:0-1229 GCA_964571065.1 uncultured Rhodobacterales bacterium | reverse complement strand
TAAATTTATTTTTCATAAATGATTTAAAGTCAAATAACAATACTACTATCAAAGTTTTAACGTTAGTTAATAGTGAACCTATTACAAATGTCGATCTAGAGAATAGAGTTAACTTTATCTTATTCGCTACTGGATTTCAAAAAGATAAAACTAACAATAATGAAATTTATCGAGACGCTATGTATTCTCTTGTAGTCGAAAAATTAAAATTTCAGTTAGCAAAGAAGATTATACCAGAAGTTATATCACAAGCTGAAAAAGCAGCTAATGATTTAATTAGTCAAAATTTCTCAAAAGATGACATAACAGCAAAAGCTTTTTTAAGAAATCAAAATATAAGTTATTCTACTATTTATGAAAAATATTTATCTGATATTCTTTGGTCAAATATATTAAGGAATAAGTTTAGAAAACAATTTGTAGATATAGATATCCTAGCTCAAAGAGAACTTGAAAGGTTAAAAAAAGATAAAGGTTCTACCCAAGTTAAATTAAGTGAAATTATCTTACTTCCTAATTCTAAAAGAAACATTGATGAAACTTTAGATTTATCAACAAAAATTTTTGATGCCCTAAAAAACGGTGCAAGCTTTGAAAATATTGCACAACAATATTCAGCCTCTTCTTCTTCAGCAAATGGAGGAAATTTAGATTGGATATTATTAAATAGTTTACCAAATGAACTAAAGTTTCCAATTCAAAATTCATCCTCTGGAACTATCATTAAACCTATAGTTGCTAATGATCAAGTCTATATAATTAGAAAAGAGGCAGTTAGAGCAAAAGGTTTACTTGACCCAAAGGCTTCAATAATTAGTCTGGCTAGAGCCGTTCTCCCAATAAATAAAGAATTAACTTCTGGTGAATTACTATCTTATGCAGCAAAACTTCAAAAGAAAGCTGAAATTTTAAAAAACTGCAAAGACATTAAAGAGCTAAATAAAGAGCTTGGATCAAATGCAATTTCATTTCTTGATAATATCCAATTAGGATCATTATCAATTGAACTTCAAAATGAATTATTAGATTTAAAAGTTTTTGATTTAACCAAACCTATGAATTATGATGATGGAGTTGTAATTTTTATGTTATGTAGTAGAAAAACACCAGAACTAAATCTTCCTTCATTTGAAAAATTAAGAAATGTAGAAATTGGTAAGCTATTATCCTCATTAGGAACACGATACTTAAATAGAATAGAAAAATCTGCAGTTATCGAATATAAAAAT
>CAZNBI010000352.1:0-1229 GCA_964571065.1 uncultured Rhodobacterales bacterium | reverse complement strand
AAATTATTATTTTCAATAAAAGAATTTAATTGTGTAATTCCTTCTGTATTCCAACGAGTACCCCCCACAATGAAAACTGGTTTTTTTGATTTTAATAATTTTTCTTTAACATTTAAAACAACTTCTTCAGATACAGAAGGTTCAATAATATTTACCTTTGGCGATGAATTTGCATCACTTAATAAAGAGAGAATATCTTCTGGAAGTGATATTACTACTGGACCTGGTCTTCCATTATTTGCAATATTAAATGCTCTTGACAAAATTTCTGGTATTCTATCAACATCCTGAATTTCATAAACCCATTTGGCCATACCAGAATACATTTCTTTATAATCTAATTCCTGAAATGCTTCTCTTCCACTAATATTTGATGAAACTTGACCTATAAATAGAATCATAGGAATAGAGCCTTGAAATGCAGTATGAATTCCGATTGAAGCATTTGTAGCCCCAGGAGCCCTTGTAACAAAACAAATACCTGTTTTTCCAGTTAACTGAGCATATGCTGCAGCCATGAAAGATGCTCCACCCTCTTGTCTAGCACCAATCCATTGGATTTGACTTGAGTAGTCAATTAAAGCATTTATGACAGAGAGGTAACTTTCTCCTGGAACTCCAAAAATTTTTTTTGTGCCTTGATTGGCAAGACATTCAACTAAAATATTGGCACCAGATTTTTTCATTTAAAAATTACTTCAGTCAATTATTTGCATAGAAGCTAATTTTTTTCTTATAAGTTGCAAGTGGTCTTGTATTGTGCCCATATCTAAAGATTTACTCTCTAATTTCTTAAGAATCGTATCTAGGTCACTAGCTAAATCTTGACTCTGTTTGTTACTATCAATGAGCCTTAATTGAGTTTTCCTTAAAATTGCTGAAAGAGCTTTATCACCCTTAACCATTCTCTTTAAAGAAAAATGAGGTATTTTAGTAGCTAAAACTTTATGCTCACCTGCCAATGCTTTTACAGACCTATTAGTCTGAAGAATGCATGAGGTTTCACCAAAAACCTCACCTTCGCCTACCCTACCTAAAAGTAATCCATTTTGAGTGTACAAATAAACAAAACCTTGGATTACCAAAAAAGCCTCATTTGATGCATCACCAACATCATATATAAGTTCTTGGGGCTCCCAGATGATTTGATTATTTTTTTCTTTCATACTTTTTAATAATTAGGATTAGTCCTAGTTATTATATTATAAATTAATTATAAAAATATAAAA
>CAZNBI010000351.1:0-1231 GCA_964571065.1 uncultured Rhodobacterales bacterium | reverse complement strand
ATTATTGAATTATATTTTGATAAATAAAGCTTAATTTTATTTTTTGAAATTATAAAATTATTTTTACTAAATTTATCTTTTATAATATTTACTAAGTATTGGATTGACTTAACTCTTATAATAATTGCTCCATACATTGAATTTAAGAATTTCATATCATTGATTATATACTTATATCTTTTTCTGAATGTCTCTTGTGTGCAGATATTAATAATAAAATCATAAAATTTTAAATTTATTGAGTTTTTGAAGACTGAAATTTTGGTATTTGAATTTATTTTTAAGAAGAAATTGCTAATATTTGTAGGATTATTATCAATTATAGTTAATTGTAGAAATTGAATGCAGGTATTGGAGTGCTTTAAATATGAAGGAATCCAAACTAAATTTGGAGTTAAATGTTCACAAAAGTATAATCTTCCAGGCTTAAATAAGTTTTTTTTAACAGAAATCGTTTTAAATTTAGCTTGTTTTTCTAGTTGATTAATTATAACAGGTCTATTGAATTCTTTAGGAGAACCATCATTGCATTCTGCATTTAGTAATTGAGTATATGTTTTATTAATATTTTTACTTTTAAAAACAATTCCATTTATACCAATTGATGCATTCTTAAGTTCTGGTCTTTTAACTTCTCCACCTTTTGGATAGCCAATCAATTCCAAATAATTATTTTGAAATAGCATAGAGTGATTTATTGACCCAAGAGAATGATATCCTCTATCAGTTATACTAAAACCAAGTGTTTCAAAAAGATTTCTTGCCTCATCCATCATATCATTTACATTTATAACAAGGTGGTCTAATTGAAGTTGCTCAGACATAAAAAACCTATAAATTATGATTTATAAAAAAATTAATTTTAAAAAGTTAATTTGCTATTTACATTTAATATGTATTTAAATTAAATTTAAATTTTGTTAAAAATCAACATTTTAATTGCTCGAATATATTTATAAATGATTTTGAAAAAAAATATCACTAAAAAAAACTTATTCCTAATTTTTCTGATTTCTTTAATTATTTTTTCAGGAACTTTTTTAAGGTTATATAAGTTAGATAAAACTTATTCTGAATATGATGACATATTTATGATTGCCTTGCACAAAAATATTACAGAAGATAAAGAAATATCTTTTGATATAGGTCCAATTAAAAAAAGTTTTAATTTAGAGAAAGCAAAAATTCAAAATTTAGAAACATCGATATTATTTCCTTTTTATATAGGGTA
>CAZNBI010000350.1:0-1235 GCA_964571065.1 uncultured Rhodobacterales bacterium | reverse complement strand
TCTCTTCCAAATATAAATACATTTGGGTTATTTTTTGATGCTAAAGCCGACTTCCTGATAATTTCTTCGTATTCCCTATTAGTGATAACTAAGTCAGCTTCACTGTCTTCAAGAAGATAAATTATTTCTGATTGAGTATAGTCGGGGTTTACTGGTACGCATGAAATACCAAGATCATTTAGAGCTAGCTTGAAAATGTAGTGGTTGGTATTTGTGCCTAAAAGTATAGCCACTCGTTGACCACTTCCATAACCTGCTTCTCTTAAGATATTCGACCAAACCTCTACTAGTTCTGCAACTTGCTTAAAAGTTAATTCAATTAAATGACATGTAGAATGAGAAGGAGAGCACAAAAAAATCTTTTCTGGCCATTTTTCACAAGCTTCTTTAAATGCCTGACTGATTGTCTTGCCAGATATTTTTATCATGCATATTCTCTCTTGTAATAAACTTAGTGAAAATTTAGTTTAACTACATAGAAAAAAAAAGATAGGTATTTACATGGCAGAAAACAATCAGCATTATGACCTTGCGCATCTTAAATTTTTAGAGATGCTTTGGGGTGAAGGATATTTATCTCCTGGGGGAGTTGATGAGGTAAGGGAAATTCTGAAGGGCTTCAGTATTGCTGGCAAGAAGGTTCTCGATATAGGCTGTGGAGCTGGTGGTATAACGGTAGCTCTTGTTAAAGAATTTAAAGCTAGATTTGTTTTAGGAATAGATGTTGAAAAAGGCCCATGCATAAGATCAGAGGCACTAGCTTCAAAGCATGGGTTAGGTGAAAGAGTAAAAATTCAAGAGGTTAAACCTGGTCCTTTTCCCTTTGGAAGGGAAGAGTTTGACATTGTATTTTCAAAGGATTCAATTGTTCATGTTCATGATAAAGAAAAGTTATCAGAAGAAGTTTTTAGAGTTCTAAAGCCAGGAGGATTCTTTCTTGCTTCCGATTGGCTTACTTCCCATGATGGAGAGCCATCTGAGGACATGAAAAAATATCTTAAACTTGAAGATTTGGATTTCGGTATGGCTTCCCCGGCAAGATATGAAAATGCTTTAAGGGCTGCTGGTTTTGTTGATATAAAGCTAAAAAGTAGAAATCAGTGGTATGCAAAGCAAGCAAGAATGGAATTATCAGATCTTTCCGGTGTGAAGAGGTCCAATTATGAAAAAATTACATCAAAGGAATATATCGATTATTCAATTGATACTTGGAAGGCGATGATCAAAGTAATAGA
>CAZNBI010000349.1:0-1237 GCA_964571065.1 uncultured Rhodobacterales bacterium | reverse complement strand
TCTATTCCATTTATAGGTTGGTTATTCAAGCATGCAGGCGCAATTCCTTTAGATAGAGGAAAGCAAGTTCAATCAATTAGAAGATTATTATCTAGTTCAAAATATGCTATAGATAGGGGGGATAATATTATTATATATCCTCAAGGTACTCGAGTTAAACCTGGGGTTCAAAAACCATATCTTCCAGGAATATTTGCATTATATAATCATTTAAAAATTCCTGTAGTACCAATTGCTCTAAACTCAGGGAAATTTTGGTTTAATTTTAAAATTAGTGGTCCTGGTATTATTCAAGTATCAATTCTTTCTGAAATATTACCTGGTATGGAAAAGAAAAAGTTTATGTCAAAATTACAAAATATGATTGAAAAAGAGTCAAAAAGTTTATTAAATTAAATAGTATAGAAAGGTTATAAAATGCCCGATGGATTTTCAAATAATAATCCACAAAAATCTCAAAAAAATGTTTTAGGTGGAGTTCTTCAAACTTGTTCTATGGACCCAGTAACTGGTTTTTATAGAAATGGTTGCTGTGAAACTGACTATAATGATTATGGCTTGCATACTGTTTGTTCCGAAATGACTTTTGAGTTTTTAGAGTACTCGAAATCTGTTGGTAATGACTTGTCAACACCAAGACCGGAGTTTGAATTTCAAGGATTAAAACCAGGCGACCTATGGTGCTTATGTGCAAAAAGGTGGCAACAAGCATTTGAAGCGGGTAAAGCACCAAAAGTAAAACTTTCCTCAACCAATATAATAACACTTAATATTTGCAGTTTAGAAGACTTAAAAAAGCATGCTATAAACGAAGGGTGAAATATTTTTAAATGAGAATAGATCAAGAAATTTTAATTCATTGTACAGATACTGAAAAAGATGTGAAAGGAAAGGTTATAAGGTTATACCGAGGTGGCTTAGATGTTGCAGTACAAAATGCAATAATTAAGTTGAAATTGAAAAACAATAATTTGTATGTTGGAAATCTTCACGGTTTAGAGTTTACATTCATTGATAAAGAAATTTGATCTTCATAGGGGTATTAAATGAATAGAGATAAAGAAAAGGAATTAATAGCTGATTTATTACGTCTTTTAAAAAAATACAAAGATTACGATGCACCCTATATTAGAAACGATGGTGATATTGTTATACCATTAGATGCTTTTTTAAAGAAAAGTAGAGAAGCACATTCCAAAGTAGCAGAAGTTTTTCAGTCAATAATGAATGACGATCC
>CAZNBI010000348.1:0-1238 GCA_964571065.1 uncultured Rhodobacterales bacterium | reverse complement strand
TCTTTAAATTGCTTAAATCAAAAGGATGTACAAGATTTTGTTATTCAAGAATTTGGAACAAAAAGGGTTTATTTAAAACCTCAACTTTATTAGAATATAAAAACGCAAAAGCTTTTAATGATTGTCAAATAGTGATTGGCAAAATGACTGAAAAGTTAAAAACAGATTTGAAGTCTATTAATGTTGTTATTGATGCAAGTAGAAATATAGTTTTAAAAGATTTAACCTAATTTCGTATTAATTTATACTAACAAAAATACCTTACAAAGAGAATTAAACTCTTAATATAAAATAAGAAAACGATTTTCACTGTTATCAGGATTTTAATTAATTCTAATTTTGCAAAAATTAGATTATTGTTACTAATAAAAACCCCGTAAATTAGATTTTCTTACTAATAAAAAGAAGCATTGTGTAGATAGCATTCATCTTACTATCAGTTAAAGCAAGTGCATCAGATAGTTCATCAATCTTTTCTGAAATATCTTCTGTAGATTTAACATTCTGTAATTTCTGGCGTACTTGCTTTGATTTAGAAAAAGCAAAAGCAAGAGCAAGTGCTGGTTTAGCTGTTCTTAAAGATATTTCATTGAGTTCTTGTTGTTCATCATCTGGCAGCTCTAGTAATGTCTCTGAAGTATAATTAAGAAAGCTTTTCATTGAATACTCTTTTTATTGTTATTTCTCGTTGTTCATATTTAGAAACATGATTTTACATTCTAAAACGTTCTTTTATGCTGTTTTAAGACGGCTCCAATTCGTTGGACGATTTTCTCTATACTTCTTATCAAGTTTTGAGAACTCAGCGAAAACAGAACGTCTTATCAAGTCTGACTTAGATATCATTTCTAACTCAGCAAACTTCTCTATCTTCTTATTGATTGGAGTTGGTACTTTGAATGCTACTAATTCATTTTTTATTCTTTTCATATATTTGATACTCTTAGTTAGTTTTGATGTTTCTTAGTTCTAGCAATTTGCTAACAAATGTATTTAGCTGTTTTACATCTTCATATTTTTTAATATCTGTTGCTCTAGATTTGTATCTGTCTCGCATAGGCATTATTCGATTTTCTAGCTTGATACATTCTATTCTGCGAGTGAGATATAATATCTCTAGTTCGTCTTCTAATTTCATTGTTTGTAATCTCTGATTTGATAAGTTTGAATTTCTCAAATTGAGAATAGAATACATTCTCTGCATCACAATTTTTGTATGTGTAATCTAACACTTTTTC
>CAZNBI010000347.1:0-1240 GCA_964571065.1 uncultured Rhodobacterales bacterium | reverse complement strand
AAGAGCTAGCAAATTTGAAGGATGGATATATGGTGTGCATTAATGCTTTCAGAAGATAAAAAGAACATTAAGCCCGAAGTATTAAGAGTTAGTAAAGAATTATCTGGCTTAAGATTAGATAAATTTATTAGATATTATATAACTGGAATAAAACAATCTCATTTAGAAAAAATTATTGGATCTGGTGGGATAAGAGTAAATAAAAAAAAAGTTAAACCTAATTGTATTTTAAATTTCAATCAATTGGTTTCAATACCTCCGGGGCTTAAAGAGCAGAATTATGAAACTTATTCAAGGCCTGAATATATTCCATTGAAAAAGGATATCGAGCTTATTAAATCAAGCAAAATTTATGAAGATGAGAATATAATTGCACTAAACAAACCCAGTGGATTGCCAGTTCAGGGTGGAACTAAGGTTCATAGACATATAGATGGTTTAATGATGAATTCGTTTGACCATATCCAAAAACATTATCTTCTACATAGGCTTGATAAAGATACTACTGGAGTTCTAATAATTGCCAAAAATAGACTTTATGCAAAAGAATTTTCTTCATACTTAAAAAATAAAAATATAAGAAAAACTTATTTAGCTATCGTTCATGGGAAAATTGAAAAAAATAAGGGTTCTATTGAGTTACCTTTGCTTAAAGAGAAAGTTGGAAATAATGAGAAGATGATTGTAGATTATAACAAAGGTTTAAAGTCCATAACAAAATATAAGGTTTTAGAGTATTCAAATGGTTTTTCTTTAGTGCTACTATTCCCAATTACAGGTCGGACACATCAGTTAAGAGTTCACATGTCTTCTTTAGGACACCCAATATTAGGTGATAAAAAATACAATGATACTTTAAAAATTGATTATGAATTTAAAAATTCTTCATTAATGTTGCACTGTTTACAAATGTCTTTTCCCAATAAAAAACTAAAAGAAAAATTTATTCGTGCTGAAATTAATCAAAAGTTTTATAAGATTTTAAAAATACTTAAAATGGAAAATAACAAATCACTTTTGGAGGAAAGATTTGATTATGAATAGCTCTTCAAAGTTACTTTTATTTGATTATGATGGTACTATAGTAAATTCAGAATTAGCTATACTCAACGGCATTAAGTATGCATTGAATTATTTCAATTGCTCTATTCCTACTGATGAAGTTTTACGTAAAAATATTGGCAAACCACTTTTACCTCTTTTTAGTGAGTATACTGGAAATCCTGATCCAAGTTTTCAT
>CAZNBI010000346.1:0-1241 GCA_964571065.1 uncultured Rhodobacterales bacterium | reverse complement strand
CAAAAAAGATTTTTTTAATAACTTTTCTAACTACATTTGCATCAGTCTTTGGAGGGATAATTGGATGGTTTATAGGACTATATATTGGAATGGGGTTACAAAATCTTATTGAGTTTATGCCAGGGTTATCTTTACATAAGCTAGAAAGTGTAAACGAAGCATTTATAGAATGGGGGCTACTTCTTACATTCATAGGGGCCTTCACACCACTACCTTACAAATTAATTGCTCTGAGTTCAGGAGCAACAGGAGTGCCATTATTGATTTTTGTAATGGGCTCTATTGTAGGAAGAGGTATAAGATTTACTATAGTTGCACTTCTTTCATATTATTTAGGTGAGAAAGCTATAAATTTTATAAAAAACAACCTTGCATTGACCTCTGTGATCTTAGCTATAATTATAATAATTATATGGTTTTTGATAATTTAATTTTAAGGTATTTTCCTTTTTTTGGAGTTTTTTATTCTGGTGGCCTTCTATTATCAGCATATTATTTTCAATATTTTGTAGGGTTAAAACCATGCCAAATGTGTATCTGGCAAAGATGGCCACATTTCGCTGTAATATTTTTTTGTTTATTAATTATTTTGAAAAAAAAATATGCAGTATCACTTCTACTCTTTGCAGCTTTATCAGCTTTTATAACTTCATTAATAGGAATATGGCATTCAGGAGTTGAATTAGAATTTTTTTATTTACCTGAGGGATGCTCAAGTTCAGACTTAGGGTCTATTAATACAGTTAAGGATTTGATTAACAAACCTATGATTAGTTGTAATATTATTACTTGGAAATTTTTAGGACTTTCAATGACGAATTGGAATACTATATTGTCACTAATTGAAACATTAATTTTTTTATATTTAGCATATTTCATTAAAGATATGTATCATGAGAAAAAATAACAATTATAATATACTATTAGGAATTTTTGTTTAAATTATGCTAGAAGATTGATCGCTTGAGAAAGGTTGGTGGAAAGCCTTTATGTTTTAAATTGTAAAAAATTTTTTTAAACTAGTGTAATTATCTATCAAAATTCTTAAAAATCTAGTCTTTTTCCAACTCAGTATCCCAATAAAGATAATCTCTCCAACTCTGGTGTAAAAAGTTTGGAGGAAAACCTCTTCCATTTTCTTGTAGCTGCCATGTAGAAGGTTGAGATGGCATATTTTTTAATGATAAACCAGAGCTTTTAAGTACTTTATTCCCTTTTCTAAAATTACATTTTTGACATGC
>CAZNBI010000345.1:0-1243 GCA_964571065.1 uncultured Rhodobacterales bacterium | reverse complement strand
CTTTCATCTGGCTATAAGATTAACGAAGATTTTGTAATTCAGTTAGTACCTAATATAACAAACATAACTTATGGAAGGGGAGTTGGGTATAGCATAGAGCAAGAATCCTTTGATTCAGATATTGAATCTATAAGTGCAACAAAGATAAGGAAGAGTTTAAGAGATGAAGGTAAAATTAAATAACAAGGCTGGGTGGCAGAGTGGTCATGCAGCGGACTGCAAATCCGTGTACGCCGGTTCGATTCCGGCCTCAGCCTCCAATCTGAAAACTTATTAAAGTATAATTGTTTTAAATAGTTTAGAACAATTCTAAAAAGGAGAAATATTAAGATACTTAGTCAGCCCGAGTGGTGGAATTGGTAGACACAAGGGATTTAAAATCCCTCGATAGAATATATCGTGCCGGTTCAAGTCCGGCCTCGGGCACCATTTCTATTAAATTTTTTCATACCTACATTGCTTATGTACCTAATAAACACATATGCTAAAATACCTTCAAATAATTTCAGTTTAATTTTAGAAATTAGGAAAAATGAATCATCAAGAAGGAAAAATAAAAACTGAATTTCATGAAGATGAAATAGATTTAAAAAAAATATTTCTTTCTTTTTGGAAGAGAAGACTTCTTATAGTCTCTATTACTTCTTCTGTAGCAATATTATCGGTCCTTTATTCACTTAGCCTTCCAAATATTTATTCATCACAAGCACTTCTAGCTCCAGCAACTGCTGAAGATTCGCTTACATCAAAACTATCTGGTTTTTCAGCGCTTGGCACTATTGCTGGCTTTCCACTTTCATCAAATACAGCTACTAAAAGTCAAGAAGCTATTGAGAGAATAAGATCTTTTGAATTTTTTTCAAATCACTTTTTACCCTATGTAAAGCTTGAAAATATAATGGCAACCAAGGAATGGATTCCTGAAGAAAATAAATTAATCTATGATGAAAAGATATTTAACAAGAGCAATAATAAATGGGTAAGAAATAAACCAACTCTTCAGCGAGCTTTCAAGCGCTACAAATCAACTATTTCAATTTCAGAGAATAAAAGGACATCATTTATAACAATTTCTGTTCAGCACAAATCACCAATTATCGCTAAAGAGTGGTTAGACATAATTATTTATCAGATAAATGAGAGTATGCGGAAAATTGATGCTGAAACAGCAGAGAATTCAATTGCTTATTTAAATAGAACAACACAATCAACAAATGTGCAATCTATAAAAGAAGCTATATCA
>CAZNBI010000344.1:0-1243 GCA_964571065.1 uncultured Rhodobacterales bacterium | reverse complement strand
TCTATTGGTTGCTCGATTAAATGGAAAAAATAATTTAAAGTTAATTATATGAAAATTAATTAATTCTTTTTGGTGGAAAAATTTTCCACATTAATATCGTCCATAATGTACATAATGAATAGAGAATAATAAAAAATAAAGTTGGAAGGTCCCAGTAAATAATTTTTGATATCCAAAATTTAATAAAAGATTGAGAGTATTGGCTTTCATTAAATAAATTTTCAATAATTGTTAAAGGGCAAGTCATTCCAATTGTTGCTTCAATAGTTACAAAACAAATTAGGCCTAGATGAAAAGAACGTAATTTCAAATTACTAAGCCATACCCATTTCATTTTATAGCCAATGGGCACGAGGATGAACCCGCTAATTATAAATATTATGATAATAAAATGAAAAACTAAGACTACATCTGATATCAAACTATTCATAACTTAGGAAGATAAACAAAATAATTATTACTTATTCAAAATATTGTTTATGAAATTAATTCATGAATACAATTCTTTAAATGCAATTCATTTCTTATTATTAAAATGTATATATATATTTACTAACCATAAAATTATATCTATTATAAAAATTTCCTCCCAGAAAAATTACTTTAATTTATGGTTAGTAATTTATAGTTAATCAAATTTACGACGAATGATCAAATATTTTTGTTATCGATTTATTTATTTGCAGATACAAAATTTAAACATGCCTTATAAGTTATTTTACCGTCAACTTGTCGGGTTTGAGACATTTTAATTATTTTATCTTTTATTTTAAATAGCTCTTTCTCTAATAAATTTTCTTCTGATAATAGTCTTCCAGCTAAACCTATATTAAAGAGGAGCTCACCATCCTTTTCAGCATCGTCATTTGTTGAAATCAATGAATAGACTTTATCCACTTTTATATTTTTAAACCCAGAAGCATTTAAAATTTGTTTCACATATTTTTCTTCGCTGAAGGCAAATGGACCTGGCGCTCTTGTGACTTTTGGAAATTCTTTATTAAGATGTTTGATAATAACATTGGCAGCAGAGGTAAAAAACTCATTTTCCATAACACTTGTCCAGCAAACAAAATGCAATGAGCCACCATCTTGAATTGAATTATAAATATTTTTAAAAGCCACTATTGGATTTTCAAAAAACATTACCCCAAATCTAGAAATAACTTTACTGAAAAACCCTTTTTCAAAATTAAAGTTTTGAACATCGCAATATTTAAATTCTAAATTTTCAATATTTGAA
>CAZNBI010000343.1:0-1244 GCA_964571065.1 uncultured Rhodobacterales bacterium | reverse complement strand
TCCTCCACTTGGTAATCGAAGCTTTGGGCCTACAAGACAAAATATTGTACAAGGATCTGATTATTATAAGACAGCTAATGAAAATGTTTTATGTATTGCCATGATAGAAACAGCTGAAGCAATGAAAAACTTAGAGCAAATAATAAGCACCGATGGGTTGGATGCAGTGTATATTGGACCAGCTGATCTAACACTAGGAACAACTGAAGGAAGATTACCTCCTGGTATGGACAGAGAGGAGGAAGAAATGATTGATAGAATTAAAACTATTCTTAGAGCAGCAAAAAAAGCAGAGAAAAAAGCATGTCTTCATTGTGTTAAGACTTCGTATGCAATCCAAGCAATTAAATGGGGGTTTGATCTTGTTACATTAAATTCAGATACTAGATTACTTGTATCTTCAGCATCTCATAGTATAAATGAATTTAGGAATGGATTAAAATGACAGCTCGAATATATAAACCTGCAAAAACTGCCATGCAATCTGGTCGCAATAAGACTGATAATTGGATTTTAGAATTTTTTCAAAGTTCAGCTACTACAAGGGACCGTCTTATGGGTTGGCGTTCAGGTAAAGACACCCAAAAACAAGTAAAATTAAAATTTAAAAGCAAAGATGATGCTATCAAATATGCTGAAAAAAATTCGATTAAATATATTTTAACTGAACCAAAAGAAAGAAAAATAAAGCCTAAAGCATATGCTGACAACTTTTCGTTTAATAGAAAAGAAACTTGGACACATTAGTTTGAATTTATATTTTTTGAGCGCTTTCTGACCCAGAAAAATATCCTTACAGCATATATTTCTGATAGTATTGGATAATACACTGATGGGTGCCTTTTAAGTTTTTGAATATAGCTTTCACTTAATTGATTTTTAATTGCAGCATTTATGAGAATTTTCATATATCTTCTTGATGGTGCTATGCTTAAAAGACTATTAGATTTATAGATTAGAGTTTTTGCTTTAATTTTTTTATTTTTTGTTATTACAATTATATCTTCAACTTCATAGTTTACACCCTCTGAATTAATTATCTGTTTTAATTCATTTTCAGTGATTTTGCTCAAAACACCCTCTAAACTTTCATTGGGTTTTCTTATAATATTAGCAAAACTTGGCTCAATAAAATTTGGCCCTTCCATGTTCATGATAAGTTTATAATCTCTAAGAATACCAGTATGGATTTCAGAAGGGAAAACCCTTCTTCTATTTTCAAGGTATTCTTTGGACATGTTTGC
>CAZNBI010000342.1:0-1244 GCA_964571065.1 uncultured Rhodobacterales bacterium | reverse complement strand
CTATCATATGGATTTTCAATATTTAACTTATGGTTACAGTCTTTAAACTGTCTACTTTCTCTTATAAGAGGGTTGCTTGTAATGCCTTGTATTAAAAGATGTTCTTTAATTAATTCTTTAATTTCTTTGCCGGAAATTGCTAAAGCTTGAGATGTATTAAGTATTAGTAAAAATAAAAATGATTTTATAATGACAATTTTTAATTTAAACATCTTCTAACCACCAAAAAAATAAATATGTGAACTGGTGTCATTACTTTGCTCTAGTTGTAATTTTTTATTTGATTTACCTAAAACAAGATTTTTCATTTCATTTAGAGATGGTAGATATAAATTTTGATCAGCGAATAGAAAATTTGGATTTCTATTTCTAAATGATTTAGGATTGAATTCAACTATTGCCATTTCAACAATTCTTAGATTTAATCCGCTTTTACCGTAGTAAGAGTAAAGAATATGACCTAGTGTTTCATTTTCTTTAACACGATGTTTAGATGAAAAATTTGGATTTGAAATAAAAGCGTTACTGTTGTTTAATCCAGTTTTTTCAGAACTATGAGATGAATACTCTAAAACAACAATTGGCTCTGAAGCTAGAGCAAAATTGAAAGTTGTTAACTTTATTATGATTAAAAAAATGAAAACTTTAAAAAATTTAAATTGTTTCATTTAAAACTCCATAAAGGTAATTGTTTTTCCATAATAGTTTTTAATATTACGTGATAAATTTAAAGGCATTAAACTAGATTGATTTGGTCCAACATCAACTACTTCAAAAACTGAAAATGGTGTATCCCTTGACTCTGAAAGAGCCAAATTACCGAGATTAATTCCTTGGTTGGAACCAAGGTTAACTTTAATTGTATTTTCAATATCTGAAGGTTGTGCAATCGAAGCTAAACTTACACATTTTAAATTCTCATTAATTTCTGATGGGATATCATTGAAGGCATTCGTTAAGCTATTTATTATATTTTTTCTTTCGGGGCGACTTAGCACATTTATTGTCTTAAATAGTGTTTTCCTTGGACCAATATAACTTAATGCATCTTTTGAGGTTTTATAAATCTCTTTATTATTGCTGATGTCTTTAATAATAATATTAGCTGTAATCTTTAAGTATTCTTCTAATTTTAAAGTTGATAGATTTGTTGAGTGAAGATGTTGTGTAGGCTCAATTATGTATTTAGCTTCAAGAGATAAATCTGCAGGTTTATAATTAACAACGTCGCCAGTTAAAACATT
>CAZNBI010000341.1:0-1247 GCA_964571065.1 uncultured Rhodobacterales bacterium | reverse complement strand
GAACCCGATTATCTAGCTACTATAGACGTAGATGACGAAAGCCCTACCTATGGACAAGTTATCAGTCGCCTTGAGACGACCACAATTGGCGACGAACTACACCACATGGGTTGGAATGCTTGCTCTTCATGCCATGGTGATAGCTCAATGGAGCGGAGATATCTGATCGTACCTGGTGTCAGATCATCAAACTTCTACATAATTGACACTGCTACAGATCCAAGAAGTCCTCGCTTGTTCAAAACGATCAGCGGCGAAGAAATCAAAGCTAAAGTCAATTTATCAACTCCTCACACCGTTCACTGCTTAGGATCTGACATTATTGTCTCGATGCTTGGCGATGCAAAAGGCGATGGACCAGGCGGGTTCCTGCACTTAAGCAAAGACTTTGAAATTATCGGGAGATGGGAGAATGATATTTCAGGGATGAGCTTCGGTTATGACTTCTGGTATCAACCGAGGCACAACATGATGGTTTCTAGTGAGTGGGCATCGCCAAATACCTTCATGCCCGGTTTTGATTTAGATGATGTAGCAGAAGGAAAGTACGGCCGTTCAATTCATTTCTGGGACTTCGCTAATAGAAAAATAAAACAAACAGTCGACCTTGGTGCCGACGGCCTTATACCTCTCGAGGTTCGTTTCCATCACAATCCTGACTCTACTCACGGTTTTGTGGGCGCAACTTTATCCTCAAACATCATTCATTGGTTTAAAGATGACAGTGGTGAACTTATCGTTGAGAAAGTAATTGATGTAGAACCCATTAACGTTCCGCATTTCCCGGTGCCGATGCCTGGTTTAATTACGGATATCTTACTTTCCATGGATGATAGGTTTCTGTATTTTTCAAATTGGTTACACGGCGACCTAAGACAATATGATATCTCTGATCCGTCCAACCCTAGATTAACGGGCCAAGTTTGGATGGGAGGATTACTTGGTAAAGCTCCAGTGGTCGAAGGAATAGAAATCCACGGCGCACCACAGATGATCCAACTCTCGCTAGATGGCAAACGCTTATACGTAACAACATCTTTGCTTTCGACATGGGACAACCAATTTTACCCTGATATTAGAGACAAAGGTGGTCAGATGTTTTTGGTACATTGTGACACTGAAGATGGTGGGATGCGGCTTGACGCTGATTTTTTGGTTGATTTTGGAAAAGAACCAAATGGACCTGCGCGAGCACATGAAACTCGGTATCCCGGTGGGGATTGTTCTTCTGACATATGGATTTGAAG
>CAZNBI010000340.1:0-1249 GCA_964571065.1 uncultured Rhodobacterales bacterium | reverse complement strand
GGTCCAAATTATGATGAATACCTTTTAAAGGTAAGACGCTGGATATAAAAAATGAAACTTGTAAGATGTTTTATGCAAATTCTTCATAGATAAGATTAATATTTTACAATATTATTTATTATTCAAAATTAGTACTAAAGTATTTGTACTCTCATTTAATATCATAAATCTCTTCAGTGTTTCCTCTCATTCAAAAGGAGAGATTTATGATTTTTTTTAAACTCTCGATAACTCATCTAAGATTGGACAATCAGGTCTTCCATTACCTTGACAAGTATCTGCCAGATGTGACAATTGTTTTCGTAAGGCGCTTAATTCATTTAATTTTTGGTCAATCTCGTTTATTTTTTCTAAAGTTAACTTCTTAACTTCTTTGCTTGACCTATTTTTATCCTCGTAAAGTGATAACAAATCCCTGCATTCTCTTATACTAAAATTAAACTTTCTAGCTTTGCCTACGAAACCAAGCTTTGCCACATCATCATGACTATAATCACGATAACCATTTCGCTCATTTGTGAGAGGTTTAACCAAACCTATTTCTGCATAATAACGAACTGACTTAACGGTTAAACCTGACAATTTTGCAGCATTTCCAATATTCATTTTAAAACCATCATAAACTTTGAGATTATTGTATTTATAATAGAAAAATTAAAAAAAAAATAATATTTACACTAATTTATAGAATTGAATTTTTTTATCTAATAAATAAAAAAATTTAAATTAACTCTTTACCTTCCCCTTACAGGAAAGATTATATAAATAATATGGAAAAAGTTTTAACTTTTAAAGATCATATTTCTATAAATTGGAAATGTAAGCATACATGGAAGAGATCAAGTTATAATACTTTTTGGTGTCTATTAGGATGTTCAATTGGTGATTTTGGTACAATCGCTTTTTTTCAATTTTCAGAAATTGATTGGCCAGTATTAGCAATTATGTCACTCGCTATTTTCAACGGTATTTTAACGTCAATTCTATTAGAAACCGTCATTTTAATGAGACAAATGATGCTTTCTATTGCCTTTAAAACAGCCGTAGGAATGTCTCTGATCTCTATGATATCTATGGAAGTTGCAATGAATGTAACTGACGTATTACTTACGGGAGGAGCTAAATTGACTTGGTGGGTTATACCATTAATGCTCATTGTTGGTTTTCTTACGCCTCTACCATATAATTATTGGCGATTAAAGGCCTTGGGGAAATCTTGCCATTAAATGCATTTAAACATTAGAACTGT
>CAZNBI010000339.1:0-1252 GCA_964571065.1 uncultured Rhodobacterales bacterium | reverse complement strand
ACTTTAAGGCTTTCAGATAAAATCATTAGAATTAATCTTTATTTTGAGCTTCCATATAATTGTCTAAAAACTCGCCTGTAGACTTAAAGCTATTTACAATTGACTCCATAGCACCGTATTGCTTTTTATATCTTTCACGAGATTTCTCGATTGAAATATCTAATTCTTCCAATTCAATATTATATTCGGATAACTCTTGATTGAGTGAGTTTGTTCTAGTAGTTAAAGCACCAGAAGAGGAAAGCAGACTGTCTAAATAATTTCTTATCGTTGAAACATAACTGTTACCTATAGAAATATATGCATCACTCCCCGGTGCAACGACACCCATACTCAATCCAAATGCATCTCCAGATAAAGTTCGAAAACCTGTTGCTGTTTGTTCAAGTGAGGATCCAGATAAACTAGCACCAACATCACCTCCTGTTCCAGCAACGTGTGTCCCACCCTGAAGACCAAGATAATTATTCAAACCACTATCAATTGAGTTTATAGTGATTTCACTTTTTGAGCCGTATTTATTAGAAGTTATTTTATAGCTATTGTTAACATATGAAACTGATACAGACTCACCTTTCACAGCAAGTTTGTTATCAGCGTTGATAGCTGTTTGAAGAGCTGAAGCCAAGGCTGATGTTGTAGAAAAAGGTCCTCCAGTAACATTAATTGTACCTGATGTCACGCCATTCAAAGTCATTGTAAGACTTTGATTGCCACTTGAAGGTGAGTAATTAGAACTAGTTATGTTTGTCGAGGGAGAGGAGCCAGTTAAAGTTGCTTGGGTACCAATATCAAGAAAGTAGTACCCAGGCTTATAATTTGATCCAGTTAAAAAAGGTGAAACTAAAGATGATGAACTGTGCAATCTATCCGAAAATAAAGCAGTTAAAGCTTGAGGATCATCATTAAACGCAAGATCAAATGTTCTTTCATTTATTTTAAGACCACCAGTTTTAGTTGTTGAAACGCCAAGGTTCGCCAGGTAAACTGGATTTTCTCCATATCCAAAAATTGGTTCAGTAGTTATTTTTTTTAGTCGATCTGAAATTGCTCTGACAGTACTTTCACTTGCTAATGCTCCCCTTTCTCCACCATTTAATCCTCTTTCGGTCAAAGTGGCTAATTGAGATGCTAAATTATTTACTTCTTCTACTAAACTTTCTAAGGCTGCAAGAACTTTATCTTTTGATGTAGAGACACTTACAACGGCTGCTGAAGAAGTCGTGTTTAACAAACTTAAAGTAGCTCCATC
>CAZNBI010000338.1:0-1267 GCA_964571065.1 uncultured Rhodobacterales bacterium | reverse complement strand
TTGGTATTATTGGTCCTAATGGAACTGGTAAAACAACATTTTTAAGACTTATTCTGAATGAATTAAAGGCTGACAAAGGAAGTATTAAAATTAATAAAAATATTGAGTTTTCTTATTTTGATCAAAACAGAAGCGACCTTAAGCCAAAAGATACACTAAAAGATGTGATTGTGCCAAACGGAGGAGATTATATAGAAGTTAGAGGTAAAATGCGTCATGTATATGGTTATCTGAAAGATTTCATGTTTGATCCAAGCATAATTTTAGAGCGGGTTTCCTCTCTTTCAGGCGGACAGAAAAATAGACTAAAACTCGCTAAGGTTCTTGCAAATCCAAAGTCATGTTTAATCCTTGATGAGCCAACTAATGATCTTGATATGGAAACTTTAGACATGTTGGGTGAAATTTTGATAAGTTATAAAGGAACTTTATTATTAGTTTCTCATGATAGAGATTTTTTAGATCAGACAGTTACTAAAATTTTGTCTTTCGAGGGTGATGGCATTATTGAGGAAACTATTGGTGGATATTCTGATTATCTTTCATTTAAAAATTCTAAATTAACTCAAAATTCAAAAAATAAAAATGAAGAAAAGAATAATAAATTTAAAGTCATTGCTAAATCTGGAGAAAATAAAAATAATAAAAAATTAACTTATAAGCTTGAATTTGAATTAAATTCACTGCCTCCAAAAATTAAAAGCTTAGAAGATGATATAAATGATTTTAATCAAAAACTCTCTGATCCAAATTTATATTTAAATGAACCTGATATATTTTTTGAAATTACAAAAAAATTAGAAAAATCAAAAGAAGATCTAGAGTATTTTGAAAATAGATGGCTTGAATTAGAAGAAATAAAAAATCTTTGATAAAAAATTATAATTATTATTTTATAACTAAATAAATCTTTATCTCTATTTTTATAATAAATTTATACAAATTCTTTTATAAAAAAACAGGATATTTCTTAATCCATTGAATTTTAATTAACTATTGAAATATTCTTCAAGGTTGAGGGTAAGGGTGTCGTGTTTTAATACACAGCTGTCTTAAACAGTTACTATAAAAATAGGATTAACAATTATTTATTATATAATATTAGTAAGTTAACAGATGATATTAAAGTAATTTTAGCCAGAATAAAAAAGTTTATTTTTATTGTGACAATTGATTTATTTATTTAATTTGTTTATTTTTAAAATATGTCTAATCCTAAACAAATAAAATCAAACTCTTTTCAAAATAAAAAAAATTATTTTTTTGA
>CAZNBI010000337.1:0-1272 GCA_964571065.1 uncultured Rhodobacterales bacterium | reverse complement strand
TTATGGTTCCTATGGCTGTCATATTATGGATGTATAGTTGGTTTTTTATGTGGCGACATTTAATAACTCCAAAAGTTTCAGCTGCAGATAAAATTGAACTACTTATTAGAAAATCAAAAATATTAAAATGGAATGTTGAGACAATAGGCTTTTCACCAAATGGTTTTTCAGCATATTTTTTATTTAAAATTCTAATTATAGCATTAGTTGCATTAATATTCATTCAGGCCATTTCTTTCTTTTGGCGATCTTTTCTTGAGTGGAAAGAAGGAGAAAATAGTGAAAATAAATATCTTGAATTAGAGAAATTTGATGAATTTAGTAATGTAAGTGAGAAATAATGTTCGGTATTGATGGGGTAATAATAGGTTTAATAATAACCTTTGTATGTCTTTTTGCAGGCATTCTTTCAGGTTTCCCTGTCGCTTTTGGAATTGGCGGTGCTGGTATTGTCTCATTTGGAATTTTAGCTGTTTTAGACTCTTACGGTCTTATGGTGCACTCTGTGATCGATACTTCAAGTTTGCAATATAAAGAGTTAATTGCTCAGGGAGTATCTAGAGTAGACATATCTGTATTCCGATATCCTGAATTACCAGTAATACAGCAAGCACTTTTCCCAGGTGGATGGGAAAAGGCAATGACTAGAAATATTTCATTTGTAGTTAACAGAATAAATGAAAGAGTTATTGCAGGTCAGTCAATAGAAACCTTACTCGCAGTTTTAATGTTCGTATTGATGGGCATAACACTTGAGAGATCAAAAATTGCTGGTGAATTATTAACAACTATGGCTAGAGTATTTGGTCATTTACCAGGCGGTTTAGCTGTTTCAGTTGTGGTTGTTGGTGCATTTTTAGCTGCATCTACAGGAATTGTAGGAGCAACAGTTGTTACTATGGGTTTATTATCATTACCAACAATGCTAAGAAATAAATATTCCCCAGAGTTGGCAACTGGAGTAATTTCAGCCTCTGGTACACTGGGTCAAATAATTCCACCTTCAATTGTAATCATAATCCTTGGAACACTTGCTGGAGATATTTATTCAACTGCACAGGAAACAAGAGCGCAATCAGTAGGATGTTTTGATGCATTAACCTACTTAGGTAGCCCAGCTGTCGTGTCAATAGGAACATTATTTAAAGCTGCCTTACTTCCAGGTATAATGCTTGCATTTTTATATGCCGCGTATGCATTTATTTATGCTTTATTAAATCCAAAAAAAGCACCAGCAGTAACCTTTGGAGATATTAGCGCTGAAAAAATAAC
>CAZNBI010000336.1:0-1275 GCA_964571065.1 uncultured Rhodobacterales bacterium | reverse complement strand
ATAACGATCTTAAACCTTCAATAGTTGACTGTAAATTTTCTTTTTTCACATGAATAGGAATCATTAATTGATTTTTGTTATTTAATATCCATCTATCATTATAGATGTCAGGCGCTCTAACATGATCGATCGGATCTGCTAGGACGCCAAAAAGTTTTGTCTTTGCATTAACTTTTAACATAATTATGTTTATTTATTATTTTTTGTAAAATCCAATGACAATGAATTGATACAATACCTTAAACCATTTTGTCCTGGACCATCAGGGAAAACATGACCTAAATGGGCATCACAATTATTACATCTTACCTCAGTTCTTACCATAAAATGAGATCTATCTTCCAGAGACTTTAATATATGATCAGATAGAGGTTCAGTAAAACTTGGCCAACCAGAGTTACTGTTATACTTCTTGTCACTATCAAATAACTCAGTTTCACAACATACACAGACATAAATTCCATTTTCTTTATTATCTAAATATTTGCCACTGAAGGGCCTCTCTGTACCGCCTTTTCGTGTAATATAGAATTGCTCAGATGAAAGTTTGTTTTTCCAATAATTTTCATCAAATTTTTTTTTAGTCATAAAAAACCCTAATCTTTATCTAATATCGTATAAGCATAAAATATTCTTTCAATAGTACCTAGTATACATAAAACTGAAAAAATTAATGCTATTAAGTTAAATTTTTCAGTAAATATAAACATTAAAGATAGAAAAAAAATTGTAATAGAACCCCCCATAAAACCACCGACATGAAAAAAACTTTTTTCAGGGTTCCTCTTAATAAATTTATTGTTTTCAAAAATTGCAATTCCAAAAAAAGTACTTGATGTGCCAAAAAATGTTGCAAGAAGTATTGAACCAAAAATTGCATTTGAATTATCTTTTAATATAAATGCCAATGGAACCAATGAATAAGAAATTAAATCAAACACAATATCTATAAAACCTCCAAATTCAGTTATTCTTGTTTTATTTGCTATAATTCCGTCAACTCCATCCAAAATCCTTCCCAAAAGAAATACAAATAAAGCTGTGATATTTAAGTCTTTCAATATCAGATAAAAAGATAGAAATGACATACTTAACCCAAACAACGAAATATAATTAGCATTTATACCAAATTTATAAAAAGGAGACGCTGCCATTTCTAAAAAAGGTTTTATAATTTTAACAAAATATTGATCTATCATTTTTCAGGTGGAACAGAAAACAACTGTCCTGGAAAGATTAAATCTGGGTTAGTGATTTGATCTTTATTCTCTTCAA
>CAZNBI010000335.1:0-1279 GCA_964571065.1 uncultured Rhodobacterales bacterium | reverse complement strand
ACAACTGAATATCCTAGAGCATGAGCACTATCATGATTATTGCCTACAGCTCTCAAAACTAAACCTGATTTTGTTTTGAGAAGAAACCAACCAACAATGAATACAATTATAAATGAAAAATAAACCAAAATATTATGTGAAAATAAAATTGGACCCAAATATGGTATATTACTCAAAATTGGAATATTAAGTGCCTCTAATCTTTGGATGGCCTTTCCTACATATTCTGCACCTATAAGGCCAGATAATCCTGTTCCAAAAATAGTTAAAGCCAAGCCAGTTGCAACTTGGTTCGTTGCTAATACTAGAGCAAAAAAACCAAAAACTATTGAGGTGAGAAGACCAGACAATGCACCAAAAATTACAGCAAGGAATAGACTGCCAGTTGTTATTACAGTTATAGAAGCAATAACAGCGCCCATAAGCATCATACCTTCAACACCTAAATTAAGCACACCACTTCTTTCAACTACTAGCTCTCCTGTAGCTGCAAGCATTATAGGGATAGAAGATAGAATTACAGCGATTATTAACTCTAACATTATTTATTCCCTTTTTTAAAATCAAACTTTATGTGGTAACGGTTAAATGTTTCTCCAGCTAAAAGAGAAAGCAATAACAGCCCTTTAAAAACCCCAGTAACAACTTTTGGCATCCCCATTGATATTTGAACGGAGTCCCCTCCCAACTCAGCAAGAGCAACAATCAGACCAGCTGGGATTGCAGCCAATGGATTTAACCTGGCCAAAAATGCTACAATGATAGCTGTAAACCCATAACCAAAGGATATATTTGGTTGAAGTTGACCAATATTTGCAGAAACTTCTATCATGCCTGCCAATCCAGCAGTTCCTCCAGAAATACACATAACCATTACAGTTACATAAGAAGGGTTAAAACCTGCAAAAATTGCAGCAGAAGGACTTTCTCCAGTAACACGAATTTTAAATCCGGGAAGCATTTTCATTAATACAAACCATAAAATAACGCTAACAAATAATGCTACAAATACACCATAATGCAATTGACCAATATACCCTACAAATGGAATATAAACCCTATCTATTAATGCAGCGTCACTGTACGTTGGTGTTAACGGAAAGCCAAAAGACATTGGATCTCTCCAAGGACCTCTTACAAGAAAGTCTATAAACAAACTTGCAACATAAGTTAGCATTAACGAAACTAAAATTTCATTTGTATTAAATCTGACTTTTAAAATTGCTGGAATTAATGCCCAAAACATACCACCTAGAATTGCTACCAACATCATACAAGG
>CAZNBI010000334.1:0-1280 GCA_964571065.1 uncultured Rhodobacterales bacterium | reverse complement strand
TATTTTTAATTTCGGTTGTGGATACAATATGTAAATTTTTTACAAAAGATCTTCACGCAATCCAAATAGTCTGGGGTTATTTAATTGGAATTAATATAACGCTGTGGATTTTCTTTTTACTTAAGGGTGAAAAAATTTCTAAATTAGTAATGACTGACAAACTAGTTCTTCAAATAATTCGACCAGCTTTTTTGATATGCTCAATATCAAGTTTATTTTTTGGACTGACATACTTGCCAATAGCTGAGGCTACTGCGATTGGCTTTGTGGCTCCATTATTTATAACAACTTTATCTGTTCCAATTCTTAAAGAAACAGTCGGCATTCACCGATGGTGTGCAGTTATAATTGGCTTTTTAGGCGTTTTAATTATTGTAAGACCTGGAAGTGAGTTTTGGCAATTAGCTTCATTGATGCCTCTATTAGGTGCATTCTTCTTTGCACTTTTTCAAATTATGACAAGACTTCTGTCAGCAACTGAAAATACATACACCACTCTCTTCTATACTGGTCTTGCTGGTCTTGGATGGTCAAGTTTAATGGTGCCATTTGTTTGGGTTCCTATGTTCCAAATACATTTTTATGTTTTTTTCTCTATCGGCATTATGGGTGCAATTGCTCATTTATGCATGATAAGTGCTTTTGATAAAGCTGAGGCATCTTTCTTGGCACCTTATAATTATACTAAGTTACTATGGGTAGCAGTTTTAGGTTATTTTGTATTTGATGATATTCCAAGTTTTGAAATGTGGATAGGTGCTTTTATAATAGTTTCAGCAGGCTTTTATGTTTTTAATAGAGAAAAAATAAAGCCAGGATAAAAGTATTTGTTTAAAATAAATTTTATTTAAAAGTATAAATAGTAAATACAATAATTATGCAAAGGTACCTTAATTAATGAATAATTGTGAAGAATGCGGCCAGCCATATAAAACTTTATACAGAGTGAAGTATGAATTATTTCATTTAAGGTGGATACATATTTGTTTCAATTGTGGAAAGCTGAACAGAATGATTTATGGCGACCAAATGATATTTGGAGGAAATGCAAACTATCCATTTGGCTTCTTTAACCTTAAAAAAAGAATATTCAAACCAAAAGAAGACCCACCAAAAAAATATTTCTTAATGTATAAGGTAAATGCGAACTCGATTTAAAGAATGTCATTTTTGTAAAAAATCAAAGGAAGTTCTTTATCGCTGTAAATACAATAATTCCAAAGAATGGATATTTTTATGTGGGAAATGTCTTAACCAAATTAAATCAGACTATCAGGATA
>CAZNBI010000333.1:0-1282 GCA_964571065.1 uncultured Rhodobacterales bacterium | reverse complement strand
TCTTCTCCAACCATCATTATATTTTCCCAAAGTTTATCACCCTTTGAACCATCTCTTAGGAAGATTTCATATCCAAGCTCGCTTGACCACCCCGTTCGAGAAATTAACAATGGTATTCCAAATAATTCGGTTTCAAAAAACCAATAATACTTCAAGTTGGCCACTTTCTCACCAAAAAGAGCCTGCATTATGGATAAAGACCTAGGCCCCTGCAATTGGAGAGGTGAGACATCAGGCTCCTTAATGCAAACATTCAGACCAGAATTCACCTTAACACCCTGTGCCCATAAAAGAATATCACTGTCAGCTAAAGATAACCAAAAATGATTAACACCTAACCTTATCAACACCGGATCATTTAATAACCCACCTTCAGCATTTGTTAAAAGCACATATTTGCACTGCCCTATCTGTAAATTTGAAAGATTACGACCGGTTAGCAATTGCACAAATTTTGAAGCATCTGGACCAGTAATTTCAACCTGACGCTCAACTGCCACATCACACAAAATAGCATTATTAATTAAATTCCAAAAATTTTTTTCTGGGTTTCCAAAGTCTCTGGGAATATACATATGGTTGTACACTGAGAAACCAGTAGCACCCCACTTTACTGTTGAATTAAAAAAAGGGGATTTCCGTATTTGAGTACCAAACCCAAAGTCTTTTGAGTTATTAATTTCCATATCTAAATCCACTGTAACACCGTATAAAAAATGCATAATTTAATGAAATTAATTTTAGGCATCCAAAATAAAAGTTTAAAGCTAAGCAAAAAAGTAAAACAGTTTCGATCATTTTTTTAGTTTTCCAAACTTAAGTACCATCTACCTCCACTCCTAATTTTGACAAAACTTGTAAAAGTTCGTCATTTTCACTTTTTATATTATAAATAGTTTTAAAATAATTTATGTTAAAACCTACTTCCCTCGCCCTATCGAGATATGATTTAGCTTTCTCCAAGTTTCCTTTACTATGCTCTAAGAAAGCAAAATACAAAAGAATGTGCCCATTCATATCTGGTGAATTAATATTGTCTTTCATTAATGGCCATATTTCTTCGGATCTGCCTGCGGTGTGAAGTAAACCGACTAATAAGCTGGTCCTTCTCCACCCTATATCTGTCGGCGTTAGTACCAGTGCCGCTTTTGAGTATTCGATTGCTTTGTCTATATTGCCACAGCTAGCATGCATAGTTGCCGCTCCAGAAACAGTATCTGAACTCCCCCCAATTTGAATCGCTCGATCTATGTAATTCAAAATATTTTCACACGGCTCCTTA
>CAZNBI010000332.1:0-1301 GCA_964571065.1 uncultured Rhodobacterales bacterium | reverse complement strand
AGATAATCAATTTTTCCCTGACCAATTCCATGTTCTCCAGTACAAGTTCCTCCATAAGAAATTGCTCTAGCAGATAATCTATTGGTAAAGTCTTTAATTTTTTTTTCCATTTCAACATCTCCAGGCATACATAAAGGTAAACAATGAAAATTTCCATCACCTACATGTCCTACAATTGTAGAAATTATGTTATTTGCTTCTATATCTTTTTTTGTCTCTTCTACGCAATCAGCTAACTTTGATATTGGAACACAAACATCAGTTGAAATACCATTTGCACCGGGCATTAATGAATGAGAGGCCCAGTATGCATTATGTCTAGCTTTCCATAATTCTGCTCTCTTTTTGGGATCTGTTGTCCAAATAAATTTTTCATTAGTATACTCTGAAGAAATTTCTGAAAAAAGCTTTGCTTGGTCATTAACAGAATTTTTAGTTCCGTGAAATTCAATCAACAATAAAGGAGTTTCAGGTAGAGATAGACCTGAATAATTATTACATGCCCTAACCTGAAGTTCATCTAAAAGTTCAATTCTTGCAATTGGTATTCCGTATTGGATTGTATTTATCACTGCATTACATGCAGATTTTATACTTGGAAATGAACAGATACCACCAGAAATTTCTTCTGGAATACCAACAAGTTTTACTGTAAGTTCAGTGATTATCCCTAAAGTCCCCTCTGAACCAATTATTAGTCGAGTTAAATCATAACCTGCAGAAGTTTTCCTCGCCCTTGTACCAGTTTTTATTAAATCTCCATTAGGCATAACTGCTTCTAGTGACAAAATATTTTCTTTCATAGTTCCATATCTTACAGCATTTGTGCCAGAAGCCCCAGATGCCGCCATCCCACCGAGGGAAGCATTGGCTCCAGGATCTATAGGAAAAAATAACCCAGTATCCCTAAGATGTTCATTTAACTGTTCACGCGTTACACCGGGCTCAATAATAACATCCATATCTTCTTGGTTAACTTGAAGAATTCTATTCATTTTATTTAAATCTATTGAAATACCCCCAAAAGGAGCATTTACATGTCCTTCCAATGAAGAACCTACTGCAAATGGTATGATAGGACATTTGTATTTTGAGCAAGCATTAACAATTTCTAAAATATCTTTTTTGTTTTCAGGAAAAATTACTGCATCTGGTAATTCACTTTTAATAATAGATGTAGTATGTGTATGCTGTTCTAGAACTGGTTTAGAAGTTGAAAGACTATTACCAAATCTTTGTTTTAAAACAGAAATTGCCTTTTCAATATTTTGTTTAACAAACATTTATAACCTAAATCTTAA
>CAZNBI010000331.1:0-1301 GCA_964571065.1 uncultured Rhodobacterales bacterium | reverse complement strand
ATCTGTATTCCACCCACTGTTAAATCACCTTTTCCTCTGAATAACCAATTCAATCCCATTGAAATTAGTTTTAGTGGTCTACGTACATCATTGTTTAGAGATAAATTGTCCTTCATTTCAACTATTAACCTAGATTGAAAGTGGTCTTGTAAATTTTTTCCAACATATTTTGAATTAACAATCACTGGAATATTAAATTTTTTGAGTAATTTTTCTGGTCCTATGCCAGATAATTGTAAAATCTGTGGAGATTGAATTGCGCCAGCACATAAAATCAATTCTTTATTACATTTTATATTCAATCTTTTTCCATTTTTGAAAACGATTATTCCTGTTGTTTTTCTATTTTCAAATGTAATTTTTTCAACAAAAGTGTCAGTGTAAATTTTTAAATTTTCTCTTTTCTTTACTGGGTGTAAAAAAGCCGCAGATGAACTTGATCTCCATCTTTTTCCAATGTTTAAATCATATTTACCAATACCAAGTGTAGTTTCTCCATTAAAGTCATCATTATAATCATATCCAAGTTGCATAGCAGAGTTCATCCAAGCATTACAGAAAGGATGTTCTTTTCTTAAATTAGATACTTTTATCTCTCCAAACTTACCCCTATACTGAGAATCTTTACCATCAAAATTTTCAATTTTTTTAAAATAAGGTAATACATCATTGTATCCCCATCCTTTTGCTCCTAAACTCTCCCATTTATCAAAATCTTCTTTTTGACCTCTTATATAAATAAGTCCATTAACACTGCTTGATCCACCAATAATTCTTCCTCTTGGCCAATCTATAGATCTCCCAGCAGTTCCCTCTTCTGGTTCAGTGAAAAAGTGTCTTGTAATTTTTGGATTATTAATTAATCGATAATATCCAATAGGAATTTTAGTCCAAAAATTGTTATCCCAACCACCCGCTTCTACTAATAATATATTTTTATTTTTGTCATTACTAAGTCTGTTAGCTAAAAGAGATCCTGCTGTACCTGCTCCAACAATTATATAATCAAATTTTTCCATATGTAATTAGCTTTCAATTGTTAGGAAAAATAATTCCTGTCATTGATCCTATAGTCAATAAACCTGCTAACATTGCTAATATAGAAAATAGACTATTATGTGAACGCCATAAAAAGAATGCACAAAAAAAAGTTGCTGGTACTACACTAAATACTCCAAATGCAAGACCGGCTGTGGTTAATTGTTCATTTGTAGAAAATAAATTAATAAATGAAAAATCATTTAAAATATTACTATTGTTACGCATTCCATCAAGTGAAAGTTGTATTTTTTCACCTGATA
>CAZNBI010000330.1:0-1303 GCA_964571065.1 uncultured Rhodobacterales bacterium | reverse complement strand
CTGATTACACTTACTTTAATAGAAGTTGCTCTTAATTCTGAGCTTGAAAAAGATATAGTAATTTTGTTACGAATTTTTTCGTTATTTTCGTTAATAAACCAATCTGTAATAATTACTCCACTAAATGGGTCTATTTTCTCATATGACATAAAATCAAGTGTATCTAATGTAGATTTCCATAAAAGTTCATTAATTGGAAGTGAAGTTAGGTTTGAGTTGCTTTTATTAGAAAGATTTGGAAGTCCAACAGGTCCTGTACTGAATGAACCTGTGTCAGTAGAATATGTTAAAGGACCCCCAAAAATACTTTCCCTTTTCTTTTCTGGTTCTGGTTTTTTTATATCAATTCCAGAACAAGATAAAATTGAAAGTAAAGTTAAAAAATATAAAAATCGTAACATTGCAGACTCTTTTTAATAAATGTAACTAATTTTTATAGTTTTAAATTAGGAAAGGCAAACATAAAAAAAGCGGGGCAAAAATGCCCCGCTCATAAATAATCTAATTAAATAATTAGAATGTCATTTGTAGTTGAGCAGATGAAGTTGAATCTGTTCCATTGTCATTTTGTCCAATTTCAAACTGCATACCAGGAACTACAGTATATGTAGCTGAGTATGATGAAGAATCATCGTCGGCTCCTTGGAAACCGATAACTAGACCACCTGCTGTGTATGCAGCTGAATATGAAACTGTATCAGTTCCAGCTGTAGCTTCAACCTGCTTACTATGTGCAACAATTGTTAATGCACCCATGTTTGCACTTATACCCATAGTTGTTTGGTCAGCTGTTGAATCGTTGTCACTGTAAACATCACCACCAATTGTAACAGCCATTCCACCCATGTCAGATGAGAATGAACCACCAAACATTGTGTCGCCTTCATTATTCATCGCAGCACCAATGCCTACTCCAGCTACAGTAGCACCAAGTGAGATACTACCAGCAGCTGCACCGTCAGTACCATGAGTGATACCATCAGTATTAATGTCATTTGCAGCTGCATTACCATTTAATCCAGGTGCTTTTTCGTTTTGGTCAAAATCACCAAATGTAACTGCAACAGCGTCTGATGTAAGTGTGAATTCTGCTGAAGCAGCATTCATATTTTGTGATAGTGATAATACCATACCGTTATCAAATGTTTTTGAAACACCAACATTGATAGTGTTAGCTAAAGATGTATCACCATTATCATCAATATTTAATAATGTTGAACCTGATAGAGTAAAATCAGTTGCGTTAGCACTAACTGCAAGAGCAGTTACACCAACAGTTGTTAATAAAATTTTGCGCATGAGA
>CAZNBI010000329.1:0-1306 GCA_964571065.1 uncultured Rhodobacterales bacterium | reverse complement strand
GAAGAGCAAAATGGTGTTGCTGTTATTTCTAAAACTGGTCACAGTCTAATTAAAGAAAAAATTAAAGAACTAAATGCACCCTTAGCAGGAGAAATGAGTGGGCATATTTTTTTCAATGAAAATTGGTATGGTTTTGATGATGCAATATATACAGCACTAAGATGTCTACAAGAAATAAATTTTAGAAAAGGTGGATTAGAAGATTTTATTGAAACTCTACCAAAGTCTTTTTCAAGCCCTGAAATTAGAATTGATTGCAAAGAAGAAGAAAAATTTAAAATAATTGAAAATATTAAAGCTTTAGCTTTAAATAATTACGATTTATCAGACTTATTATTGATAGATGGTGTAAGGGCAAAAACAACTATTGGATGGTGGTTAATTCGTGCTTCAAATACTCAAGCTGCTCTAATTGTATGTGCGGAAAGTGATACAAATGAAAATCTTAAGCAACTACTCAATAAGGTTAAAAATTACTTAAAACTTGTAGGAGTTAAAGAGATAAGTGAAAAAATATGAAATATGTATTAGTAACTGGTGGTGCTGGTTATATTGGAAGTTATATTTGTAAATTATTCTATGATAAAGGATATATTCCAGTTACTTTTGATAATCTTTCTTTAGGAAATAAATGGTCAGTAAAATGGGGCCCCTTAGAAGTAGGAGAATTATGTAGTGAAAATGATCTACAAAAACTTTTTGAAAAATATAATTTTATAGGTGTAATCCATCTAGCAGCTCTATCTAATGTTTCAGAATCAGTAAATAATCCATCTATATATTATAAAAATAACGTTATTGGTTCTTATAATTTAATAGAGAAAATGATTAAGTTTAATGTAAAAAATATTGTTTTTTCAAGTACTGCTGCTGTATATGGGAACCCTATTCACTCACCTATTTGTGAAAACCATCCAACTCAACCGATAAACCCATATGGTGATAGCAAACTCACAATTGAGAGATTGATTTGTAATTATTCTAAATGTCACGACTTAAATTTTGTTATATTAAGATATTTTAATGTTTCTGGTAGTGATTTTTCAAATAACCTTGGAGAAGCTCACTTACCAGAAACTCATTTAATACCTCTAGCCCTAGAGGCAGCTCATCAAAACTCTATTTTTAAAATTTATGGGGATAACTACCAAACAACTGATGGAACTTGTATTAGAGACTATATTCATGTGAAGGATTTAGGAAATGTTCATTTATTAAGTTTTAAAAAATTGAACTCTTCAAAAGTAAATCAAATTATAAATGTTGGAGGAGGAAAAGGTTATACAGTTTATGAAATAATTAAATA
>CAZNBI010000328.1:0-1309 GCA_964571065.1 uncultured Rhodobacterales bacterium | reverse complement strand
AAAGTGTAAGTTTTATTGGTCTCTATGTTATTAAATTTGACTTCTTCTCCATTGGTCCATTTAATGGATATATTTATATTTTTTTCATCCTTCCTAATTCCAAAGTGTGCTACTGGCTCCATTTGACATAAGTAACCTGAACCAGCATCAATAGTTTTTGAATGAGTTCTTAGATTTGATTTTAAAGTGACAGTTGCACCTCTAGCAGGAGCACCAAAATGGTTAAGGGGCTCTATTCTTAAAAATTCATTTTCCCCATCAATATTTGCTTTAAAAATTTCAATCGGTTGTTCTTTGCTCTCGCCATGGGCTATCAATAGTTCTAGAATACCGTCATTATCTATATCTGCAACGGCAGCTCCTGTTCCATATCCACGTGGAAGTCTTCCGATTTCAAATGGAATTCTTTTCAAAATGCCATTATCTAATATTTTATAAAGTCTATTTGCTTGACCAATGTTATTGACAAAAATTTCATCATAACCATCATTATCAAAATCAGCAGAAATTACGGTTCTAACTCTTGACCGAATATTAAATGGCTCTTCACTAATATCTTCGAACTTATTATCGTTTAACACATAAATTCTGTGATTGCTTTCCCAATTTCCAGTAATAATATCTAATCTACCTCTGTATAAAACATCAGATAGTGCTGTTCCGCGGCCATTTTCAAATATGTCTTCGATATCGTATGCTTCGGCAACATTTTCAAATTGCCCACTTTTGTTTAAATATAGAAAATTGGCGTCTCTTTCATTTGCTGCAAAAATATCCATGTTATTAGATATTATGTGGCCGGCTACAACGGCCCTTCCACCAGTAACTCTGTCTATATTTAAAAAAGGAGCAATGTCTTTAATTTTATTTTCTTTAAACTCATAAAATCTTGTCGGCCCTCCGTAATTAGCTACATAGGTTGCATAATTACCTTCGCCTAATCTATCAACGCAAACAACTGATCTACCAGCAGTGAAGTTCAATTCACCCGGATCAGCATTATTCTCGAATAAATCTGTTATCTCAGAGTTATTATATTTTAATAAACGATCAGAATATTTTTTTTTGCCGCTATAGGTATCTGTATTTAAAAAGTATAACTCTTCATGACCGTCACCGTCCATATCACATGCTGCTATTCCTATTGTTGAGCTGGTAGGATCGTTAAACAATGGGTCGTTGATTATATTCTTTAATTTTCCTTTTTCAAATGAAAGTGCTAAATTTGGATATTTAAAGCCAGTTACAATAAATTCATACTGCCCATCCTGATTAAAGTCACTAACGCCTACCCCATAGCTTAACCTTG
>CAZNBI010000327.1:0-1311 GCA_964571065.1 uncultured Rhodobacterales bacterium | reverse complement strand
GAAAGCCATTAAAATTTCTTCTACTTATTTTCATTTTAACTGATACCCCTCATAACTCAGTATTGATTGAAAATCTTCATCATTCAAACCAAGATCTAAATCTGGAAGTAATAATTTATTTAAACTAAAGTTTTTATCCTCTAGGAATTTTGAAGATAATAAAAGTCTAAAATTATCACCCACAGATCTAACCGCTGCAAAATCAATGCCTGCCCTTTTTGGTCCACAATCAAATTTTTTATATTGAGTATCATAAGCTGGATAAAGAAGACTGTAGACTTTTGTATTTTGAATATTATCCTCTAAATTCCATTTTTTTATTTTTGTCTCAGAAATTCTCTCTTTTAACCATTCCTTTACATATACATTAGTATCTAAGTAGGGGGAAAAAGTTTCATTATCTAGCAAGTGTTCCATAGTTTGCAAAAGCCTTATCAGTAACAATCTCTCAGACTTTGATTTTGCATTAAAATTTTGAGTTCTAGGACCTTCTGGAAAAGATGAATTCCAACTGTAATGTCCATTCCATGACGATATCCAGCTCCCCTCCCAAGATTTAAAAATATCAGGAAAACTATAACCGTGGTGTAATTCTACACGATTTAGGTGCTTGTATTTTTGTTTCTTTTTTGAATTTATATCTGTACCAAATCTTATATTTATTCCATCCCAAAACTTATCATTTAATTTGACACCGTAAAAACCAACGTTTATTTCAGCCCACTTTCTGGTTTCAAAATCCTTTGGTATCCAATTTATTACAATCGTTTCAACTGCTAACTGATCTTTAAAGGTATTACTATAAAATTTTTCTAAACCGACATTATATTCATATTCGTCTGCAATTTTTTTTGAATTGATTTCATTACCTAATGCTGTCTCAGTTTTGTAAGTTTTCATTAAATTATTATAAGAGAAATGAGTTTTTAATTTTGACATTCTTTTTTCTAAAAGTTGACCACTCAACCATTCTTTTCCAGTTGGCCACCCAGCAATATTGGGAGGGTTAAAAAGATCTTGTCCAAAATCTTTAGATAAAAATAATAGCCAGCTTAAATTATTTTGTTTTTTCCATCCTTGAACACCTGTAGTTCTTGCGGTTCCATAGACTAATTCAATAGGACTTTTTACTAAAGTTAGCCGATTGTTGTTATCCCAAAATTTTCTAAGACTAATTGTTGCCTTTAACAGTTTGATAATACTAAAATCGTATTTGCGAAGAGTTGAAACTAAAATTGCTAAATCTTCAGCACTTGGATCATTTAAATCAACAAACTCATTATAGAATTTTTTGGAAATAAATTCTCCAAA
>CAZNBI010000326.1:0-1324 GCA_964571065.1 uncultured Rhodobacterales bacterium | reverse complement strand
GTAAGTAAACTTACATCAAATTGGTGCTGAGTCAAAAGATAATTCAGATATATTTAAAATGTCTTCCGCTATATAATGTGAACCAAATATTAGTGTAATTCCACTTTCGTCATTTAACTTTTTAATTATATTGATACCACTTTGTATCGAATCCAAAGGTTTACTTTCAATATTGAAATTTTTTAGTTTTTTTGATAAATCAACACTATGAATCAAATAACCTCTATTATCGTTGATAGTAAAAATATTTTTGAATTGTTTATCAATAACCTCAGCAATATTTTCAATATTATTATCTTTTTTAAAACAAAATATTCCATAAAGATTCTTTCTGGGAAAGAGGCTTCTTATTGTAGATAATGTCAAATTAATACCAGCGGCATTATGTGAAACGTCATAATATATTCTTTTTGATATCACTTGTAAGCGACCAGGCCATGATGTTTTTTCTAATCCTTTACAAATTTTATGGTTTTCAATGTTAGGCAAGATGTTTTTTATAGCAGTAATAGCTAAGGAAGCATTTTGTGTTTGGTGATTACCAAGCAATGGTATTTTATAATCATTTTTCCCAATTTTAAAACGAGTATAATCAAAAGTAGTCTCTATTGTTTTTGTTGACTGGGAAAATAAGATCTTTGTCTCTTTTTCTATTGCAACATCATTTAAAATACTCATTACTTTATCTATTTGTCTTGCAGTGATAACTGGGATACCTTTTTTTATAATTCCTGCTTTTTCACTAGCAATTTCTTCTATGGTTCCACCTAAGATATCCATATGATCCATTGAAATCGGAGTCAAAATTGTAAGAATTGGGTCTACAACATTTGTTGCATCCAAGCGTCCACCTAAGCCTGTTTCAATAATCGCATAATCAACATTGTTTTTTTTAAAATAATTGAACGCCATTGCTGTTGTGGTTTCAAAAAATGTAGATTGTGTATTCTCAATTATAGATTCTGAATCTATCATAAAATCCACTATTTCTTCATCTTCGATTGGGATATTATTAATTCTAATTCTTTCATTAAATTTTATTAAATGCGGAGATGTATATAATCCTACATTATATCCACTATTCCTTAAGATACTTTCAATGAATGCACAGGTAGATCCTTTACCGTTTGTCCCTGCTACATGAATGATGTTGAGTTTTGATTGAGGGTTGTCAAGATGATGCAAGAATCTTTTAATATGATTTAATCCAAGTTTTACACCCCTCCTGTTCAAGAGATAAAGAGATTCTAATGTTTCTGAAAAATTAGGAGAGGTCAATTGCTTTTGTTTTAAATATTTTTTTATTTAGGAATTTAACAGCAAG
>CAZNBI010000325.1:0-1324 GCA_964571065.1 uncultured Rhodobacterales bacterium | reverse complement strand
TTGAAGTGATTTTAAGCGCGTAAACTCCACTTTTATCACTTTCTCTCGGAGTCCAAGATTCTGAAATTGACCAATTACAATCAATTAGTGCGTCATCATGGAAGGATACGCCACCATATTCTTTAGGGTTTAGTCTGAAACAATCATCTTTACCTTTCCAGTTCCAGCCTGTCATTCCTCTTACGGGTCTATTATGGCCATAAGCATTAATTTTATTGGGACCTATGTCATGTATTATATCATCGATTCCATTATCATCATATCCTAATGTAGTATCCCATAAAGCAACATGCTTACTAGGTTTTTCTTCTTTT
This sequence comes from uncultured Rhodobacterales bacterium, assembly GCA_964571065.1. Taxonomy (GTDB): domain Bacteria; phylum Pseudomonadota; class Alphaproteobacteria; order Puniceispirillales. The sequence goes on along the minus strand of CAZNBI010000325.1, from coordinate 1,010 downwards.
AAAATTTTAAATACTTCGTCATAGGTGAGTTCAAAATCAGTTACTGCTGGTGTATCTATTTTTCCATTATACAAAAGAGAAATAAAATCACCTCTGTCAGTATTGCTCTCATGTGCTCCAGCAAAAATAAAAGATTTTGATGAAGGTTTTGGAGAAATTGAAAATGTTTCAGATACAACACTATTAAAGTCAATTTCAACATGAGTGCCCTCAAGTGAATTCCATTGATTTTGCGCGCCAATTTGATAAATAGTTGCTTTGCGTTTTTTTGAATTATAGGTTGCAGCAACCAAAAACCAAAAATTTGCTACTATTGGTACTTCACATTTTACATATTCTACAATTTTTCCATCACCAATCCAGAATTCTAAGTGCCCTTCGTTATTGATGCCTAAAGCATATCCTTTTGTTTCGTTTACAGACCAGTTTCCAATTATACATTGCCTTCCTTTACCAGATGCTTTTAATTTTTCTTGAGTATTAAGATTATTTCCAAAGGTTCCAGTGGGATAGACAAAAGCATATAAAGAAAAGTCTTTAAGTTTGTTTAAATGATTTTTTTTATCATCAACTACAGCATATGAACCAAGCTGGGTATACTGTCTATTGACGCTAATTTTTTTTGGGAATCCAGAATTAATTTTTTCTTCAACAAATCCTGGGCCATCAGGGTTTTCATCACCATGAATTAGTCTTACAATCTCAGAATTAACTTCATTGGTACCTTCTGCAGAAATATGAAAATCAAATTTCTCTCCAATTTTTGCATATAGTGGATTTGAGTATCCAAAAATTCTTGTATTAGCCATTATTAACTCTCCAACAGGTCGTTGACACGAAGAATAAAAACAGCATGAAGAGCTTCTGATAACACCTCATATTCTTTATCATCTACATTTCTAGGTGGATGAGTTTTTCTACCAGAAAAGGCAATTATTTTATATATAAATGACTCATTTTTAATAACTCTTTTAATTCCATACTTATCAGTTGTTTCAGCTCTTCTAAAA
>CAZNBI010000324.1:0-1324 GCA_964571065.1 uncultured Rhodobacterales bacterium | reverse complement strand
TTGAAGTGATTTTAAGCGCGTAAACTCCACTTTTATCACTTTCTCTCGGAGTCCATGATTCTGAAATTGACCAATTACAATCAATGAGTGCATCATCATGGAAGGATACGCCACCATATTCTTTAGGGTTCAGTCTGAAACAATCATCTTTACCTTTCCAGTTCCAGCCTGTCATTCCTCTTACAGGTCTGTTATGACCATAAGCATTAATTTTATTAGGACCTATGTCATGTATTACATCATCGATTCCATTATCATCATATCCAAATGTAGTGTCCCACAAAGCTACATGCTTATTAGGCCTTTCTTCTTTTAAAATTTTAAATACTTCGTCATAGCTTAGTTCAAAATCAGTTACTGCTGGTGTATCTATTTTTCCATTATATAAAAGAGAAATAAAATCACCCCTGTCAGTATTGCTCTCATGTGCCCCAGCAAAAATAAAAGATTTTGATGTAGGTTTTGGAGAAATTGAAAATGTTTCAGATACAACACTATTAAAATCAATTTCAACATGAGTGCCCTCAAGTGAATTCCACTGATTTTGTGCGCCAATTTGATAAATAGTTGCTTTGCGTTTTTTTGAATTATAAGTTGCAGCAACCAAAAACCAAAAATTTGCAACTATTGGTACTTCACATTTTACATATTCTACAATTTTTCCATCACCAACCCAAAATTCTAGATGACCCTCGTTATTGATGCCTAAAGCATATCCTTTTGTTTCGTTTACAGACCAGTTTCCAATTATACATTGTCTTCCTTTACCAGATGCTTTTATTTTTTCTTGAGTATTAAGTCTATTTCCAAAAGTAGTAGTGGGATTGACAAAGGCATATAAAGAAAAGTCTTTAAGATTGTTTAAATGATCTTTTTTATCATCTACTACAGCATATGATCCAAGCTGCGTATACTGTCTATTGACGCTAATTTTTTCAGGGAATCCAGAATTAATTTTTTCTTCAACAAATCCTGGACCGTCAGGGTTTTCATCACCATGAATTAGTCTAACAATTTCAGAATTAACTTCATTGGTCCCTTCTGCAGAGATATGAAAATCAAATTTCTCTCCAATTTTTGCGTATAGAGGATTAGAGTATCCAAAAATTCTCGTATTAGCCATTATTAACTCTCCAACAGATCGTTGACACGAAGAATAAAAACGGCATGAAGAGCATCTGATAATTTATCATATTCTTTATCATCTACATTTCTAGGGGGATGAGTTTTTCTTCCAGAAAAGGCAATGATTTTATATATAAATGACTTATTTTTAATAACTCTTTTAATTCCATACTTATCAGTTGTTTCAGCTCTTCTAAAA
>CAZNBI010000323.1:0-1325 GCA_964571065.1 uncultured Rhodobacterales bacterium | reverse complement strand
TAAATCTCTTTCCTATAAATAAACCAATCAACATTGCTATCATAAAAATTATTGCCGGGAAAAAACTATAACTTAAGATTGCCACAGCTGGTCCAGGGCATAATCCTCCCAAACCCCATCCAATTCCAAATAGAACAGAACCACTAATTAATTTTATATCAATATGATAAATAACAGGAATATGAAAATTCAAATCATATAAAGGTGAAGGACTTTTTAAAATATAATAATACCCTATAGATGTAGTCAATATACCGCCAATCATTACAAAAGCTAAAGATGGGTCCCAGTTTTGTGTAATATTAAGAAATGCTTGAACTTTTGAAGGGTCAAGCATTCCGGAGATAGTAAGGCCAAAACCGAATAAAGATCCTGATAAAAAGATTAAAATTAATTTCACTATAAATTACCACTTATTAAGTAAACGGTAATCATACCCGAAATTACAAAGACTAAAGTTGCAACAATAGAGCGTATAGAAAAACGAGATAATCCACAAATACCATGGCCAGATGTGCATCCATTTCCTAAAGATGTTCCTAAACCGACTAAAAAACCAGAAATTATAAGAAATGTTGTGTTGGCTACCATTTCAGATTTAATTTCTTTAAACAAAATAGTAAAAATTAAAGGACCTATTAAAACTCCTAAAAGGAATGCAATTCTCCAATATATTTGATCTGTTTCCTTTAAGGTCATTAAATTTCCTAAAATCCCTGAAATACCCATTATTCTTCCATTTGTAAGAAAAATAATTATGGCTGCTATTCCAATTAAAATACCGCCAAAAAGTGAATTTAAGAGAGTAAAATTTGCCCAATCAATATTTTGCACCTTGATATATCTCCAAGAATATTAAAAAATTAAAAAGGTCTATTAATATCTATAACATCAATAAATTTGCTTAGATAAAAAAAATATAATATTTATTATGTATTAATTGTTATTTTTTAACAAAAAGGGGGAAACAATGAGTAATGAAATAGATGGGTTTTATTCAGATCCAGATAATACACCACCTCTGGGAGAGGCTACGGCATTAGGGTTACAGCACGTTCTAGCAATGTTTGCATCAAATGTAACTCCTTCTGTTATTGTTGCGGGTGCGGCAGGTTTAGCTTTTGGTGGTGCTGACATGGTATATCTTATCCAAATGGCTATGCTGTTTGCAGGAGTAGCAACACTTTTACAGACTGTAGGAATTGGTCCTGTTGGCGCTAGGTTACCAATAATGCAAGGAACAAGCTTTGCTTTTGTTGGAGTTTTAGCGGGTCTTGCGGCAACGCAAGGCTTATCAGTTGCATTAACAGCTTGTATATTTGGAG
>CAZNBI010000322.1:0-1326 GCA_964571065.1 uncultured Rhodobacterales bacterium | reverse complement strand
AAACGTTTCAAAGATGAGGTAGCAGAAGTAAAAGATGGTTCTGAATGTGGAATAGCTTTGGAAAAAAATAATGACATTATTGTAGGTGATATTTTTGAGTGTTTTGAGGTAAAAGAAACAGCTGCAAAGTTATAAAAGTCCTTTTTAAAATTAAAGACATTATTATGAGTATTAATAATAATTTTCCTATTAATAAATCTCAAAGACAATTAAGAGTTGGCGAACTTTTGAGGAAAGAACTATCTGAAGCTTTGGTAAAGAACGACTTTCTTCATAGCGATTTAAGTAATTTTTCTATAACAGTTTCACAAGTTATTGTTACTCCTGATATGAAGTGGGCAAAAGCTTTTGTTTCTCCATTGGGAGGAGAGAACTTTGATGAAGCTATGGATTATCTTAATAAGAATGTTTTCAGTATTCAGAAAATTATAGCATCAAAAGTTCGTTTGAAAAGAATGCCCAAATTGGTTTTTATAGAGGATAAAAGTTTTGATTTTGCTAGTAATATAAGCCAGAAAATTAAAAAGTTAAATTAGAATTTAAATATGAATTCTGACAATAAAAAAATTAATGGTTGGATTAATTTAAACAAACCTGAAGGTATATCATCTAGTAAATGTGTAATTACTCTAAAAAAAATTTTGAATGTAAAAAAAATTGGTCATGCAGGCACTCTGGACCCTCTTGCTTCAGGAGTTCTTCCAATTGCAATTGGTGAGGCTACCAAGTCTATAAGGTTTGTTTCAGATGAACATAAAACTTATACTTTTAATATTTGTTGGGGTGTTAAAACATCTACAGACGATAAAGAAGGTACAATCATAAGAAAAACTAAAAGAAGACCAAAAGAATTCACTATCTTAAAAAATATTAAAAAATTTATTGGTGAAATTGATCAAAGGCCTCCAATTTATTCTGCTATAAAAATAAATGGGAAGAGAGCCTACACTATTGCTAGATCAGGAAAAACACCTGAGCTAAAAAAAAGAAAAGTTACAATATTTAAATTTATTTTAAAAAAAATAATTAGTGAAGATGAAGCTGAGTTTACTGTAAAATGTTCAAAAGGCACCTATATTAGATCATTGGCAAGAGACTTGGGAAACGAAATTGGTGTTTTAGGCCATATTTCAATGCTAAAAAGGGAAGAAGTTGGTACTTTTTTAAACAATCGATCGATTTCACTTGATCAAATTAAAAAATTATCGCACAATTCCGCGATAGAAGATATTATATTACCGATATTATATCCTATCAATGCAAATTACATCATTGAAATTAATGATGAAGTTTCAAAAAGTTTAATTAAAGGAAAGAAAGTACTTA
>CAZNBI010000321.1:0-1328 GCA_964571065.1 uncultured Rhodobacterales bacterium | reverse complement strand
CTGGATCCTCATGCCCAAAATGAGGGGCCAACTCATATGGTCTCAAGGCAGGTTTATGAAAGTCTTGTTACAAGAACCCTTGATATGTCAATTCAACCACAATTAGCAACTTCATGGTCTACAACTGATCCTGAAACATGGGTTTTTAAAATTCGTGACGGGGTAGTGTTTTCTGATGGATCTCCATTAAAAGCAAGTGACGTAGTGTTCAGTATTAATCGTGCTTTAAGTGGTGCATCTGACGTTAAAGAATTAATTGATAGTATTACTTCTGTAAAATCAACTTTTAATGACCAGGTTGAAATTAAAACTGATGGTCCAAATCCAATACTTTTAAATCAGCTAAGTCAGATTTTCATTATGTCTGAAGCATGGTCTAAAAAAAATGGATGTGAGCAATCTCAAGATTATGACGCTTCACAAGAAACCTATTGTTCAATCAATGCTATGGGTACAGGGCCATTTGTAATTACTCTTAGAGAGCAGAATACAAGAACTGTTTTCGAAAGAAATAATAATTGGTGGGGAGATCAGTCTCAACATAATCTAGATAAAATTGAGCTACTTCCAATTAAAAATGATGCAACACGTGTTGCTGCTCTTTTGTCTGGAGATATTGATTTTACAAATTTTACACCAGCTCAAGACATCAAGAGAATAAATGGCTCAGCGATGCATAAGGTTGAAAGCACTCCACAAGCCAGAACAATATTTTTTGGAATGGACCAAGGAATAGATGAGCTTAGATCATCAAATATCAAAGGTAAGAACCCATTGAAAGATAAAAGAGTTCGCTTGGCAATGTATCATGCATTAGATATGGATGCCATTCAAGATAAGGTCATGAGAGGTCTTAGTGAACCAGCTGGAATGATAACTTTTCCTGGCGTTCAAGGCTATACAAAAGAACTAGACACTAGATTGCCTTATGATCCAAATCTTTCTAAAAAATTACTTGCTGAAGCTGGTTACCCTGATGGTTTCGAAATTACTTTAGACTGCCCAAATAATAGATACATTAACGACGAAGCAATTTGTGTTGCAGCAGTTGGAATGTTTGCTAAGGTTGGCATTAAAGTTAATTTAGACGCTCAGCCAAAGAGTATTCACTTTAAAGACTTACAAAATGGTTTAAGTGATTTTTACATGTTAGGATGGGGTGTCCCAACATTTGACAGTCATTATGTTTATTCATTTTTGCTAAAATCTGATGGAAGCTGGAATAAAGTTGGATTTAAAAGTGACAGAGTAGACGAACTAGTTGGTACAATGCTCACTGAAACTAATTTAGAGCAAAGAAATGCAAATATTGCTGAGGCTTGGGCTAT
>CAZNBI010000320.1:0-1335 GCA_964571065.1 uncultured Rhodobacterales bacterium | reverse complement strand
ATTCTTCTGTGCTTTCAGTCATTGATATTCCATCAATTAAATCCATATAATTTGCAATACCACCAGCTTCAGTAATAATTGGGGATGTATAAGGGTCCCATTCTACTAATTTTTGACCAGCATCAACAGAATCTCCATCATCGATGAATAATTTTGCACCATATTGCAATCTATACCTTGCTCTATCTTTTCCTTTTTCATCAGTTACGAATAATTCTGCTGACCTACTAAGAATAACATTATTGCCATCAGAAGCCTTAACTGTAGAAGCGGCCTCTAACCTAACTTTACCATTTATAGAAGCCTCTATACTACTTTGTTCTGCTTTGCTCTGAGCCGCTCCACCAATATGAAAAGTTCTCATTGTTAATTGTGTTCCTGGCTCACCAATGGATTGAGCAGCAATCACACCAACAGCTTCACCTATGTTTACAGGTGTTCCTCGAGCCAAATCTCTTCCATAACATTTACTACAAATACCAACTTTAGCCTCACACAAAAGTGGAGATCTAACCATAATTTGATCTAATGAAGATTTTTCAATAAGATCAACTATTTCTTCATCAATTATTTCACCTTCTGTACATAATTTTGCATTACTTATTTCATCTATAACATCTTCAGCTGCTGTTCTGCCTAAAATTCTATCACCAATAGATTCAATAACATCACCACCCTCAATAACAGCTCTCATCGTAATAGAATTTTGAGTGCCACAATCATCTACAGTTATTATACAATCTTGAGCAACATCTACCAATCTTCTTGTTAAATATCCGGAGTTTGCAGTTTTAAGCGCAGTATCAGCTAAACCTTTTCTTGCACCATGAGTTGAATTAAAATATTCTAATACATTTAGTCCTTCTTTAAATGAAGATATAATGGGTGTTTCGATAATATCACCAGATGGCTTAGCCATCAGACCTCTCATTCCTGCAAGCTGTTTAATTTGCGCCTGTGAGCCTCTTGCTCCAGAATGCGCCATCATCCATACAGAATTAACAGTTTTGCCAGGCTTATCCGTACTTATCTCTGTCATCATTTCAGCAGCAAGATTATCTGAGACATTTGTCCATAAATCTATAACTTTATTGTACTTTTCTCTCTTTGTTATTAATCCATCTAAATACTGTTGCTCAAATTCTTTAACCTTATTATCAGCATCTTTAACCATCCCATCTTTTTTAATTGGAGTTGTTAAATCACTAATCCCAAAAGATATTCCCGATGTACATGCTTGGTTAAAGCCTAAAGACATCATTTTATCAGCGAATATAACCGTATCTTTTTGACCACAATGACGATAAATATAATCAATAACATTAGTAACTTGTT
>CAZNBI010000319.1:0-1336 GCA_964571065.1 uncultured Rhodobacterales bacterium | reverse complement strand
TGAATTTAATTCTGCAAAAGAAAATAAAAGTAAAGCAGAACAAGATGTTATAGAAAAAAAGAAATTATGTTCTACATGTAAATAATTATTTAATTATCTAATATGTATTAGGTAATAACTGTGGAACTATTGTTACAATATCTGGGAAATACCATAATATAATTAAACCAACTATTTGAATTATAACAAATGGTATCACGCCCCTGTATATCTGTGCAGTTGTAACTGACCTAGGAGCAACTCCTCTCAGATAAAATAATGCAAATCCAAATGGAGGTGTTAGAAAAGAAGTCTGAAGATTTATTGCAATCATTATTGTCACCCAACTTGGATCAAATGATCCTCCATATATAACTGGTCCTACAATTGGAACTACAATGTAAATTATTTCAAGAAAGTCTAAAACAAAACCTAAAATAAATAAAATTAGCATAACTATTAGGAATATTACTAATTCACTATCATAACTCCTTAAAAATTGCTGAATATAATGTTCACCACCAAATGAAATTACAACTAAGTTTAATACTTGAGATCCAATTAAAATTGTAAACACCATTGAAGTAACTTTTGCGGTTTCACGAACAACTGGTGTCAATATTTGTCCATTATAAAGTATTAAGCATGAATAAAGTAATCCAAATAAAGCGTATAAATATGCACCATAAGCAAGTAAAAAAGCAGTCCAAGTTTCAAATGAAACACTCTCAGTATTTATTCTGAGATCAAAATTTACTCCCAAGAGAATACATATAATAATTGAAAAAGAACTATATAAAATAATTTTAGCAGGTCTATCTTCCTCTTTTAGATGTCTGAATGCTGCTAATAATAACGCTCCACCTGCACCTAAAGCTGCAGCAGGAGTAGGATTGGTAATTCCTCCTAATATTGATCCTAGAACAGCAATAATTAAAATTAAGGGTGGAAATACAACTCTTAATAATTCATTTTTAGATAAATTTAAAACAGCAAACCTTAAACCGTAAAAAGTAATAAGCCATGGAATTAAAAGAATGATTACTGTTAGACCAGGACTAGTTGTTGGTTTAATTAAAAAATAATCAAATATAATTGATAAACTAATACCTAATAAACCGAAAATGGGGGGAATATTAGAAGAAGAGGGGGAAATACCTTTTGATATACAAAAAGTTATTAACACAAATAAAGAAAATAAACTAATACCAATGCCAAGAGGTGAAGTACGTGAAATCTTATCAGTTAGTGCTGCTGCATACTCATCTTCAGTTAATTTGCGGCTTTCTTGTGCTCCTCCATCTTTTTCAATAAGCTTTCTTTCTTCAACAGCTTTATCCCATGCTTCTTGACCATG
>CAZNBI010000318.1:0-1339 GCA_964571065.1 uncultured Rhodobacterales bacterium | reverse complement strand
ATCCTATATGATAAGGCTTTGAAAGATAGGCTCAATATATTGGAACTTTCTCTATCGAAAGTTGCCTCAAAGATTGCGTCTATAGAAATTAGTTCAGGAGAAAAATCGAAGTCTTTGAATAATTATATTAAACTTTGTGAACAAGTAATAAAAACTGGTATTAGCAGAGATACAATTATAGTTGCATTTGGTGGGGGAGTAATTGGAGATTTAGTTGGTTTTGTTTCTTCTACTCTTCTTAGAGGATTAAATTTTATTCAAATCCCATCTACTCTTCTTTCACAAGTTGATAGCTCAATAGGTGGCAAAACTGGCATAAATTCCGTATATGGTAAAAATTTAATTGGTACTTTTTATCAACCTATTGCTGTATTAACAGATGTTAGCCTTTTACAAACTTTAAATAAAAGAGAAATTTTATCAGGATATGCCGAAATAGTAAAACATAGCATAATTAAGGACAAAGTTTTTTTTCAATGGTTAGAAAAAAATGGCCCAGACATAATAATGGGTAATAATCAATTAAGAATTGAAGCTATTCTTAAATCATGTAGGATTAAAAGATCTGTTGTTGAAGAAGATGAGTTTGAAAAAGGAAATAGAGCATTATTAAATCTTGGTCATACTTTTGGGCATGCAATTGAAGGCTATCTAAATTATGATGGGACCATATTGCATGGAGAAGCTGTTTCGATTGGAATAATAATGGCTTTTAAATTATCTTTAAAAATGGGTTATTGTTCAAAAAATCATTACGAGAGGGTTTTAAAGCATTTTAATGTTGTAGGACTGCCAACTTCAATGAAACTGTACTTAGGTAAAATTATTGATCCTCTTAAACTTTGGAAAATAATGCAAAATGATAAAAAAATATATAAAAATCATCTAAATTTTATTTTGCCTGATGAAATTGGCAAATGTACAATTAGAAAAGAGATTAAAAAAAGTGAAGTTTTATCAATCCTGAATGAAGAACTATAAACATGACAGATATTGAGTTCTGGCTTTTAATTATAGCAATTTTTATTTTAATAATAATTTCAGCTTTTTTCTCAAGCTCTGAAACAGCTTTGACTGCTGCCTCTGATGCCAGAATGCATCAATTATCAAAAAAAGGCGATAAAAGAGCTTCAATTGTCAAAGATTTAAGATCTAATCGAGATCTCTTAATTAGTACACTTTTGATAGGTAATAATGCTGTAAATGTTTTGGCATCAGCTCTTGCTACAGGCACTGCTATAACTTTATTTGGGGAAGGCGGCGTTGCTTTTGCAGCTATTGTAATGACACTTATTTTAGTAATTTTTGCAGAAGTTTTACCTAAAACTTATGCTTTTAA
>CAZNBI010000317.1:0-1344 GCA_964571065.1 uncultured Rhodobacterales bacterium | reverse complement strand
AAATTTATTACTTTTCAATGCAAATGCATCATCAGGGAAAGTTAAGCCAGTAGTGTTTACAAGAATAAAAGGTCTAGTAGCTGTAGTATCGACGCTGCTTACTGTAAATTCACGACCATTGATAAATGTAAATTTTGTTATATCAGTATCCGCTACATCAATATCAGCAGCTGCTTGAGACCCAGCAATTCTAATTTTATCACCACTTGCAAGTCCAGCTGGAGCACCAGTAGTATAAATTTTTAGAGTGTTCTCAGTAGCGCTGAATTCAAATGTATTTCCAGAGTCATTTGCTACGTTTTGTTTTGAATCGTATACCGAAAGGTTTGGTCTCTTATCATAATATGAATAAACAACATATCTATCAGTAGCAGTATCAGAAGAACCATCAGTGTTGGTACTTGTTCTGTGTTCTACAGTTACTAATTGAGTAGCCTCAAGAACATCAGACATTGTCTCACCAGTACTTCTTCCAAAAAGTTTATTGGCAACACCAATAGATTGTGCATTTGCAACTACATCAAGTTTATTGACAGCGTATTCATTTAACGCTTCGTTAACCTTAGTTTGGCTATGAGCCAAAAATTGATTTCTTGTAAAATCAGGTGATGCGCCAGTTAAATTTATTCCCTCTGTGGTTGACACATAACTATCAGTTAATAAATCAACGTTTATTGCAGTAGTTAAACCAGCAGATGATCCATCAGCTTGTAATTTGTAAAACTGAATATTTACACTATCGTCAACGTTTTGAACAATTTGAACTTTTTTATCATCCCCATATGCAGCATTAATAGCTCTTTGCACTTCAGCTGCTAATTGGTCAGCATTATATTTTCCAGGGTTTAAATCAATATTAAGTGGCTGGTCTCCGTTATCGACGTTCAAAGTAAGGAAATTTTTACCCCAGTAAACTCTTGAATCAGCATTTCCAGCTTCACGTGTTGCCTTAAATTGCATTGGATCAGTAACAATTTCAACAAGCCTATCACCTTCTTCCCCAAAATCAAATTCACTAATTTCACCTTTTATTTGAGCAGGTGATGAATCAACCTTGTTTTTTAAGTCATCAGCTTTATAAAGTTTTGATCCTTTACCTTCTAGAAAGTAGTTATCATCTGGGACTTTTGTTGTAATGTTGCCAAATTTATCGATGAACTGCTGCCTGCCTGCATCATCAATTGATTTCACCAAGTCTGGATCAATAACTGTGTCATTAATAACAAGTTTTGTCATAACTTTATTAGTTGGATCTTCTGCAGAAGCTGTTTGTGTTTTGATAAAATAAATTGTTGCAATTGTAGGGTTACCCAAATCATCAAAGATTGTGATTGAAGTTGAGTT
>CAZNBI010000316.1:0-1347 GCA_964571065.1 uncultured Rhodobacterales bacterium | reverse complement strand
CTATGATACCTTCAATAAAAAAAATAGAGACTAAAAAACCTGAAACTCTTTTGAACAATACTATTTGTGGTTTTCAAAGATTACCAACTAAATTTATTCCATTTGATTCAAAAAAAATATAAAATTAAATTTTAACTTTTAAAGTGGCTGGTGTGGAAATTAGTAGAAAATTAGAACCACCCAAAAAGGGATTTTCTGTATTTGAGTTTGAAGAGCGATTACTTAGGGCACATTCAATAATGCATAAGTATAAATTAGATGCTTTGTTCCTAACTATGCCTGCAAATATAAGATACTTTACAGGCTTTGATACTCAATTTTTCCATAGTCCAACGAGACCTTGGTTTTTAGTTATTCCTAATAATATGAAGCCTATTGCTGTTATACCTGAAATAGGCAAAACAGTAATGGAGATGACATGGATTGAGGATATTAGAACATGGGATTCTCCTAATCCTAATGACGATGGAATTTCATTGTTATGCTCAGTTTTCAAAGATTTAAAAATAAAATTTAATTCCGTGGGTGCAGAATTAGGAATGGAAATGTCTTTGAGAATGCCTTGGATAGACTTCAAAAAACTTTTAGAAAAACAGAAGCAAACCTTTTTAGATGCAACACAAGCTATATGGGAAATAAGAACAGTAAAAACAAAAGCAGAAATTAATCATATAAATTTTATTTGTAAGGCAGTGAGCAGTTGCTATTATAATTTGCCTAAAATTATTAATCTTGGTGAAACAGAGAGACAAGTTTCAGAAAAATTAAAAAAAAATATTATTAATAGTGGAGCTGATAGTATACCATTTATGCCTGTTGTTTCTGGCCAAAATGGTGTTTCTCAAATAATAAGCGGTCCGTCAGATAAGGAGTTAAAGAAAGGTGATTTATTATTTATAGACACTGGATCAACTTATGATGGTTATTTTTGTGATTTTGATAGAAATTACGCTATAGGCAATGCCTCAGATGAGGTAAGAGAGGTATACGATTTATTATGGTTAGCAACTGAGGCTGGAATTAATGCAACTAAGCCAGGAGCTACTACCGGGGATGTTTGGCTCGCAATAAATAAAATTATTGAGGATAAAAAAATTATAAAAAATAATGTTGGGAGATTAGGCCATGGATTAGGTTTACAATTAACCGAACCACCATCTCACAGCTTTAAAAATGAGACAAAAATTTTAGAGAACATGGTTTTAACAATTGAACCAGGTTTAGAATATTTACCTGGAAAATTAATGGTTCATGAAGAAAATATATTGGTAACGAAAGATGGCTCTCAGTTACTCACAACAAGAGCACCAAAAGAATTACCAATAATAAATTAGTAATCATTTAATT
>CAZNBI010000315.1:0-1347 GCA_964571065.1 uncultured Rhodobacterales bacterium | reverse complement strand
AGCACTAGACTACGAATCTAGGGGTCAGGAGTTCGAATCTTCTCGGGCGCGCCACTAAATGTTTTAATAATTTAATAATGTTCTATTGATAGGCTTGGAAATATACGCAACAGAAGAAATAATTTTGCATATATTAATTATATTTCTTTTTTCAGGTGTTGTAAAAGGTGTCATCGGTATGGGCTTGCCAACAATAAGTCTACTCTTACTGACATTATTTATAGATCTTAATACGGCAATCACTCTAATAATAATTCCCTCTTTAGTAACAAATTTCTTACAAGGATTTAACGGAAACTTTCTAAAGGAATTAATAACTGAATACTGGTCTTTCTTTTTGATATCTGGATTTTTTGTTTTCTTTGGGACAGTGTTTTTTGAGGCTTTAAATTTAACCACAACCACTTTACTTTTATCATTAGTTATAATTTTTTATAGTCTTTTTGCTCTATCGGGAAAAGTGTTTTCGGCTGATAAAATTAATAATCCTCTTATCAAATCAGTTGTATTTTCATCTAATGGTTTTTTTACTGGAATAACTGGTTCATTAATATTTCCAGGAGTATTTTTTTTTCAAGCCTTACAATTTAATAGAGAGAAATTAATTCAAGCACTGGGAATTCATTTTACTTTGTTAACCCTGTTTTTGGGCTTATCAAAATTTTATTTTTATAGTTATTTAACTTTAAAATTTTCACACCTTTCTATAGTTTCTTGCATTGCAGCTTTTACAGGAATGTTTCTAGGAAATTTAATTTCTAAGAAAATTAAAGAAAATCTTTTCAAAAAAATATTTCTGTATTCTTTGATTATGATCGGTTTTTTATTAACTATTAAGGTGTTAATTTTGTAAATGAATTTTCCTAATCGAATAATATGTCTTACTGAAGAAACAACAGAAATACTCTATAAATTGGGTGCTGAAGATCTTATAGTTGGAATTTCAGGGTATACAGTTAGACCTAAGAGAGCTCGTAAAGAAAAACCAAGAGTAAGCGCTTTCTCAAGTGCAAAAATAGATAAAATAATTGAACTTAAACCAGATTTGGTTTTAGGCTTCTCAGACATTCAATCTGATATTTGTTCTGAGCTTATTAAAAAAGGAATTAATGTATTATGTTTTAATCAACGAAGCGTAGAAGAAATTTTAAATGTTATTAAACTTTTAGGAAGAATAATTAACAAAGCTAAAAAAGCTGAGGATTATGCAGAAAAGATAAAAATTAAAATGGATCAAATATCTGATTTATCATATAAGCTCCAATCCAAGCCAAAAGTATATTTTGAGGAATGGAATGACCCACTAATAACAGGAATAAAATGGGTTTCAGAATTAATTGAAATTGC
>CAZNBI010000314.1:0-1361 GCA_964571065.1 uncultured Rhodobacterales bacterium | reverse complement strand
ATAAATATTAAAACCCAAAATCAGAAAAATTTTACTGTTTTTGAAGATAAGAAATCTCTTCCAATCTGTTACTTAACTGAAAATAATGTTTTACATCAAGAATTAGACACACTGATATCTAAAATAGAAAAGAATAAAAAACTCGTTAAAGTTAAAGATGAAATCAGAAGTATAAAATCTGATTCAGAGAATAATGAAATAGTTTTGAAATCAGGAGATAAAATATACTCTTCATTAATTATTGGAGTTGACGGAGCAAATTCAAAAATAAGGAAAATTCAGAATATTAAAACAAAAGATTATGGTATTAAAAAATTTGGTTTAGTTGCAATTATGGAACATGAAACTTCTCACCCAAATGTCTCTTGGCAAGTTTTTTCTGAAACTGGAATATTGGCTCTTTTAGCTAAAGATATAAAACCTAATAAAAGAGCAGTTTCGTCATTAATTTGGTCATTAGATAAAAAACAAATAGATGCAATAAGAAATTTATCATCTAAAGATTTTGAAAAAAAGGTTAAAGAAGAATTTGGATCTTCTCTTGGTGATTTACACTTAATTTCAAAAATTAATGAATGGCCAATATTTCGTATTGATGTTCCAAACCCTACTGGAACAAGAACAGTCCTATTGGGTGATGCTGCTCACTCAATCTATCCATTAGCTGGCCAAGGTTTTAATTTGGCCATAGGCGACATATTACAAATTACAGATACAATGTTATGGGCAAAGGAAAGAGGCTTAGACTTAGGATCAAGTGTTGTTTTGAACAAATATGTAAATAATAGAAAATTTTGGGTAAATTCAGTTACTAAAATGACAGATAGTATAGATTGGTTTTTTTCAAATACCTCTAATAATAGTCAAAATACTTTTGGGTCATTACTAAGTGTTTCAAACAATTTCCAACCAATAAAACAGCAACTAGTTGAGATAATGAAAGAAAACTAATTAGCGTTCTATTTTTAAATCATCAACTCTTTTGAGGTAATCTTTCCATAGTTTATCTTTTTCTAAAGATAATTTTTGTAAGTATGACCATGAAAAAATTCCAGTTTTGTGGCCATCGTCAAATTTAATAGCTACAGCATAATTTCCAATAGGTTCAATATCTTCAATAACAACTCTAGATTTTTGTGAAGGTGTTTTTTTTTGGTTTGGGCCATGGCCCTGAACTTCTGCTGATGGACTTTCAACTCTAAGAAGTTCTGATGATAGAGTATTAGAGAAGCCGTCATCAAATGTAACTGTTAACTCATTTTTATTTTTATTAATACGAAGTTCCTTAACACTAACCATAATTAACTATTATCTTTAATTTTTCTTGCTTCCTCTTCAAGCATTATTGGAATGCCATCTCG
>CAZNBI010000313.1:0-1363 GCA_964571065.1 uncultured Rhodobacterales bacterium | reverse complement strand
AGATGTTATTAAGCTTAAAATTGCCCATACTACTAATGCAAAATACCAAGTTTCTAAAATTAAACTTTCACTGATTAATTCAATATTACATAGGTAAATATATAAACTTAAAATTAACGAACCAATTCCTAAAGGAAGGAAAAAAATAGCACTACCATCAGTTAATTCTAGTAGAATAAATATAATTCCAATTATTATCCATATTTCAAATTGTAGTAACCAAATACTTATCAAAGTTTAATCCTTTTTATTTACTTTATTTTTTTCAAAGGTTTCTAAAAAAGAAGCTGCAGCTCCAAATATACCACTAATTTCTGATGGAAGAATTAATGTTTTTGTATTATCTGAAGCTGTTAATTTTCCTATAGCGTCAACTTGTCTTTTTGCAATTTCAAAATCAATTGCAGGCTTTCCTTTTTCCGCAATTGCTTTTGCTAATAACTCAGTTTGCTTTGCATCTGCTTTTGCTTTGACTTCGATTGCATATGCTTGTGCGTCAGCTTCTAACTTAACTGCATCAGCCTCTTTTTGAGCTTGATAAAGTTCTGCATCAGCTTTTAATTGTATAGCTTGCTTTTGGCCCTCTGCTTCCGCAACAGTAGCCCTTCTTGTCCTTTCAGCATTTAATTGTTGGCGTTGGGCCTCTTTTGTAGCTTCATCAATAATAACATCAGTTATTGATGTTCTTGTAATATTAATTCCCCATTCATCTGCTGAGGGTGATAATGTGCTAGCAATTTCAGCATTCATTTTATCTCTACTTGATTGAAGCTCATCTAATTCTAATTTGCCTGCAGCAGATCTAACTACGGCAGCAGTTTCAGTTGTCAAAGCTTGGTCAATATTTGATATCCTATAAACTGATCTTGAGGCATCAATTACCCTATAAAAAACACTTGTTTCTAATTCTACTTCGACATTATCTCTAGTAATTACTGAAATTCTTTGGCTTTCTAGTTGGCGTTCTAAAATATCTATTCTGTGAGCAACTGAGTCTAAGTATGGAATTATTAAAGAAAGACCAGCATTAAGAGTTCGATGATATCTTCCAAACCTCTCAATTACAAAAACTTTGGATTGTGGAACAATTTTTACACCAAGATAAATTGTTAAAAGTGCAAGAAAAACAACTAATATAGAAATTACCAATCCAAACGAAATCATTTACAAACCCCAAAAGTATTTATAAAATTTTATATGTAACGTAAGAAACTTTTTTTGAATAGTAAAGAAGCTATTGAATGAAATTCTTAGATTAAATAAAATTAATTTTACAATACTATTAATTCCTAAAAAGTATTTGATAATTTAAAATTGTAGACTAAATTGTGGACTGAAAAATCTGCAAATGATAAAATTGAAG
>CAZNBI010000312.1:0-1366 GCA_964571065.1 uncultured Rhodobacterales bacterium | reverse complement strand
ATGCATCGACAGCTCCAGGGATAGTGACAGCATGCGGGCTGTGGTCTGAAATTGTGTTTAAGTTAAATTCCCTTAATTTATTAATAGAAATATTAGCTGGTGATTTGCCTGAACCATTAAAAGCTATTGGTGCAGATTTTGATCCCTTGCTAAATAAAGCAAAGCAATCACCTCCAATTCCTGTGTCAGTTGGTTCTATTACTGCTAATACTGCTGCCGCTGAAATAGCTGCATCCATGGCGTTCCCGCCTTGTTTCAATATACTTAGTGCTGTTTCTGTAGCAAGTGGCTGTGACGTTGCAGCCATTGCATTGCTTGAGTAAACTTCTGATCGTCCAGGGAAATGAAAATTTCTCATAAAAGAAATATTTATTTTAAATAAAAAAACTATATAAAGACAATAATATTAATTAAATATTTATCAAATTTTGTCACCTTTTATTTTAGAAAATCAATATTTTGAAATTAACTATTTTTTTTTATTATTGATTTTTTTCATAGGAAGTTCGTTTGGCTCTTTCTCAAAAGCTTTTGCGGATGGATATGTAAATGAACAAAAAATCTTAAGACGTTCTAATTGCAACAGCTGTAAAAAACAACTTCTATGGTACCATTTAATACCCATTTTCAGTTTTATTTTCCTAAAAGGCAGGTGCTCTTTTTGTAAATTAAAAATCAATTTAGACACACTTTTGTTTGAAATTTTTTTTGGATTTCTTTTTTTAGCTTTATTTATTTATTTTGATAGTGTTAACGCGATTAAGTTTTCACTTTATTCAATATTTTTAGGTGTAATTTTTGAATCTGACAGAAAGCAGCTAACTATTCACATTCCAAGTTTGATAATAGTTTTAGCAATAAGCCTCTTTTTTGCGTTATTTCAAAATTTTAATTTTAGGATTATTTTTGATTTAATTTTATTGTTTGCTTTTGGATGGTCAGTGATTTTTTTAATTTCAATCATATATTTTTTATTAAGAGGAGTGCAAGGATTTGGGTCAGGGGATAAATGGTTACTGGGTAGTATTTCTACTATCTTTGATTATCAAGATATTTTATACATATTTTTAATCTCAAGTATGCTAGCTTCTTTAGTTGGGATTTCTATTTTAATTAAAAATAAAAAACTTTTAAATTTAAAGATCCCTTTCGGATCATATTTATGTTTTGTGTCTGTGATATATTATTTTATATAAAAAAAATGCCCGTTTGAAACGGGCATTTTTAGATTTTTGAATATTTTTAACTATTCCATTTCCTCGCCATGCGTCACAGACACTTCTTCAATATCTGGTCTTGATGAAAAGGTATACTGCGGCAATGTCTTAGAAGTATGAGATGGAATATTAGCAACACCGAAATCAAA
>CAZNBI010000311.1:0-1366 GCA_964571065.1 uncultured Rhodobacterales bacterium | reverse complement strand
CCTCTTAGGCAGTTATCCATCATAGGTTCTATAATTCTTAAAATTTCATTTTCTTCCATTTCAACAAAATTCATTATTTAACTTCTCTCGATTAATAGCGTTTAATTTGGATTAGGGCATTTACAACTTGTTTAGCCTTTCAAGATCCTAATAATTTTATTTTTAACGGTGATTTAGAGTAGCCATTTATTAACCAGTTCAAAGGTGTAAATTTAATAAACAAATAATATAAAAAAACAGAAATGATAAAACCAGTAATTACGGCAAGTGGAATTATGATAAATTGGCTAAACCCAGCTTGGTAAAATACAGCACTCATCATTGTAACTGGGATTAAATGTAAAATGTATATTGGATAAGAAAGCTCTACAAACCATCTAATAATAAAACTATCAGATTGAATAAATCTTGAGGCTAATCCTATGAAAAGCAGACATAACAAGATAGAGTTCGTTCCAATCATGCAAGCGTTAAAGAGTACCAAAATAGGATCAAACTGCATTTGTGCAATGTTTCTTAAATTTTCCGCCTGTCCAATGGTAAGATAATCTGAATAAAGACGTAAAAAAAAAGCAAATAAAGAAAGAGTAACCAACAGAAGAATAGTCTTTGTATTTTTTAATTGGATAAAGATGTTTTGATTTGAGTAGAGAATGGTACCAGCCAAAAAATATGAAAAGTAATAAAGCAAATTTCCAATTTTCAGATCAAAGTAGCCTGTGGACGCCTTTAGTGATAAAGGATGCCACCAATGATTTAGAATATATGCTAAAGGAACTGTCGAAATTAAACATAAAGCAAGAATAAATAATATTTTTGGTGATACTTTCATACAGAGGAAGTCCTTAATGATCTTGAATTTATACAATAGAGAAAAGACCAAAACCAAAATCATTAGCTCGTAAAGGAACCACAGATGTAAAGTAGTATAATCAAAGCTTCCATCTGAGATATCATATAGTGAAGAGAATACTAAGCATGTCAAACCTACTCTTATAATACGATCTTTTATGAATTGTAATGTGCCTTTTCTTTCTATAACTAAAATTGCAAAAAAACCTGATAGTAAAAAAAATAATGGCATTCGCCAGTTACTGATGAAACGGCCAATTATATTAACCCATTCTTCAGCTGGAACTATATTATTAATTCCAAATGCTTTTGCGAAATCTGGTGACCAAAACAAAAGAGGTGCATGGATGACTAAACCCATCATCATTGCAAAAGTTCTAAGAAAATCTAAATTATGAAATCTTTTCATATCTAATATTTCTTGATTAACAGTGACATTTAAAAGTAAAGAATATATTGCTACCTGTCCACAGAAATGAAACTAAACTTGTTGAACTATTACGTATGTATTATA
>CAZNBI010000310.1:0-1368 GCA_964571065.1 uncultured Rhodobacterales bacterium | reverse complement strand
AAAAAAATATTTGATTTCTTTTTATTCTAAGAAGTTTGTTTCTTTAGCACTTTTTGAACTGACGCGGTTTGGTTAACCTGATTAAATATTTTCTCAAGTTTTGGTCTTTTGCCTAGTTCATCTGTTTTATTTTCATCCCAGCTCATTAAAACATAAAAATAAAAGTCTGCAATTCCACAAGTTTTTCCTGATAAGAAACCGTCAACATGTTTTTCCAAGATATCGTAACAAGTTTTTCTATCTAACTCAGCTTTTTCTTTGATAACAATTTCTGTTGAACCGTATCTATCTGGAAAGAAAAAACGGTTGTTGGCATTTCCAAGTGCTGTAGAAAGGAAAGAAAGCCATTGAAAGCATGTAGCTCTATCAGGGTTACCAATAGGGGCGATTAAATTGTTATTGTGGGTTTCTAACAGAAAATTAATAATTGCAGGTCCTTCAAAAATAGATTGTCCACTTGGGGTAATTAAAACAGGAACTAATCCCCTAGGCGAAATCTTTTTAAATTCTTCAGAGTTTCTTTCCTCTGGGGTTGGAAAAACAATGTCATATTTTATTCCTACCTCTTCCATTAATAATTCTATAGCCATAGAACCTAAATAAGGTATTCCATAGAGTTTATAAGGTATTGTACTATTTTCCATAATGTGAGCTTACATTAAATGGCCAACAAAGCAATTATATTTACATTTCCAGAAGATTTCCTAAAGATATCCATAAACATTATTCATCTCATCGTATTTCTCTAAGCTTAAAGACTAAATCTAATTCAACTGCTCTTAGATATGCTAAATTTATAACCCAAAGATTAGATGATTATTGGTAAGGTACAATAAATCAAATTAGATTCAACAATTTGACTTTTTAATTAAGATTATTATGTATGTATTATGCTAGGATTTTACAAACAAACAATTATATTTTTTACTTTTTTCTTTATAAGTTTTGAGTGTTTTTCAAAAACTCATGAAGTTGAAATGCGTACAAAGTTAGGTGATGAAAAAAGGGTTTTTTCACAAAAAATCCTAAATATTGAAGTAAATGACACAGTTATTTGGAAAGCCATAGATAAAGGGCATAATGTTGAATTTGTTAGTGTGCCGAAAAATGCTAAAAAGTTAAAATCAAAAAAAAGTGAAGATGTAGAGTATAAATTTACTGTTCCAGGAATATATCTCTATCAATGTAGTCCACATAAAACTATAGGTATGATAGGATTTATAGTTGTTGGAAATGATAAAGGTAATTTAAATGAAATTAAAGAAACTAAAATGTTTGGTCTTTCTAAAGATGTATTTGAAAATCTTTTACAAAAAATTTGATGAGACTATTTAGTTAAATATTTATTATTATTTTCTTTATCTACGA
>CAZNBI010000309.1:0-1375 GCA_964571065.1 uncultured Rhodobacterales bacterium | reverse complement strand
ATGCAACAATTGTTGGAGGGAAGTCTTTTAATTCATAGAATAATGGGCTATTTCTTAAAGCCTTTTCTGGATCTAAACGAAGAGCCTCATCAATTGATGTCTTTATTAATGGTTGAATGTCGTATATTCCAGAAACTAAAATATTACCAAAGTGATTGTAAAGAGGTTTTCTTTTCAATGAATACATTGCTGCAAGATGCGCCCCTGCTGAACTGCCTGCTATAATAATTTTTTTACTATCAAATCCTAATGCATTAGAATGCTCAAATATCCACTCAATTGCAGATTGGCATTCATCAACAATTTGATCAATTGTTCCCTTTGGAGCTAAAGTATAATTTATTGCAGCAAATCCTATATTATTTTTATTAGCATGCATTGCAGGAAAAAATGATTCCTCCAAAGATAACTCTTGCCAATAACCTCCATGAATAAATATTAGAAGAGGCTTTAGTCTATCATTTGAAGAAAGGTCAGAAACAGTTATTTCAATTTTATGACTTGAATTTTTGCCGTATTGATAAATTTTAGACTTAGCTTTTGATCTTGCAATATGACTTTTGCTTTTATACTCATCTATAAATGGTCTGTAATTACCTCCAATAACTGAGCTTGGGGAGTATTCAGTTTCTCTTTTATCAGAGGAGTAATTTATCCAACCTAATTCTGTTGCATCATTAAATTTTTCAATTTGCCAGTTCTTTTGCATTAATATGTCTAATAAGAATAACTTTATATAGATAATAATGGCTATTATTCTAAATTGGCAAATTTAAAAGTAGTAGGAATGAAATTAGGTTTTTTGAAAATAAAATTTTATTACAATGATAGATGACTTTACTAATACCTAAAATTATAAATTAATTTCCATTAAATATTCTTTGTAAGTTAATAATTGAGTATATATATACCAAAATTGTAAATTATCACTTATTGAAACGTTTATTTACAATTTTTTTGAAATGGGTATGACGTTTTCTTCTTCGTTTTTAACTACCTCTTCACCCTGAATTAACTTATCAATTTGTCGTTTTACTAAAACTTTATAAATAAAATCTCTAAATCCTAAATACTGAGATTTATAACTTTGTGGTAAATTTGAAATCTTTTTAGGTAAACCTCTCAAATCATTTTTAAAAATTGCTAAGTCTGAAATAGTAGGCCCTATAACAACATCAACATCTGAAAGAGAGTCTACGAGTTGGTTAATGTGAACCTGTTTAGGTGGGACTTTATTTGGTATAATTATTAGATGTGGCGCGCCCGCACCTTGAAGTTTTTTAAGACTGTCTAGCATTTTTACAAATTCAATTGTTGCTAAAATCTCAATTTCACTCAAGTTACACGGTATTAAGATTGAATCACATTGCATAAT
>CAZNBI010000308.1:0-1381 GCA_964571065.1 uncultured Rhodobacterales bacterium | reverse complement strand
GGATGTATTGATTGGAAAAGTCTTTATAAAATGCTGAAAATTGAGGATAATATAAAATCTATAATTAATTATGTGAATTTATCTACAGATGAAGAGAATAAGTCTGCTTCTAAAGAAAAACAAAAAAATGAATTAGAAAAAGACTTAAACCAATCAGTTTCAATATTTAGAAAAATAATGAAAATCTTACTCTAACAAGTCTTGAGAAAAAAATGAGTTTATATAAATACAATTTATCAACTATATTTCTTTTAAATTCTGATATAGAATCTTAATTTTAGATTGTTTTGTTAATTTTTAATATGCTTAAAAAATTAAATTTTAAAATAACTTTATTTAAAACAGTATTTCTGATTTCGCTGTTTCATTATGGACTTGCCTTTGCTGACCTTTCAAAAGACGTAAAGTGGAATGCAAATCTTGTTGTCGTTGAGGCTGCAATAAAAGCTGGAGATTACAGGGATGCTTTTGCCCTTCTGCAAGGCCCTGCAAGAGAGGGTCATGCAAAGTCACAATACTATATGGGAATGTTTTATCATAATGGATTAGGCGTTCTTGAAGATGCTGTAGAAGCTTCAAAATGGTATAGACTTGCTGCTGAGCAAGGAGACGCAATATCTCAATTTTATCTTGGTTTTTTTTATGGAAATGGACTTGGTTTGGAACAGGATAGTGAAGAAGCTTCAAAGTGGTATTTTAAAGCTGCAAGCCAAGGAGTGATGGAAGCACAATATAATTTAGCTACTATGTACCAAAATGGCGTTGGTGTCATACAAAACTATGAGAAAGCTTTTGAATGGCATCTCAAAGCAGCTGAACAAGGAATGCTTGGTTCACAGGTAAACGTTGGTATTATGTATGAGAATTCCATTGGAACAAAAAAAGATATTACCAAAGCCATGGAATGGTATTTAATTGCAGCGGAAAGAAATGAGTCTCAGGCACAATTTAATTTGGCTGTTATTTATCACCAAGGATCAGGAAATAATAAGGATGTTGTTGATTTTGACAAAGCCCTTAAATGGTATAACCGTGCAGCAAGACAAGGCTATGCTGATGCTCAAAATAATTTAGCAATTATGCATTACCTTGGTGAGGGTATAATACCAGACCCACTTCAGGCATATATGTGGTTAAATATTTCAGTTGCTAATGGGAATTTAAAAGCCATTAATTTAAGAGACACAGTTAAAAGAAATTTAAGCACTCAGCAAATAACTGAGGTTCAAAAATTAGCTAAGAAGTGCTTGCAATCAAATTATGCAGATTGCTCAGATGATTTTTTTCAAGGTAACCTAAAAGTTATTGTTGATAAAAATAAAGAATTAGAAGATGAGCTTAAGATAACTTATGAGAATAAATTAAAAGAAGAAGAACAAGC
>CAZNBI010000307.1:0-1384 GCA_964571065.1 uncultured Rhodobacterales bacterium | reverse complement strand
GGAGATAAGCCAATTGTTGGTACTGCAACATTTAATGTTACTCCTTCTAAAGCTGGACAGTATTTTATGAAAATTGATTGTTTTTGTTTCGTTGAACAATTATTAAAACCTGGTGAAAGTATGAGAATGCCAGTTACTTTTTTTATTGACCCAGAGTTTTTTACAAATGAATATGTAAATGAAATAAATGAAATAACTCTTTCATACACATTTATGGAATCTATGGATCAATCTTTGGCAAATGAATTACAATTATAAGATTTTCAAGGTAATAAAATATGAGTAAAAAAAACCATTCTTATCATCTAGTTGAACCAAGTCCTTGGCCAGCTGTTGGGTCGGCTGCAGGTTTCGTTTTAGTTTTAGGTGGTGCAATGTACATGCATGGCTATCCATATAGTGGGATTGCTACTCTGGCTGGTCTTTGTTTAGTGCTTCTTACAATGTATTTTTGGTGGAGAGACATTATAAGAGAAGGTGAATTTCAAGGTCATCATAGTCCAATTGTTCAAATAGGATTAAGATATGGTATGATGTTATTTATTGCTTCAGAGGTAATGTTTTTTGTAGCTTTCTTTTGGGCTTTTTTTGCCTCATCTCTCTTCCCAGTTGGGGGAGTTTGGCCGCCTGAGGGAATTACTACATTAGACCCTTTTGATTTGCCGCTCATCAATACTTTAGTTTTACTTTTGTCTGGTAGTACAGTTACATGGGCACACCATGCTTTGATTGAAGATGACAGATCAGATTTTCTACTTGCACTATTACTAACTGTTTTGCTTGGGATATTTTTTACATTTTTGCAAATACTTGAATACACGCATGCCCCTTTTGGTTTTACTGATGGCATTTATCCTTCGGTATTTTATATGGCTACTGGATTTCATGGCTTTCATGTATTTATAGGAACTGTTTTTCTTGCTGTTTGTTTATTAAGAGGTTATTTTGGACATTTTACTAGCAAGCAACATTTCGGTTTTGAAGCTGCAGCATGGTACTGGCATTTTGTTGATGTAGTATGGTTATTCCTATTTATTTGTATATATATGTGGGGGAGTTAAAAATTTTACATTTATGGTAAAATAAAATAATATTAAATAAATAATTATTTTTTTATTAAAGCATCCGCATATAAGGTTAATGAAAATGAAAATATATTTTAAGCCATCAAAATGGCTTACTGTCTTTGCATTTCCATGCTTTGTTATTTTACTTATTCTTGGAACATGGCAATTATATAGATTAGATTGGAAGAATAATTTAATAGCCAACTACAATAATAATTTTAATATGTCTCCAGTTTCAATACCTGACTTATCTAGTGGTGAATTAGAGTTCAAATATAGAAGAGTTTTTATTAAAGGTGAATTTGATCACAAAAATG
>CAZNBI010000306.1:0-1391 GCA_964571065.1 uncultured Rhodobacterales bacterium | reverse complement strand
TCACAAACAGATAGTGAAGTCATAGCACATTTATTTGATACATATCTGAGTGATGATAATATTCCATTAGAACAGATAACTATGAATGTTTTAAATGAATTAAAGGGTGCTTATGCTTTTGTTGTATTGTTATTAAACTATCCAGATACATTGATTGCTGCAAGAAATGCATCGCCATTAGCTGTTGGAGAAGGTGACAAACTTTTCTCTATTGGTTCTGATGCAATAGCTTTAGCAGGAATTTCTTCAAGAATAACTTTTTTAGATGATGGCGACTTTGCTATTGTAAAAAACTCAAGTGTTCAAATATATGATTTTTCAGGGAAAAAAGTTACTAGAGAGACTAAATTAAATTCTATGGATCCTGCTATAATTAGTAAGGGTAATTATAGACATTTTATGGAAAAGGAAATTCATGAGCAACCAGAGACAATATCTCATACAATTTCTGAGATGTATAATGCTAATGGTGAAATGTCGGAAAAGCTAAATGAAATCACAAAAAACAATCCAAACTCTATAACATTTTTAGCTGCAGGAACATCGTATTATGCTGGATTGATAGCAAAATATTGGATTGAAAGCATGTGTAAAATCCCTGTAAATGTTGAAATTGCAAGTGAGTATAGATATAGAGAGCCATTTGTAGATCCTAAAGGATTAATAATTTCTATTAGTCAATCAGGAGAAAGTATAGATACCTTAATGGCTATGAGATATGCCAAGCAGTTTGGAGTTAGGTCTGTCTCAATTGTAAATAACATTGGAAGTACAATAGACAGAGAAGCAGATTTCTCACTATATACTAGAGCAGGGGCAGAAATAGCGGTTGCGAGCACAAAAGCATTTACTGCTCAACTAATAGTTCTTTTATCGATAGCCATTGCATTAGCAGAAAAGAATAAATTAAGTATTAGTGAAATAAAACAAATTAAATCAAATTTATTTAAAATACCTGGAGCAGTTGCAAAGGTTTTAAATTTGGAGAGTAAAATTACTGAAGTTGCAAACACTATTACAAAATGTACAAGTTGTCTTTATCTAGGTAGGGGGCCACTTTACCCTTTGTCATTGGAAGGTGCGCTTAAGCTTAAAGAAATCAGTTATATTCATGCTGAAGGTTTCTCTGCAGGTGAAATGAAGCATGGTCCTATAGCTTTAATAGAAGAAGAACTCCCCGTTATATCTTTACTTGGTAATGATCATCATAGTACCAAAACTATTAGTAATCTAAGAGAAGCTCTTGCTCGAGGAGCCAAGTTGATAATAATTGCAGATGAAGGGTCTGAAAATAATATTGATTTTGCTCATGAAATTTTGAGAATACCTTTTTTGCATAAAGCTATTACTCCAATAATTTGTTCTATACCTATTCAGATGCTTGCTTATCA
>CAZNBI010000305.1:0-1396 GCA_964571065.1 uncultured Rhodobacterales bacterium | reverse complement strand
GGCTCAGAAACCCCAAGTAAAAGAGAGTATTATAGTTTTTTTGGTATTAATGAAAATAATTTAAAGTTAGCAAAAAAAAATGCTCTGGTGATGCATCCAGGACCTATGAATAGAGGGGTAGAAATAGCCTCCTTATTGGCTGATAATAATGAAATTAGCCTTGTAAAAAAACAGGTTGAAATGGGTGTTTCAGTCAGAATAGCTTGCTTAGAAATGTTGAAATTATCAAGAAATAAATTGTTAAAATGAAGAAAACTTTATTTCAAAATACAAGGATTATAGATGGCAACCTTAATATTGACAGTAATAAAGATTTGCTCATAGATGAAAATTCAATTTTAGAAATCTCTGAACCTTTTTCAATCAAAAACCCAGACTATGAATTAATCAAAACTTCAGAAGCATCATTTATCATACCGGGTATAATTGACTTAAGAGTTGAAAGTAGAGATCCAGGTTCATCACATACGGATAATTTAGAAACATTACTTAAATCTGCCGCCAAAAGCGGCGTAACAACAATGGCATGCCTACCTAATACTAAGCCAGTGATTGATGATCCTTCAATAGTTGAGAGTTTATCATTAAGAGCTCAAAATTTTAATCTAACTAATCTATTAATTTATGGAGCCGCAAGTAATGGTTTAAATGATAAAAAAATGTCAGAACTTGGGCTATTAAAACAAGCTGGTGTAGTCGGTTTTACAAATGCAAATAAACCCATTTACAATCCACTGCTTATGAAAAGAATATTGTCTTACTCCACTATGTTAGATTTACCTGTTATTCAGCACGCCGATATTCCAGAACTCTCAATGGATACGGAAGCGACTGAAAGTGAAAACTCAACTAGATTAGGCCTGAGAGGGGTCCCATCAATTACTGAAGCTATGCTAATTGAAAGAGATCTCCACTTAGTAAAATTAACAAATAGTAGGTATCATGTTTCTCATGTTTCTACAAAAGAAGGCTTAAAGGCAATTGAAAGAGCAAAAAACGATGGCTTAAAAGTTACGTGTGATACCTCTCCACCCTATTTTATATTGAATGATTTATCACTATCAAATTATGATACAAGGTATAAATTATCACCTCCTTTAAGATCAGATGAAGATAGGAAATTTGTGGAAAATTCGCTAAAGAGTGGAATAATTGATGCAATCAGTTCAGACCATTCACCTCAAAATAGAGATAGAAAGTTACTACCTTTTGCTCAAGCAAAACCAGGAAGCCTTGGTTTAGAGACACTATTCTCAACCACTCTTTCTCTTGTTAATTCGGATAAATTACCAATTGAAAAGGCCATTTATTTAATAACCTCTGGGCCAGCCAAAGTATTAAACCTTAATTTAGGAACAATTTCAAAAGGTAGGCCTGCAGACTTAACAGTTATTGA
>CAZNBI010000304.1:0-1397 GCA_964571065.1 uncultured Rhodobacterales bacterium | reverse complement strand
ATAAAAGAGTTTGTTAAATCTGATATAAGTAAAGTTTTGATAAAGCCATTCAAATTTTTATCAAAAAGAGACGATTTGAGTTATGTAGCCACGGGATTCACAAATCATCTTGGAACTTCTTTGTCTCAACATCCACAGTTAGATGTTGTTCCAGAAACAACAGCAAACTTTATAGATAAAAATGAAATCTCTAATGCTGAGTTAAAATCCAAATATTTTATTAATTATAGTATTGAAGCTACTATTCAAGTTTCAGGTGACCAGATTAGACTCTCATCTAAAATAACTGACCTACTTAATGAAGAAGTAATAGCCTCTGAAGTTTATGAACTAACTGAAGATGAAATATTTGAATATCAAGATAAAATTACTGATTTGGCATTACAAAAAATGAGTACCATGGATCATTCAATTTCTTCTAATCAACGAGTATCTCAGAATCCTATTATATATAAAAAATTTATACTAGCACAAGCCAATATGGTCTCCTGGACACCTGACGAGCACTATAAAGCAATGAAATTAATCGACGAAATGCTAGAAATAGAACCTAAAAATTATGGTGTAAAAAAATTACAAGGCTGGCTTTTACAGCAAAAAGTATATTTAGGTTTATCAGAAAATTATAAATCCGATATAATAAATAGCCTTGAAATTGCAAAAAATTACCTAATTTCTCATGATATTAATTCTATTGATGCAATGGCTTTAGAGTCCAGTAACGAAGGTTTGCTTGGAAATTACTCAGAGGCATGTTCAAAAGTTTCACGAATGAACGAAATCTTAAGCGAAAAAAAATCTAAAGCTTCTTCACATGAGTATGCAATGACAGCTTGGATAAATCAAAATTGCGAGCAATTTGAAATTGCTAATTTAACTTACGAAGAACTTTTTAGAGTGTCTCCTCATTATCCAGCGTGGGTAAGATACTATTATGTATATTCGTTATTTGCTTTGCAAAAGTTAGATAATGCTGAAAAATTTATTAATAAAAATAAAAACTTAAAATATTCTTATTATGGCACTAATGAGATTTTTCAATTGTGTTTAGTATATATTGCTCACAAACGAGATCAAATTGAACTTGCTAAAAAATATTTCGCTGAATACAAAGAAATGCCAAATTCACTAAGTTTAGATTATCTGGGAGGAGACTTCTCAGCAGCAAAATCAAAAGAATTCATAAAAGATTTCAAGGAAGTTCTCTCCATTTATGGCATGACATAAAAAATCATTTATTAAATATGACTTTATTATTTTTTTTTACTTGAAAAATATCTGAGTTCTGAAAGTTTTAGTGTTTTATGATTTGGTCGGGGTGACCAGATTTGAACTTGTAACCTTAGCTTTATTTATATAATAAAAACATTTATTTAGCGTTATACAGTGCACACTTA
>CAZNBI010000303.1:0-1399 GCA_964571065.1 uncultured Rhodobacterales bacterium | reverse complement strand
TAAATGCATGACTTTATTTAATTTGACAATTATTTATTTATTAATATCAAATCAATAATCTATAAATCGTTTTTAAATTAATGAACAAATATAACTCCAATCTTGACTATTTGCTTGCTCCAAAGACAATTGCTATTGTTGGAGCATCAACTAAGCCCAATTCCTATGGACTGGCTCTTCTTGAAATGCTTACCAAGGGGAATTTTAAAGGCACTATTTTTCCAATAAATCCGAAATATAAGAAATATAAAAATTTTCCTTTTTTTAATTCTGTTTTTGATCTGCCGATTAAACCTGACAATACAGTTGTAGCAGTATCATCAGCAAATGCAGAAAGTGTTGTCTTAGACGCGATTAAGGCTGGCACAAAATCTCTTACAATTTTAGCAGACACTTCAAACGAAAAAATAAATGAAAAATTAAAAAAAATTGCTGATGAAGCCGGCATTCCTGTTTGTGGTCCAAATAGTATGGGAATTCATAATCTAGAACAAAATGTCAGAATCTCACCTTTTGTTTTTCCAAGTGACTTAATTGTTGGTGGAATAGCTATGATAATTCAGTCAGGATCAGTTTTAGGGGCCTTAACTAATAATGATAGGAGACTGAGATATAATTTTTTTGTCAGCTCAGGTTCAGAAAATGTTACAACTGCAGCTGATTATCTTGTTTGGTGTTTGAACCAAAAAACAACAAAAGTAATAGGCATGTTTTTAGAATCTGTAAGAGATCCTAGAAAATTTGTTAAAGGACTTCAATTAGCAAAAGAAAAAAATATTCCTATTGTCATTCTAAAAGTTGGAAGAACTGAGGCTAGTTCTAAATTAGCACTTAGTCATACCGGTGCTTTGGTTGGGGATGCTGAAGTTTTTAAGGCAATACTTGATAAGTATAATGCTCATCTTGTTTACTCAATTGACGAGCTTGCAGCTACACTTCAAATTTTTAGTCATTATACTTATGTTGCAAATAAAGGAATAGCTTCTATTCATGACTCAGGAGGGGAAAGGGAGTTGATTGTTGACCTTGCTGAAGACCTATCAATACAATTTGCAAAATTATCAAGAGAAACAAAGCTTAAGCTTTCAAAAATTCTTGAACCTACAATGGATTCTTCAAACCCTCTTGACGCTTGGGGTTCCGGTCATAAAGCAGATGAATTATTTGAGAAGGCTTTTGAGGCGATATTATCGGACAAGAATGTTTCATTAGGACTTTATGTACAAGATTGGAGACAGGATTATTATCTGCACTTAATGCATGAGAAAGTAATTTTTAAAATAAAAAAGAACTCCACAAAACCGGTTATTGCTGTCAGTAATTATTCGATGACAATTGACCAAGATATGGCCAAAAGATTCTTGGATAAAGGGATACCTTTAGTAAAAGGCACAAGAGA
>CAZNBI010000302.1:0-1423 GCA_964571065.1 uncultured Rhodobacterales bacterium | reverse complement strand
CAGTAATTAATCGTTTAGATAATTTAGATTTAAAGCATTGTCCAACAAATTCAATCATTACAAAAAAAATATTAATTACTAAACATATATCAAATTTTTATAATCCAAGAAGACCATATAAACTCATTGGGCATTGCGAAAACTTTGAAATTGAAATAGTTTTTTTCAATTATAAAGGCAAATATATAGAAAAAAATTTTCCTGTTAACTCAGTTGTAATCGTCAGTGGCAAGATTAATAGGTTTAATGAAATAGTTAAATTTACAAATCCTGACTATATATATGAAGTTAACCAGATAAACAAAATTCCTAAATTTGAGCCTATATATCCACTTACCGCAGGAATAAACAATAAATTACTTCGCAAATCTATTAGGCATGCTATAAAACTTATTCCTCCTGATTTACCAGAGTGGATACCAAACAAAATTATACTAGAAAATAATTGGCCTACATTTTCTGAAGCACTTAGGTTTATTCATATTCCAAATTCAATGATTGAAGTTGATAACAGAAGTTTATACTTACAGAGATTAAGCTTTGATGAAGTTTTTGCAAATCAATTAGGAATGCAAATTTATAAAAAAAAATATCAAACTTTAAATGTAAATAAAAATAAAAGAAAATCAAAATATTTTAATAAATGTTTAGAAAATTTAAATTTTAATCTTACTAATTCACAAAATGAATGCATTGAAGATCTATATTCAGATCTTTGTTCAAAAACTCAAATGAAAAGAATTTTACAAGGAGATGTTGGAAGTGGTAAAACAATCGTTGCTTTAGCAGCAATTTTAAATGTCATTGAAAACTCCAAACAAGCTGCATTAATGGCACCAACTGAATTATTATCTACTCAACATTATAATTTTGTTAAAAATTTCACGGAAAGTCTTAATATTAAAGTAGCCCTTTTAACGTCAAAAATAGATAAGAATGAAAGGATTTCCATATTAAATAAAATTTCAAATGGTAATGTAGATATTGTAATTGGAACTCATTCGTTAATTTCTGATAGAGTCACATTCAATAATTTAGGAATAGCAGTTATTGACGAACAACATAAATTTGGAGTGATACAAAGAAGCAAAGTCCTTGCAAAAGGAGAAAATGTACATTTATTACTTTTAACAGCTACGCCAATACCGAGAAGTTTATCTATGACAGTGTATGGTGATCTAGACCTAAGCGAAATTAAAGAGAAACCAAAAAATAGAAAGAAAATTATAACTAAGATTTTACCATTGGAAAAATACGAAAAAGTGAAAATAGCAATTTCTAGAGCACTTGAAAATAAAGAAAAAATTTATTGGGTATGTCCATTACTAGAAGAGACAGAAAAACTTGATTTAGTATCATTAAATAATAGATTTAAAATTCTAACTAAATCATTTTCAAAATTCAATCCCACATTAGCACATGG
>CAZNBI010000301.1:0-1424 GCA_964571065.1 uncultured Rhodobacterales bacterium | reverse complement strand
CAAAAATTAAAATAATAAAAACAAAAGTAATAGGGTTAAAAATAAATTTAAATATTCCTTCTATAATTATTTTGAGAACATAAACTGAAATAAATAGAACAACAAAGTAAACAACCATACTCCAAATAATTACCAACAAGGAGTTGTCTTGAAAAGAAGTCTCAAATAAAACTAATTTCCAAACATCATTAATTAGTAAATTTATATTTAGAATAATTTGATCAAAATTTTCTAATAGTTTCATAAATTAATTTTTTTTGTCTTTGCCTTTAATGTAAAAAGAACTATCTAAAAATTATGTTACTGGATGTTATTTCATATTTAAATTCTATATTACTTGGGGCAATGGTTTTTTTCGTAATTATTGTTTCTCCAACAGTATTTACTTCTCTTTCGAGTGACCAAGCAAGTAAATTTTTAAGAATAATTTTTCCAAGATTGTTTTTATTTGGTTTAATACTCTCTTTAGTTACAGCATTAGGGTACTACATTTCCAGTCTTTATATAGAAATGATTTTGGCCTTGGTGTCATCAATTTTGTTTTTTTTAAACCGGAATTTATTAACTCCATTGATTAACTATCATAGAGATAAAGAGATAGAAGGCGATATAAAATCAAAAAAATATTTTAAGTTGCTTCATCTTCTTTCAGTTTTATTTTTTGTTATAAACTCAATTATTTTAGTGTTTTTTTTACTAAATAATTCCTTTAATTATGTTTAATTTTTTATTAAAATATTACCTAAATATAATTTAAAGTTAATATTTTTGAGGTTGAATTAATTATGTTCAATTTTTTAGGGAAAAGTGACTATACTACAAAATGTACTAAAATATTAAATAAAGAAACTGGCCTTGACCCTTTAATCGCTCAAGCTTTTATTGAAGATTTTAAACCAATTTTTGATGAAGAATATGAAAAAAATAATGATCCAGTAGATACATTAATCAACGCTGGAATAATAATTTTGCAACATATTTTGAGTGAAACAATCAGGGAAATAAAGATAGATAGTAAATGTAGAATTTATGATAAAGTTGCTGTAAAAATAAATCAATGGTCCTTGACAAAATTAGAAGAAAACAGCCCATTAATAGAGACTATTGAAAGAAACTTAGAACCCTTTATCAAAAAATAAAATATAAATTAGATGCACTTTCTTCATAACTTAAGCTTCTTAGACTGGGTTGGTATCATTGGCTCACTTATGATTGCTGGTGCTTATTATGGTGTATCAAATAACTATTTTTCACCTGAAAAATTAACCTACCATTTAATTAATTTAATAGGTTCGTTATTAATTTTATTATCACTTTATTTTAAGCCAAATCCAGGTGCAATACTGATTGAACTTCTATGGATTTTCATAGCTTCTCTTGGCATATACAATTATTATTTTAAAAAATTTGATAACTTTAAAAGT
>CAZNBI010000300.1:0-1426 GCA_964571065.1 uncultured Rhodobacterales bacterium | reverse complement strand
ATGGGTTTAGAGGTTGTGGAGTAATAAATATATGGGAATAGGTAAAAGATTAAAAGGTTGTTACGAAAGTTTTGATAGCCAAAATTTATTTTCTGTAGAGGATGCCGTCAAAATAGTAAAAACAAATGCTAAAGCTAAATTTGATGAAACAATAGATATTTCAATGAATTTAGGTGTGGATCCACGTCAATCTGATCAAATGGTGAGGGGTATGGTTTCACTGCCTTCAGGCACTGGGAAGGATGTCAAAGTTGCAGTATTTGCAAAAGGTGATAAACACAAAGAAGCTACTGAAGCTGGTGCTGATTTTGTTGGTGATGATGACTTAGCCGAAAAAATTACATCTGGTAGCATTGAATTTGATAGAGTAATAGCAACTCCTGATTTAATGGGCGTTGTTGGCAAATTAGGAAAGGTCCTTGGTCCAAGAGGGTTAATGCCTAATCCTAAACTTGGTACTGTGACAATGGATGTTTCGCAAGCAGTAAAATCTGCTAAATCTGGAGAAGTTCAATTTCGTGTTGAAAAATCAGGTATTGTACATGCTGGGATTGGTAAATCAAGTTTTGATGAAAAGTCAATAATTGAAAATGTTAAAGCTTTTATTAAAGCAGTAAGTGTAGCTAAACCATCGGGTTCTAAAGGAATTTATATGAAAAAGATTACTTTAAGCTCTTCAATGGGGCCAGGTGTTAAGATTGATACAATGGGGGTAGTTTAGATTTGAAATTCTAAATCAAATTTTGATTTAGTAGGAGCGAAAGCTCTGTCCTGTCCAAGACAGTAGGTGAGGCAACTCTTAATTTCCTGCTTAGATAGGGTTAAGGTTATATCTTAAACCCTGGGCATAAAATAAGATGGTTTGTTTATACAAACTTTAAACCTGGGGTAAGCCCCATAATAAAATGGAGATGATCTGTGAATAGAGAAGAAAAAGCAGAACTGATCAAAGAACTGAATTCAACTTTTAATAACGCTGGTGTTGTTGTTGTGACACATCAATCGGGTTTAACAGTTGAAGAAAGTACTGATTTGCGAGTGAAAATGAGGGAAGTTGGTGCAAGATATCAAGTTGCTAAGAATAGAATAGTAAAATTAGCACTTAAGGATACTAAATATGAAAATATTATAGATCTTTTTTCTGGACCAACTGCGATTGCTGTGTCTGAAGATCCGGTAAGTGCTCCAAAAACCATATTTAAATTTGCAAAAGAGAATGACAAACTGTCCATTATTGGTGGTGGTCTTGATGGTAAAACTTTAAGTGTTGATGAAGTAAAACAATTAGCTTCATTGCCATCATTAGATGAACTCAGGGGCAAGCTTGTTGGATTAATTAAATCGCCTTCTCAAAAGTTAGCAAGTATAGCTGTTGCTCCAGCTAATAAGCTTGTTAATGTTTTGCATGCTAAGGCTAATCAATAAA
>CAZNBI010000299.1:0-1428 GCA_964571065.1 uncultured Rhodobacterales bacterium | reverse complement strand
GCAGTTTGTGTAGTTCCACCGAATCCTGTTACTCTACAAAAAACATCATAAAGAGGAACAGCTGCAAATGAGAGGGAAAGCATAAAAAAACCAATAAATCCAATAATAAGAATTACTTTTTTGTTTTTAAATTTTAAATTGTTTTTATTTTGAATTGTATCCATTTAAGATATCATTTTGAAAATTGTCATTAAATAAAAGGTTAAACAGATTAAAAGGATAATAATTAAAAAAAACCAATTGCTATTTTTTTTAATTTTTCTTAATTCTTCTCCAGTTCTAGGTATTAGTCTGTTTTTCATTCAGTTTATCCAAAAAAATATTTGTCAAATACTAAAAAAATGAAAACTCCAAATAAGTAAAAAATTGAGTAAACAAAAAGAGGTATTTCAAGTTTTTTATTAGGTAGCACTATTAACCCAATTGATAAAATAACAAATATTATACTCATAATTAATGTAGATGAAATATAAACTAACCCTGCAAAACCTAAGAAATAAGGAGAAATTGAAAATAATAGCACAAGTATTGAGTAAAAAATAATCTGTTTTTTTGTTGATAGTTTACCTACTACATTGGGCATCATTGGGATACGAGCTATTTTATAATCCTCTGACTTTACGAGTGCAAGTGCCCAAAAATGAGGTGGGGTCCAAAAAAATATTATCATGAACATGAGAACTGGAAATAAACTTATATCTCCTGTCATCGAAACCCATCCAATAACTGGAGGCAAAGAACCAGCAGCCCCCCCAATTACTATGTTTTGTGGAGTTTTTCTTTTAAGAAGAATTGAATAGATAATAGAATAGAAAAAAATTGTAAAGAATAGTAAACTGGCTGCCAGCCAATTTGACGCCAAACCTAATAAAATAATAGAAATTAAGCCTGTAACCAAAGAAAATGTGATTGCTTCAGCTGGGTCTACTCTTCCAGAAGGAATGGGTCTTTCTTTAGTCCGTGACATAAGACTGTCAACATCTTGGTCAATCCATTGATTAATAGCACCTGCAGAACCTGCACCTAAAGCTATTGCAATAATTGAAACCAAGGCCAAAACTGGGTGTAAATGATTTGGAGCTAGATACATCCCGACTACAGTTGTAAAGATCACTAAAGACATTACTTTAGGCTTCATTAATTCAAAATAGTCAATTACCGTAGAAATATAAGGTAACTCTTCTTTATCTTGAGATATTATATTGATAGATCTCATAACACTTGCTACTATTTTACCCTGGGCAATTCTTCAAATGTATGGAATGGTGGTGGTGAAGTTGTAAGCCATTCAATTGTTTTACCCCCTTCGCCCCACGGACTATTCTCAGCTTTACGACGAGAATTGAATGCCTCAATTATAACAATAAAAAAAATCACTACGCCAACCACACTTATTAATGAACCTATAG
The DNA here is from genome assembly GCA_964571065.1 of uncultured Rhodobacterales bacterium. Taxonomy (GTDB): domain Bacteria; phylum Pseudomonadota; class Alphaproteobacteria; order Puniceispirillales. Next base: position 19 of record CAZNBI010000299.1, on the reverse strand, counting down.
AGGCCACCATATTCCAACC
>CAZNBI010000298.1:0-1432 GCA_964571065.1 uncultured Rhodobacterales bacterium | reverse complement strand
ATGGATAAAAGCAAACAGGCCTTAAAAAATTAATGGGTTAGCTATTAGGTTTAAACGAAATTTTTAAACCGACTGTTGTAGCATCATTGTTAGTAAAGTTTCCAGTTGCTCCACCTGATGATACAGCTTTATCTCCAAAAGATGTTTGTGCGTAGCCAAATGTAATATCACCAAAGTTAGCGGTGTATTTAGCTCCAATTCCATAGGTATCTTTACCATTTGTAGGAGAAAGCAAGCTTGTACCAGTTGATGAACTGCCAGCTTCAGTTGTGTATGAGAAACTTCCACTTAACTTTTCACTAAATTTTCTTCCGACGCCGATATTGTATGTATCACAGTCTGAAAAAGTACTTATTTGTGTTCCAGCTAGTTTTACTTGAGCGCTTCCCCAAGAAGATTGATGTATTGAGCCATATAAAAGAGTATCTTTCGCAATTCCAGTTTCAAATTCCAAGGTAGTCATTTCTGCCTGTTTAGCAGTTGCAGTTCCTGCCAATGTAATTGGTAAAGTAAAGTCAATTGCAGGGCTGTGTGAAAGAAGAATTTTCATTGCAATTTCTGGATTTTCATAACTTGCACCCATCATATATCCGTATTCATTTTCTGGTGTAGTTATCATATCTGCTGTGCCAGTATTAAGAGTAGATCTCTTTATTGTTACTTGCCTAATTCCTGCAAAAATGCCAAACGGTGAATTAGCTAATCTATATTTGCCAGTTAAAGAGAGGGCACGTGTACGAAGTAAAGCCTTAACTGCAACAGCAGCAGGGTATTGTAAGGTTGAAGCCATTGGTTCATACATTTCAAAAGCATAAGAAATTGTATCGTTGTAATCAGATTTAAATCCAGCTGCTAAAAGATTTAGTTTCTTTACTACAGTTTGTCCACCTGAGAAAACATTATCAGTAACTGTAGATGTTGTTTGTCTGCTTGTGAACTCAACTTTAGAACCCTCTGAAAATAAAATCATATTATTTTGGCGACTAACTTCTAGTCCACCAGCAAAAGAATTAAAAGACACAAAAATAATTAAAGTGCCTATTTTTAAAAAAAGTGAAATAAATTTACCCATATTAACCTCCCATTTGGATCGACTTTATAATAATAATTTAATCCTTATTGTCCAACCAAATTGTTATTGGTCCATCATTTATTAGTGAAACTTTCATATCACCTCCAAAAATACCTTTTTTGCAATTAATATTTTGATTTTGGAGTTGCTGTGTAAAGTATTCATAGAGCTTCTCACCTTGCTCTGGATGAGCTGCATATGAAAATCCAGGTCTGTTACCTCTAGAAGTGTCTGCAGCTAAAGTGAATTGACTTACAACAAGTGCTTCCCCATTAATATCTATGATTGATTTATTCAATTTTCCGGCTTCATCATTAAAAATTCTTATTTTTGAGATTTTTGAAGCCATTTTTTCAGCAT
>CAZNBI010000297.1:0-1436 GCA_964571065.1 uncultured Rhodobacterales bacterium | reverse complement strand
ATATAGAGGATATAATTGTAATGGGTTTCACTGAACTGCCAGATAATAGGAAAATCAATATTGTTGCTTCTATAGGCGAAGATATAGAAAAAGAATAATGGAGGATAAAATGACAACTACAACAGTAATAGCGAAAGATACTTCATCTGCAATGGATGATATAATGTCAAAGTTAGGTGATGACGCTGTAATTCTTTCTACAAAACATAAAGATGGTAAAGTTCATATGACAGCTACCACAGAGAATGTTTCAACAACTCCAAGGAGATTAAAGCCAAGTCAACAGTTTTCAAAAATTTTTGAAAGTAGGATGTTGAATGATCAATTTTTAAATCAAGATAAGCCTTTAGAACTAGAAGAAGCATTCAATGATACTGGTGCAAGCACAGCACAGTTGTCGGCACTTAGATCTGAAATACAAGAAATAAAAAATATGTTGTCAGGTGTCGTTGTTACTGAGCCTCAGAACCTAAATGATAATATTGCTTCAACATCTGCATTAAAGCTAAGGCAATCTGGTTTTAGTCCAAAAGTTGTGAAAAGACTTGAGAAAAGCTTTCTAGGAAAAGATTTTGAAAGTGGTAGAGTTTCTTTTTTAAGATCATTAGCAAAAACACTAGTTCCAAATGACATAGAAAATTTAAAAGACAAACAAATATTTTACATAATTGGTCCTTCTGGAAGTGGTAAAACTACGTTGGCTGCAAAATTAGCAGCGTTACTTGCAGACACAACCAAATCAAATTCAATAATTTTGTCAGAAATCAATAATGGTAATGGCCAAATAAGTGATAGTTTAAGAGGATATGCTAGACTACTAAATTTGAAGACATCCATTGTAGCAAAAAATAAAGCGCCTGAACATGAGTTTGATAGTCAGAAAACTATTGTAGATGTATCAACTAATTTATCTCAATCTATTGACAGCATAACATCATCTAAGAAAATTTTTGGACACAAGAATGTCTGTGTTATCATGGCAGTACCAGGTGGTAGTAGTATTAAGCTTATTGATAGCCTTCATAAAGCTGTGGATAAACTTGAACCAATAATAGCTCTATGTAAATTAGATGAATGTGAAATAGGTCCAGAAGAATTTTCTAAATTTTCAGAATTAGACTCAAAAATTGGAATTATTACTGGTACAAATAACATAGTTGGTTCAATGGCAGTATCGAGTGAAAATATTATTACTCAATACTTAAAAGAAAACTGCTAAAAACGTTTAACGGATAAAAATCATGGCAATAGCATTAGCAATAGCTAGCGGAAAAGGTGGAGTTGGGAAAACAACTGTTTCAGTTAATCTTGCCCTGGCTCTAGCACAAGCAGGGAAAAGAGTAGTTTTATTAGACGCTGATTTTGGAATGGCAAATTCACATGTTCTTTTGGGAATAAATCCTAAATTGAATATTGCTAATTATTTAGATGGATCT
>CAZNBI010000296.1:0-1437 GCA_964571065.1 uncultured Rhodobacterales bacterium | reverse complement strand
TTTCAAATAAAAATCAAATTTTACTTTCTGTAATTTTCATGATAGCTGCATCATTTTCTTTTGCATGTGGAAGTATAGCAACAAAAGTACTAGGGAGTTCTTTATTTTTTGAGAGCATTAATCCCTTTCAAATTGTTCATGCGAGATTTTTTTTCTCATTTATTTTTTTGTTCTTTCTGTCTTTTATATTCAAGACAAGTTTAAAAACAAAATTGATTAAAATTCATGGTTTGCGATCATGTCTTGGTCTCATGGGAATTTCTATCTGGTTTACCTCACTTTTATATATTCCAGCAAGTGATGCAACAGCTATAAATTTTTTGAATCCAATTTTTGCAATGTTTTTTGCTATATATATTTTAAAAGAAAAAATTGATTTTGTTAGATGGCTAGGAGCTATTGTTTCTCTTTTAGGTGGGCTTTGCCTTATTAGACCTTCATTAGATCTATCATTTAGCCCTATAGCGTTATTATGCATGATGGGAGCCATAATTATGGGCTTAGAAATTATTTGCATAAAGTATTTAAGCCAAAGAGAAAATATCTTTAAAATTTTGTTATTAAATAATTTAATTGCATCTGTAATTGCATCTGTTTTCTTGCCTGTAGTTTTTAAAATTCCAAGCTTAATTGAGTTTCTTGGAATGATTTTTATAGCTTTTTGCTTTCTTATAGGACAATTTTTCTTTCTAAATTCTATGAAAAGAGCTGATGCAAGTTTCATTATGCCCTTTTTTTATTCTACCCTAATATTTGTTATTTTATTTGATTTAATTATTTTTAACTTTATGCCTGATACTATAAGTTTTATAGGTGCTTCTATTATATTTTTTGGCGCTCTTATAATCTCTTACAGAGAAATAAAAAGTAAGTATTAAATAAATTCACTAAACTTAATTAATTAATTTTAAGTATTTCATATGCTATTTTTTTGGCTTCATCTTCAGATATTTTCTTTTCTTTTTTAATCTCTTTGATAATAATATCTAACATCATTCCTTTTTTATCATCAGTAGTATATTTGTATTTTCTTTTTAATTGTTCATAAAAAGTTTGATCATTATTAAACCACGCATCTGGGCTTTTATCTGTTTGATTGTTTCTAAAACCGTTCAAAAAATTATTAATAAATTCATCCCCAATTGGAACAAATCTATCATTTCTCTCATCAGAGATATTGTCATTATTTTTCTCAGAGCCAAAAATATTAATATTCCTTAATTTCTTTGGATCAATTCCTAATTGATTAAAGATTTTATTAACGGTTTCTTCTCCAAAAGGCTTGAATTGTTCGTTGCTCATTAAGTTTTCTTTTTCTTTATATTTTTTTAGAGTTTCAGATTCAGTTGAAAGATTACCACCTTTAAATAAACCCAATAACCAGTTAACAGCATCATCACCTAATGGCGTTTTCTCTTTATTTAAATTTGCCTCTTC
>CAZNBI010000295.1:0-1443 GCA_964571065.1 uncultured Rhodobacterales bacterium | reverse complement strand
ATTTGACAATTGTAATACTATAACACAAAGATATGATTATAGGGTTTTCAGATTTTCTGAAATTAAAATGGGAATCTGGTGCAATTTTTTAAATCCAGAACTGCCCCCGCAACTGTAATTGGCGAGCCTTATTTCAAATACCACTGGAATTATATTCTGGGAAGGTGAAATAAGGCGTAAATTCATAAGTCAGGATACCTGCCCTGTAATTTCACCCACTTAATACGCGTGGGGCGTGTTGGGGCGGTAATCCGCAGCGGTGATTAAAGCATCGCTGTAGAAAAAACTTTCTACAGATGATTAACATTAATATAGAAAGGGCTTATTATGCCAAAAATATTTTTTTTAATTATACTATTATACTTTTATCTTTTAAATTCAGCATTTGGTTATGATGCTGAAATCAAAAAGTTTTTGGACCAATTCGACAATAGCAATCGTATTGTATTAAATGAAATTTCAATTTTAGCCAATAAAACACCAACAGAACTCTCGAAAGTTGGTTCTTCTGTAAATGTTTATTCAAAAGAAGAAATTACTAGTTCAGAAAGTATTTATTTGGTTGATTTTTTAGATAAAGTGCCAGGTATTTCAGTAGTTAGGAGTGGCTCAACTGGAAATTTATCTACAGTTTTTATTAGAGGAACAAGCCCTTACTATTCACGAGTTTTTGTGGATGGGATTGATATAGGGAATCCATCAGGAACTCAACAAACACCATCATTATCAAATTTTTTGACTGAAGATGTAGAAAGTATTGAAATTCTTAAAGGATCTCAATCAGCTTTATACGGAACCCAAGCTATTGGTGGAGTTATCAATATTCGAACGAATTTATTAAAATCCAAAAATGAAAAAAACAATAAAATCACTCTAGAATATGGAAGTTTTGATACTAAAGCTCTTAGATATAAATATTTACTTGAAAACAAGTCCTCAGAATATGTATTTGATTTTTACAATTTGGAAAGTGAAGGATTTTCTGCTTTAGACAGAAAACTTGGTGCTACTGAAAAAGATGGTTTCGAAAACAAACGATACTCAATTAATGGAAAACATTTTTTTAATGATAACTCTATATTGGGTATTAATTTATTTTCCACTGATGAGTATGTTGAAACAGATGATTCTTTTGGCTCCACGGACACTTCAACGTATTATGCTAACGAATACACTCAAGGTATTGGTTTAGAATATGAAAAGGAATTCAATAATCTTTCTAATGTATTTAATTATAGCAAATTTAGTTCTGATAGAAGTGGACAAACATTTTCAAGTTACAAAAACAAAGGAGAAAGAACCTTTATGTCATATAAAGGGTCAAGTAATTTGAATGATAAAATTACATATGTTTTTGGTTCAGATTTTATACAAGATAAAACACCAACAACAAATCATGAAAATGATATTTTTGGAATTTTTGGTGAAATAATTCATCAAACA
>CAZNBI010000294.1:0-1450 GCA_964571065.1 uncultured Rhodobacterales bacterium | reverse complement strand
AAAACTTACTATATTTTGATAAAATAAAATTGATATTGGGTTGTCACCCATAGAAACAGCAATTTTTGAAATCGAAAAAGATAACCCCCATCCAATACCAATAAATATAAGTATTGATAAAAAATAAAAAGTTCGAGAATTAATGTTGTCTAGATTAAAATTTTGCATTGCTGTTAATAGTATTTTTATGAAAGAAAATATAGAATTAAAAATAAAAAAGATTAAATAAAATTATATATAATAATTTTTTAGGGGATAATTATGGATGAAAAAAAAGAATTTACATTTATTAGTTTAAACATAGTAGATCTATCAATTATTTACGCAATGTTTCTTATAATTTGGGGAATGAGTATAAGCATAATAAGCGAAAGTAATTCAATTACCTCTTTAATACCAAGTATTCTTGGTTTGCCCATTCTGGTTTTTTCCTATTTATCAAAAGTCTTTCCTTCAAAGCAAAAGCTATTTATGCATATCGTAGTTATTATAGGTTTATTAATTTTCTTAGGTGGTCTTGATTTTATAAGAGGCTTCTTAACTTCAAATGGTATGGGTAGTATATGGGCTTCTTCATCAAAATTAATGATGCTTATTAGTGGTGGTGTATTTTGTTATGCTTGTATTTTGTCATTTATGCATGCTCGTAGGAAAACAACCTAAAAATTTTGTTTTTTATGAAAATATTTGATCCAAAAAAGTTAGTTTTTTATACCTTTATTATTGGAAGTTTATATTTTATTCAACTCTCCTCACATAATGATAAATTATCCTCCTACACACCAATTTTTTGGATAATTTTTATGTTTGCATGTTTAGGATTATACTGGTTTAGGACCAAGAAAGAAGATAAAGAAAACTAAATAATATATTAATTTTCTAAGAATATATTTTTGGCTGCTATAAAAACACTAGCGTGTCTCTTTGCTAGTTCTATTTTATTTTTTGAGTAACCACCACCAATTACTGTAGCAATTGGAATTGATAAATCTTTAAAGAATTGCAGAACAGTCTCATCCCTTTGTAATAAGCCAATATCGTCAACTTTTAATTTTCCAAGTTCATCATTTAGATGAATATCAACACCAGCATCATATAAGACTAACTCAGGATTAAAAAGATTAAGACATTTCTCTAATGTTTGATTAAGAATTTTTAAGTATTGATGACTATCTAAATTATCATCGAGTTCAACATCTAAGTCACTTTTAGTCTTTCGAACAGGAAAGTTATTTCTGCAGTGAATAGAACATGTAAATATATCATTATTTTTCTCTAAGATTTTTGCAGTTCCATCACCTTGATGTACATCACAATCAAAGATCAAAACTTTACTTATAATTTTATTTTCTATCAAAGATCTAGATGCATATGCCAAATCATTAAAAACACAATACCCTGATCCAAAATCAAAATGTGAGTGGTGCGTTCCACCAGCTACATGGCATGC
>CAZNBI010000293.1:0-1456 GCA_964571065.1 uncultured Rhodobacterales bacterium | reverse complement strand
ACGTGTTCCAAAAATGTTTTTTGAATACGCTGATACTGGTTCATGGACATCAAGTACATATAAACGAAACGAAAATGATTTTAAAAGCATAAGTTTTCGGCAACGCGTCGCAAAAAATATGTCTAATCGAAATCTCAGAAAAATCATTATTGGTGAAGATATAAACATGCCTTTAGTGTTATCACCTATTGGAATTTGTGGTCTTCAGTACGCCAATGGAGAAATTCTTGCAGCCAAAGCAGCTGAAAAAAAAGGCATACCGTTCACTTTGTCTACAATGAGTATTTGTTCTATTGAAGACGTAGCAGAAAATACTTCAAAACCTTTCTGGTTCCAGTTGTATATGATGAAGGATAGAACATTTATGGATAAGCTTATCAAAAGAGCTCAGTCTGCAAAATGTTCAGCTTTAGTAGTAACCCTGGATCTTCAAGTAATGGGTCAAAGGCATAATGATATTAGAAACAATTTGGAAGCTCCTCCAAAAATAAATCTTAATACTATAATGCAATTTGTTTCTAGGCCATCATGGTGTCTTAATATGATGACAGCAAAGAAATTAAATTTTGGAAATATAATGGGGCACGTAACTAATGTTACTAATCTCTCCTCTTTAGCTTCATGGACTGCTGATCAATTTGATCCAACACTAACTTGGGAAGATATTGCTTGGATAAAAGATAGATGGAAGGGAAAGCTAATTTTAAAAGGTATTATGGACAGTGAAGACGCTATTTTAGCAGTTAAAGCTGGTGCAGATGCAATAATTATATCTAATCATGGTGGAAGACAACTAGATGGTGCTCCTTCTACAATATCAGTGTTACCTGAAATCGTTGATGCAGTTAACTCAAAAGCTGAAGTTCATTTTGATGGAGGTGTGAGGTCAGGGCAGGATGTTCTAAAGGCTTTAGCTTTAGGCGCAGATTGCATTCATATTGGAAGGCCATATGTATATGGTTTAGGTGCAAAAGGTCAAGAAGGAGTTGAAATTGCAATCGAAATTATAAAGAAAGAACTTGATTTAACAATGGCGATGTGTGGAGAGACAAATATTTCGAATGTTGGTTTGCATAACTTACATCGCAACCCTTTCAAAATTATAAATTAAATCTACTCACATCTTTTTGATTGTTGACGTTTATATACTGTGATTAGTTATATATGTATTATTAAATAATAAAAATCTTTTAAATATTTTGATTATGAAACATTTAATTTTAATAATTTTGTTCTGTTTTTTGCCTTACCAATCATTTGCTGAGGGAAGAATGTACACAGGTTCATCAGAAGGACATTGTACTGAGTGGTCAAATAAACTATTAAAATGGCCTCAAACATCAGTAGGTCGTGAGGCGTCTAAGTGCAGGACAAGAGCTAAAAAATGGAGTGATGGACCTGTAACTTGCAGGCTTAAAAAAGTAAGCATTGACAAGGAAACTGGAATGAAAATGTG
>CAZNBI010000292.1:0-1458 GCA_964571065.1 uncultured Rhodobacterales bacterium | reverse complement strand
GATTGAGACAATTAACACCGGTTGGCCAGTATGCAAGAGATCATAACATACTTTTTATTGAAGCGAGTAATGTAAAATCAGAATATCTAAAGATTAAGTTATCAAAATTAAAGCCTGATTTATTTGTAGTTGTAGCTTACAAAATTTTACCCCCATCTTTAATTAACATTCCTAAATATGGATCAATTAATCTCCATGCTTCACTGTTACCTAAATATCGTGGAGCTGCACCTATTCAATGGTCCCTTATGAATGGTGATAAAGAAACAGGTATTACAGTTTTTCAAATTAAGCCTAGCGTTGATACTGGAGATATAGTTGCTCAAAAAAAAATAAAAATCTCTGATGAGGATAACATGCAGACACTTGGTAAACGCCTTAGTATTTCAGGCTCAAATCTAGTATTGGATGCTATGAGGAAAATTGAGCAAGGCGATATAGGTATTCCTCAGAATACCAATCATGCAACCAGAGCTCCTAAAATTGAAAAGGAAATGACTATCATTAATTGGAGCTGGACTGCTCGAAAAATACATAATTGGATAAGGGGTTTGACACCAAAACCGGGAATGTCTACATACATAAATGGGAAACGCATCAGAGTTTATAAAACAAAAGTATTGAATAGTGACTACGGTAAGCCAGGTGCAATCGTTAACGTTAATAAAGATAATATAATTGTCTCAACAAGTAAGGGCTCTCTATCACTTTTAGAAATTCAATTGGAAGGGAAAAAGAAATTACCAGTAAATGATTTTTTAAAAGGCTATGATATAAAACTAGGAACAGTTTTAGGTAGATGATTAAAGACAACCGACTGCTTGCAGTTAAGATTTTAGATGAATTTGAAAAAAATAATATTCAACTAAATGTAATTCGTAATAGAATATTTGCATTGAACACTCCAACAAATTTGTCAAAAGCAAGAGTGAATGTTTTAATTAAAGAAGTAACAAGATTGCGGGGAAAATTAGACCTCATGATTACACACATATCAGGAAAACGCATAAATCAAATTGATTCATCTTTGTTATCAATTCTGAGGACTGGATTTTACGAAATTATCTTTGATAGAAAAACACCAGAATATGCCACCGTTGATTCATTAGTAGAATTGACTCACAATATTTACAACAAAAAAGCAGCAGGATTTACAAATGCAATACTTCGTAATTTAATTAGATCAAGGTTATCAAAAAATGAGTGGGATAAGGTTCTTCAAAACCAACCAGGTTGGTATTCCATTCCAATCTGGTTGCAAAGAAAATGGAAGAGTCAATACGGTAATAAACAATTTAAAAAACTAATTGAAAAAATTAATAAACCACCACATATTTTCTTAAGAATTGACGTATCAAATGACAAAATATTAAATGTTCAAGAGTCTTTAGATAGAGATGGTGTAAAGACAACCATAAATCAGAAAAACAGTTTAAAGGTAGAATCTAATTCTGGAAA
>CAZNBI010000291.1:0-1459 GCA_964571065.1 uncultured Rhodobacterales bacterium | reverse complement strand
AAATTATAAATGTTGGAGGAGGAAAAGGTTATACAGTTTATGAAATAATTAAATACATAAAAAAAATTACAAATTTAGATTTAAAAACAGACGTAATAAAAAGAAGAAAAGGTGATCCAGATATTTTAGTTTCAGACATTAGTAAGTCAAAAAATATTCTATCTTGGGAACCAATGTATTCTAGTGTTGAGCAGGTTATTTCAGATTCATGGGAATGGTATAAATATTATAAAAATCTATTCAAAGTTGATTAATTTCATTTCTTAATGGAGCGGATAAAGCAGCCCCTTTTCTTGTAACTGATAATGATGCTGCTTTGTTTGCAAAATTTAGAGCATCTTCTAGTTCCATTTTTTCAGAAATTGCTGTTGCAAAGGCACCATTAAATGTATCACCTGCTCCTACAGTATCTATTACTTTTTCTTTAAGCTTGAAAGAGGGGATATAAATACCTTCAACATCATTAACATTTCTTGTACACAAAACGCCTTTTTCACCCATAGTAATAATAGATGTTCCAACACCTAATTCACAAATTTTTCTTCCCGCCATCCTAGCATCATCTATACTCTTTACTCGGATTTTAGTTAACGAACTAGCCTCGTGTTCATTTGGTGTTAAATAATCAACTAATTTGTAAGTGTCATGATCAATATTAAAATAAGGTGCAGGATTTAAAATTGTCGTTATGTTTTTAGATTTTGCCAGCATAAGGCAATATGATGCAATTTCTAAAGGTACTTCAAATCCTGTTAACATAATTGATGCATTGTTAATTAAACTTATATTGTCATCAATCATTGATTGATTAAGACCTAAAGCAGCACCCGGTACTACTATTATTGAATTCATACCTGATTTATCTATTGAGATAGATGCAGAACCAGTTTTTTCACCTTTGGCTATAATTAAACCCTCAGTATAAACATTTTCCTTCTTATAAAGATCTGTTCCAACCCTACCAAATTCATCGTCCCCTATCCTTGCTATAAGTGAAGCTTTTCCTCCTGTTCTGGAAATTGCAACTGACTGATTTGACCCCTTACCACCTGGACCAATGATATAATTATCACCAATTATAGTTTCGCCAGGCAGAGGTAATTTTGATGCTACAAAAGCAAGATCAACAACAAAAATACCGACTACAACAATCTTATTTTCACTCATAAATACTCAAATAAATAGACTTAATTTATTTAATTAAATAGTATATTTGAAAATTAGTTAAAAAGTCTAATAAAATGCAAAATTATATTAAATTTCATAACCACTTTATAGATATATCTTTACATAAGTTTATTTGTGAAGAACTTGAAAATGAGAACTTAATAATTGATAAATTATTTTGGAAAAAGCTTAGTAATATCTTTAAAGATTTAGAAAAGCGAAGAATAAAACTGATAAGAAAAAGAATATTTTTTCAAAATAAAATTACACAATGGCATAAAAAAAATAAGGG
>CAZNBI010000290.1:0-1467 GCA_964571065.1 uncultured Rhodobacterales bacterium | reverse complement strand
CTTAGTTAAGTTTCTGAAAGCACCGCCAGAAGCCGTAATAATAATCTTTGACAGACTATTCAGTTCTTCACCTCTCATTAATTGCGCTATAGCTGAATGCTCACTGTCAACAGGTATCAACTTAGCATTTCTCAATTTAGCAGCTTTTTTCATAATCGGTCCAGCAGCTACCATGCTTTCTTTGTTTGCAAGAGCCAGATTTGCACCTGATTCAAGAGCTTTTAATCCTGGGAGAAAGCCCGCAGAACCGACAATAGCAGACATAGTCCAGTCAACCTGACGAGAAGCGACCTCCATTACACCATTTAACCCAGCACAAACTTCAATTTCATGCTGATTGAGTAATTCTTTCAAATCATGAAACTTATTATCGTTAGCTGTCGCAACAACTTCAGCTTTGAGCTTAATCGCACTTTCAGCTAATAACTCAATATTATCTGAACCGGTCAACCCAACAACGTTAAATTTGTCTCTTTCTCTTAAAATTAAGTCTAAAGTATTTTGACCAATAGATCCTGTTGCTCCCAAAACACTAATGCTTTTCACTAGTATATCCACTCAAAGAAAAGACCAGTTACAACTGTTGCTCCTACAAAACCATCAAATCGATCCATAAAACCACCGTGGCCGGGGAGTAGACCTGAACTGTCTTTCACATGACTTCTTCGTTTAAGGTGACTTTGTATCATATCACCTACCTGAGCAGATACTGACAAAAATATACTTATTAACACGAACTTAATAAACAAATTTTGAGGCGCAATGTTTTGAACATACGACCAAGAAAACAAACCTACGGCAAGCCATCCTGCCAAAACTCCTGCCCAAGTTTTCTTTGGGCTAATGCGAGGAAATACTTTTGGTCCGCCAATAAGCCGCCCGATTAAGTATCCCGCGGTATCAGTAACCACAACTATCCCGATTAACCAAAAGGTGTGATAAAGACCAAGCTCCGATCTAATCTTGAAGAACATTATGCCGCAAACAATCACTGCTAGTGAATAGAACGCGCCAAAATTACGGTTGTGATGAAAGAAAAGTTTTTGAAAATAAAAGTTGAAAAACAAAATTACGATTGACCAAATCAGACTATCCGATTTCAAGAGCAAAAATGTTGCCAATATTGATAAAGTAGCACTAAACCACATCGCTTGAGCAGACAAAGGCGATAACATTTTACCTAATTCCCAATGCATCAAGCCAACAAGAGAAATTACAAAAAAGTTGAATGGATAACCACCAAAATAAATACAAAAAGCGCTGGCAATGATAAGGAAAAAAGCTGAGATCAATCTTAATTGCAAATCCTGCCAGTTACTATCCGTGGCACTAATCATGATACTCCGCCAAAACGACGCTCACGATGACTAAACTCATTAACTAAACCCGCAAAAATTTCTTTCGTAAAGTCAGGCCAAAGTGTATCTATAAATTCATATTCAGCATATGCAGATTGCCATAACAAAA
>CAZNBI010000289.1:0-1468 GCA_964571065.1 uncultured Rhodobacterales bacterium | reverse complement strand
TTATTTGAAGACGCACTTTGAACAATCATATCAACATTAATATCATGATTAGCCAAATTTTCAAAAATTAATGCAGCTACTCCTGGCTTATCTGGTAAAGATGCAAGAGTAATTTTTGCTTCATTAATACTATACGCAATGCCACTGATTTTTTGCTTTTCCATTTTTTCCTCACTAACTACAAAAGTGCCTGGTTTTTTAAGAAAACTTGATAATACTTGTAACTTTAAGTCATAATTCATAGCAATTGCTACTGATCTTGTTTCTAAAACTTTGGCTCCCGCTGATGACATTTCAATCATTTCCTCAAATGTAATTTTGTCTAATTTTCTTGCCTTTGGTTCAATATTTGGATCCGTAGTAAAAACACCTTCAACATCAGTAAAAATATCACATCTTTCTGCTTTTAATTTAGCTGCAACTGCAACTGCTGTTGTATCAGAACCACCTCTGCCTAGAGTTGTAATTTGCTTTTGTTCTGTTACCCCTTGAAAACCTGGAATCACAAGAACGTCTATCTCCTGAAGTTTTTTTCTAATTACTCTGACATCGATATCAATTATTTTGGCAGTATTATAATTTTCATCAGTTAATAATGGTATCTGCCACCCTAAAAGAGTTTTAGATGTTATGCCAATTTTGTTAAGAGCAATTGAAAGTAAACCAGCTGATACTTGCTCTCCAGTAGATAAGACAACATCGTATTCATGAGGAACATAATTTTTATCCAAACTTTCTATTAATTCAATTAAATTATTAGTTGTTTTTCCCATAGCAGATACAACAACAACAACCTTTTTACCAGTTTCTATTTCTTTACTTATGGTTAGAGCAACATGTTGAATTCTTTTTATATCTTTAACTGATGTTCCACCGAATTTCTGGACAATAATAGACATGATTATAGATATTTTATTTGTTAAAACTGTTATTATATTTATTATGTAAAATAAAATAAATTCGAAGTTAAAAAACATGAAAAAAGTATCAGACAAAAACACTCTTGACAAAGAAAATTTAGAAATTTTTGACGATTTAAACTTAGATTGGTGGAATTACGATGGTAAAATGAAATTATTACATTCTTTTACACCAATAAGGATCGAATATATTTTAAAAACGCTTAATTCCAAAAACTTAATAAATTCTTCTGATAATTGTTCATCAAGAATATTGGAGAATATAAACATTTTAGATGTTGGCTGTGGTGGCGGACTTTTATGTGAACCTATGGCAAGACTAGGCGGTATAGTTACTGGTATTGATGCCTCAAAAACTAGTATCAAGGTTGCGAAAACACATGCAAAAGAAAGTTCTTTAAATATAAGTTATATTTGTAGCAAAATTGAAACTTTTTCAAAATTAAAAAAAAATTACTCAAAATATAATCTTATTTGTATATCTGAAGTATTAGAACATGTTTTAAATAGAAGATATTTTATAAGTTGTATAAAAAAACTTTTATCTA
>CAZNBI010000288.1:0-1469 GCA_964571065.1 uncultured Rhodobacterales bacterium | reverse complement strand
CCAGTAAAATTTAGACAAACATCAATCACTGTGACTGCTAAAAACATTAGATAGAGTGTTGATATAGTTATACCTGATTCAGCTAAAGCGTCTAAAAGTTTACCTGGCTTTGATCGGAAATCTTTATCTAGAAACAGTAATACCATTACAAGAGCTGCAGCCCACCAACCAGTTGCTCCTGCATCACCAGCGGCATTTTGAAAAATTTGGAAAACCCAAGGAAGTGAAATAACTTGGCAACGTCCATTTTCAATAATTGTGTCAGCACCAAAAAGGGACGAGATAAAACCACATCCCACCATATCTTTTGGTGTTAGTAACAAAACCAATATTAAGAGCATTGGCAGTATAATTTGGCATAAGTGGAGTATATCTTGACCGCTGATGCGCATCTCATCTGTTAATTTACCAAAAGCATCGATCCCTTGTTTGCGGGATTGGAATGAAGCACTAAGAAATAGACACAAAAAATAAGCCAATGCTGGCAAAGTAGCAGCGATAATTACATCCCGATAAGGGACAGCAGTCATTGCTGCAAGAATAAAGGCTGCAACACCCATCACAGGTGGCATAATTGATCCACCAGATGAAGCAGCAGCTTCCATTCCACCGGCAAATACACGGGAAAAACCCCGTTTGATCATCATTGGTATTGTCAACACGCCTGTTGACAAAACATTAACGATTGGCCCTCCCGTGATTGTTCCAAACATAGCTGAACTTACAATTGCTGCATGTGCTGGCCCTCCACGTAATTTACGTGTCCAGCGAAAAGCCAGTTTAATGAGTGTTTGTCCTCCAGCAGACTTGCCAAAAAGCGCTCCTAAAATTATGTATGGAAAGACTACATTCATTATCACATGCATAAAACGTCCAAGGAAGCCGGATGCATTATTTACAAGTGCATCATGGACATTAGGAACACCATCTAAAAAAGTTCGAGGTTCACCGCCTAATTTGGTTACTAAATATTTATTGATGCCATCGGGGCCATGAAAATACCATACGAGTACAGTGACAATTGTATAGGCAGCTATAGCAAGAGAAATTGCAACCAGCGGAAAACCCCATACCCTAATGTTATAACCTAGAAAAACAATTAGAGCTGATGCCATAATTGCAACCAGCCAAACACCTGTTGTACTGACACATTTGGGATCGTCCACAGTGTCAGGTTTGGGCAAACCCATCGTTTCAGCAAATTCAATTTCTGCCTTAAGTGTCTCTGCCATTATTCTTGCGCGCTCACCACTCATTAGGTCGATCAAGCATACACTATCAATTTCAATTAAATATGTGATTGAAACAGCTGCGGCGGAAACAACAAGTGCGATATCCATAAATGCTCCAAATATTGCTTTGCTGGTTCCCTTCCAAGATCGCCACATTGAATGCTGAAGTGCAACCAATAACATCATCAATGAGAAAATAAGCGGATAAAACCATTCAGTAGGGAATGTTCTAATTTT
>CAZNBI010000287.1:0-1474 GCA_964571065.1 uncultured Rhodobacterales bacterium | reverse complement strand
AGAAGATTTTTGAAAATGTATTCAGTAATTAATTTGATAGTAATTATGCGTTAGTATATTGTCATATAATATGGAATTGATAGAAAGGAATTTTTCATGAACATTAATATGGTTAATGGCATTATGTTTATTATTGCTGGATTAACACCTTTCATTTTATATCTTGGTCTAGGTCCAGATGGGTTGGGTTTTTTTAACCAAGCTAGAACAGAACAACTCTTTGCATACTTGTATTTTTCTTTGCCAATAGCATTTTTAATGACAAGAAGAATTGAAAGTAATTATTTTGTAGATTCTGGATTACTTATTCTGGTGGCTAGTATGTCAATGTCTATGGTGGCGGACGCTTTAAAAGCCGATATTAACTTTACTGACATGTCAAATGCTGTAGCAGTAACTGCTTATTCGTCCTCAATGTTGGGAGTTTCAGTATGTGCAATAGGTTTTTTTCAAACAAATATATTTCCAAAATGGTTATCTATTTTATTTTGTTTAGTTACCATTATAACATTCATAATTTTAGCCACGTCGAAAGCTTCAGAACTTGATACAAATATTATGCTAATACCGTTTGTCATTTCTTTCCATTTAATTTTGCTTGTATTAGGGGTTTTGATAATTAGAAGAACTGAATGATAATAAATGAACTATAGATTAATTACGTAATTAGATTAAACAACATTAGTAAAGGGAAAATCTTAAAGTAATTTATCCAAGTACACTAATTTAAAAGCAGATTAATTTAGAGATTAAATAAATTCATTAAAGCTAACTTATCTCTAACTTTATTTTTTATTTACAACAAAAATTGACTATTAGGTGTTTCATAAATTCACGAATCTTCCATGTATAAATGAAGAGAATGTTTATGAAGTTCTTTTGATCTTTAAAAAAAATTAAGCTAAAATGTTTTAATGTTTAATTTTGATTTCAAAAAATTAATATTCTCTTTTATTTTTTCAGCTCTAACCATTGGATTACTCTCTTTCTTAACTTATGATATTAATTTAGGTGTCTTTTTGTTAGCTTCCTTTGGTTCAACAATGGTTTTACTTTATGGGTATCCTGAAAGTCCATTTGCAAAGCCAAAAAACATTTTCTTTGGACATTTTCTAACATCATTAATAGGAATATTATTTTTTAATTTTGTACCTTTGCCTATTTCTCTGACTATACCTTTATCAGTAGGTTTGGGAGTAGCTTTAATGATATTATTCAACATCACTCATCCTCCAGCAGGTGGAAATCCTATAATAATGATTTCAAGTTCAGCGTCATTTGAATTTTTAATATCTCCTGTGATTTCAGGATCAATAATTTTGATATTTTTTGGAATAATATTCAATAGGTTCATTGCAAAGAACAATTACCCTTATTATTAGTACTTTATAAAATTTCAGAAAACGAACATCATGAATATTGTTATAAAAGCAAGCTGACCTCAGATTTGATCGATCGTTTTTCATTAAATCAA
>CAZNBI010000286.1:0-1480 GCA_964571065.1 uncultured Rhodobacterales bacterium | reverse complement strand
CCATGGTTTTTCATTTCATTAATTGTATAAGCATCAAAAGGTGAGTCTTTATTCTCAATGAATTTTACTTTTAATTCCTTTCCGTCAGTATCCCAAGTCGATTTTTCATAGAGTTCTTTTTTTAATAGTGATTTAAATTTTTCCAGCGCTTCACCACTACTTGAAGCTTCTATTTCATAACTTCCATGAACAACATCTTTCCAATCAATTTTATATGTATGCATTTTCCCTCATTTCTTACTTACTTATTAATTTTTAATTCCTCAGTTTCTTTTAATTTTTTAGATTTTTTACAGGGGGCAATATCTGATATATATTTTTTGTTTTCAACAATTACACATTGCTGCATTATGCAATCTAAAAGACTATTTGAATTGATTTTTTTATCATATTCACAACAATTATCTGTTTTATGTGTTGTTTGTACATATGTACAAGAAAAAGTTTTTGAAAAAGTCATCAGAAATACAATTCCAAAAGTAAAAACTATTATTTTAATTTTATTTCTCAGAATCATCATTAAGGCTGCAAATAATTAAAATCACTTTTTATAGAGAGTAAGACAGAATATTCTGCCTTACTCAATTTCTTATCATAAGATTTATTTTTGAAACAGACTTAAGCTGCATGTAATGAATTATCACGTGAATGGAATACGGCTCTACACTCACCTGTTTCTTCATCAAGTTCAATGAGTTTCATCCATATACCCTCCCATGGGTAACATTCTTTAATTTCACGAGGAAAAGCATTTTCATTTTTAGCTACAGTTATTACAACTCTGAATAAACCCTCGAGATTTTCAAGACTATACTTTAGATGCTTTATTCTTTCTCTATTACCAATTTGATTTTGCCAAAGTTCATTATTCTGGTTTATAGGTAGCCCAAATGTATTCCATTCTGGCTTACCTTCATCATTATATTTAATTTGGTCCTTCCAGAGAGTTACTGCAACAAGTTGCCTATCTTCAGACATAGCGCTCCAAGACCAACGTTCATTATTCTGAACAAGTCCAAAATGTTTAAAAGATGATTTTTTATTATGTTTATTCATTACTTTCCTCCAATGATAATATTAAGATATATTTATGATAAATAAATTCTAATTTATATCTTGTCAACATCTTTTTTATATGTTATTTATATCTTAAAAATAATGGAGGTAAAGATGAATGTATTATTTGGGGAAGATGAAATAAAAAATTTTCCAGTAGAGATAAGAAACTTTCTTAAATCTTATCTAATTGAAAGATTAGAAAGTGACGTTTCAAATATTAATATAAAAAAGGGCAAGACTGGCATTCCAAAACCTTTGGAGCTAGAAGATGGTTATATCCAAGATGGTTTTGTTGAAGCACCTTCCTTTACAAAACACCCAAATAGATGGCTTGTAATTGACGAAAGATTTGATTGGTTTCGTTTTTTAGAATTAGCTAACACCTCTCTTAAGGCAGAACTATCTAATGACCTAGTAATTA
>CAZNBI010000285.1:0-1481 GCA_964571065.1 uncultured Rhodobacterales bacterium | reverse complement strand
ACTGTAGCAAAAGGACGGTGTAAGGGGGTAGTTGGGTTTGCGGATGTAACCTTCAACTTTTCAATCGCATATCGCTCCCCTGCTCTCACCGGAAATTACTACTCAGACTATCAATTGTTCCTCTATCAAACTATCTCAGAGCATAGAGAGAAAGGGATGACCTTTGATGCCATTGCTGAGTGGATGAATAAGGAAGGATACCTAACCGTTCGGGGTAAGAGGTTCAGAGGGACACATGTCCACTCAATCTTGAAGAAGAGATTAGCAAAGGAAGAGTTGCTGAACCGAGAGTATCCACCAGTCTGGTCAGACTTCAGCATGGAGGTTATCGATAAGACTATTTTGATGAGTGATTAATGATACTCAATTATTAAGGAAATTCTCTACGAACACCTTTGTTTTCCCAGACACAAAATCATCGAAATGGATTTCGTCGTAAGTCTTATCGTAATTGGCAGGCAAATTGTTTTTATATGTCCCTCTATAAACACCAATTCTAAATACATAATTCGTTTTTTTAAGGGGTCTTTTACAGTGGGTAGGTTTTGTGTTGTACAAGGTGTCACCGACAAAATTTTGAACTAGTTTTCCATCAACATATATCTCCATCCATCCATTTTGATGGTTATCAAATTTAGTTCCAATCATGAATGTTCTCCATGAATTATTCAGAATCCTTTGCTGACCGTTCACCTGAATTTCACCTTTACTTTGTTTGATTTTCTCTCCTTTGGACGAACCATTAATTTGAAAATAACCCGTAAGGTTTCTTCTAATTTTGATTTTCATGGAAGGTTGAAAGTGACAATCCTCTTTGCTTGCGTCTTTTTGTATCTGCTTGAATTGCGAGAACATAATTTCTTCGGCGTTAAGTGATTTAGTGCCCTTGGGCAATTTTGCTTTAAAACCAAACCAAAATTCTTCTCCTTGCATGTCAAAATCTGAGTATTTCCACTTAGGTCCTAATTCTATCCTATCCTTAATCACCTTTTTTTGATCATTGAATTTTGCAAATTGTCCTTGACGGGATCTAAGCGCTAAAAAAACGTTCCCGTCACTCTCTGTGTAAAACTCGTATGCCGCATAATTTTTTTTACAATTGAATTTGCATGTATAAATATGAGTTTTTGAGTAATGGGATAAATCTTTATCACTGAAATCATTTTGATGTTCCCAGTGCTCCCAAGGAATTCCTGCATTCGCAAAAGAAATTTGAGCAATCACAAAAAAACAAGTTGCAAGAATCTTTTTAATCATCATTGTCCTCCTTTTTTTGGGCAACATCCGTTTCAAAATTTCGTTCCAAAGAAATTTGCCAGTATCAGAACCAAACCCTTTCAGAAAGGTTTACTTGGTCATTCGGCATCACAAAATTACATAATAAAATCAATAAGTTATTCTACAGTATCATTTGTTCGGTGTAGGTGGGAGTTATTTCCAGCAGATTGTTTCTTCCATTTTACCATCTCTCAAAGAACTCC
>CAZNBI010000284.1:0-1482 GCA_964571065.1 uncultured Rhodobacterales bacterium | reverse complement strand
ATTAATGTATATTTATCGGGAGAAATACACTCTGATTGGAGAAAGGAAATAATAAAATTGTGTAAGAAAGAAAAGTTAAAAATTACTTTTACTGGTCCTGTAACTAATCATAATCTATCTGATAGTTGTGGTAGCATTATTCTTGGTAACGAAGATAATAAATTTTGGTATGATCATAAGAGTGCTAAAATAAATGCCATAAGAACAAGAAATTTGATTGAGAATGCTGATGTCCTAATTGTCAAATTTGGTGAAAAATATAAACAATGGAACGCTGCCTATGATGCTGGATATGCATCTGCACTAGGTATTCCTATAATCTGTATCCATAATAAAGAAAACCAACATGCTTTGAAAGAGATAGATGCAGCAGCTTTAGCAGTTACTGAAAATAATTTACAAGTTGTACAAATTTTAAAGTATGTTCTTTCTGGAGATATTTAATCGTTATTTCTTTATTAGCCTAGCAAACAAATGCCAGTAAATAGAATTTGGTTTTTCATATTTCAATTTATTTAAAAAAAAGAATTCAAAACCTTTAAACAACTCTATTAAATCATTATAATCACAAAAATAATGAGGATGTGTCTTATCTTCTTGTTCAACTTTAGATATCCAAGTATTTTTTGAAATTTCTTTTCCATTTCTTTTGTAAGGATTAAGCATTAGTCTTTCTTTAGGCAACATAGTGAAATGAAATGTTCCATTAATCTTTAAAACCCTTTTTATTTCTCTAATAGTTTTTAAAATGATTTCTTCATTTCCATGATAAATAACATTCCAAGATAAAATGTGATCAAATTTATTATCCTCGTAAGCTAAAGATGTCATTTTTGATTGCTTTACATCAATTTTTAACCCGTTTGATGAAGCATTATTTTTTAAAATAGTAATCCCATTTTTAGATGCATCAGTCGCAAAAACTTGATGCCCCATTTCTGCAAGTAAAAGACTATGGCGTCCAATTCCTGAACCCAAATCAAGTATTTTTAAATTTTTTTTTAATTTCTTAGTAACTTTAATAACTTCGTAATCAGGTATTTTCCATTCTGTTTGTTTAGTATTTTGAGACCATTCAGAATTCCAAAAATTATGGGCAGTATCAGTATTATTTAATTCATTTTTCAAAATATTCCTCATATGCAAACAATGATGATGAACCGCCTGTGTGGAGAAAAATAATGTCGCCTTTATCCTTTTTAAAATTATGTTTTTTTATCATATCAATAAGTCCATCCATTGCTTTTCCAGAATAAACAAGATCTAATAATATACCTTCATTTCTAGCTAAAAATGAAGTGGCGTCAATTGTACCTTTTGTTGGAATACCATATCCAGGACCCACATATTCGTCATAGACGATTATTTTATTTTTATTTAATTTTGGTCCTTGAAGAATACTATTGATTTTTTCTGCTAGTTTATATACTGCATCAATTTGTCTTTGCTTTGGTTGCCTTACACTAATGCCGATAACAGGGA
>CAZNBI010000283.1:0-1487 GCA_964571065.1 uncultured Rhodobacterales bacterium | reverse complement strand
CTGGTGTTTCAATTAAAGGCTTTGAAGGTGGTCAAATGCCAATTCATAGAAGACTACCAAAAAGAGGTTTTAATAAGCATAATAGAAAAGTATATAGAATATTAAACTTAGGAGATCTGCAAAAAGTAATTGATAATGGAAAAATTGATATTAAAAAAGAGATTAATAACTCAGTTATTCTTTCTGCAGGCGTTATAAAAAATCTAAAAGATGGCATTAGAATTTTGGCAAGAGGAAAAATAACCAGCAAAGTAAATATTCTAGTTGATGGTGCCTCTAAAAATGCTATTGAACAAGTTAAAAAGGCTGGTGGTAACTTAGCTGTAACCGAAAAAAATAAAAAAGATACTGAATAGGAAGTTTGTTAATGGCTAGAAATCCTTTAGGGTCAACACCATCAATTTCGGGCTCAGCTTTTGCAAAAGCTACTGAGCTTCAGCAACGTTTATGGTTTACTCTTGGAGCTTTATTAGTTTACAGAATAGGTACATATATTCCAGTGCCAGGTATTGATCCTGCTGCACTATCAGATTTATTCAATGATAATAGTGGTGGTTTACTTGGGATGTTTAATATGATGGCAGGAGGAGCTCTCGGCAGAATGACTATTTTTGCTCTGTCGGTGTTTCCATATATTACTGCTTCTATTATAACACAACTACTTACAGCTGTTTCACCGCAATTAGAAGCATTAAAAAAAGAGGGTGAAACCGGTAGAAAAAAAATAAATCAATATACTAGATATTTAACTGTTGTATTAGCTATAGTACAAGGTTATGGCTTTGCAGTAGGTTTGGAAAGTGCTGGTGCTGTTACTGATCCAGGAATTTTCTTTAGAATCACAACTGTTTTTACATTGTTAGGCGGTGTTATGTTTCTAATGTGGTTGGGTGAACAGGTGACTTCCAGAGGAATTGGAAATGGAATTTCATTAATAATTTTTACTGGAATTGTAGCTGAACTTCCAAGAGCACTTGCAGGCACATTAGAACTTGGAAGAACAGGTGCTATTTCAGCTATTTTGATTGTTGCACTCTTAATAATGGCAATTGCAGTTATTGCCTTTATAGTTTTTATTGAAAGATCACAGAGGCGTATTCAGATACAGTACCCAAAGAGACAAATGGGTAACAAATTAATGGGTGGAGAAAGCTCTCATTTGCCTCTAAAAATTAATGTCCCGGGAGTTATTCCCCCAATATTTGCATCTTCTTTGATGGCATTACCATTAACGGCAGCAAGTTTTTCCGGTGGAACCTCTGATTGGATAGTTACAATCAATGCACTGCTTGGAAGAGGTCAACCACTCTATTTATTAATTTTAATTTTTTTAATAGTGTTTTTTGCATTTTTTTATACCGCAATTGTTTTTAATCCTGAAGAAACAGCAGAAAATTTGAGAAAAAATGGTGGATACGTTCCTGGTATAAGGCCTGGTGAATCAACAGCAAATTATTTAGATTTTATTCTTACAAGGTTAACAGTTT
>CAZNBI010000282.1:0-1499 GCA_964571065.1 uncultured Rhodobacterales bacterium | reverse complement strand
CTAAAGCCTCAGATACAAGCTGTTTTAATAAATGGTTCTGATCATGTTAACCACATTCCAAATAGAGATGCATTAGATTATAGATTAGATGAAACAAATTTATTTATCCCACATAGACCGCTTGGAAACGATCTTACTTTACCTGGAGGTAGAATAGATTATGGAATAACTAACTTTATTAATAATGAAAATTCAGTTAATTTTACAAGTTTTTTTGGGCAAAGCCTAAAATTATGGGGAAATAATGAAAATGAATTTCAGTCATTAAACTCCAAAAAAACAGTAGTATCTGAATCTGATTATATTGCACGTTTAGCCTTCCAAAATACTAAAAACTTTTCAACTGACTGGTCTGCAAGGCTAGATCCTCATAATTTCAAAATTTATGAATCTATTACAACAATTTCTCAGAGTTTAGGAAGATTTGATTTATCTGCTAGTCATGCCTCTATAAGTGATGGTTTTATTAAGGACACAAGTGGAGCTGAAAACTTAAATTTCAAATTTAATTCAAAAATTACAAATGATTGGGGTTTTTCAGGACTCCAAAATTATAATCTTCATAATAGTGATATTAAATTACTTAAAACAGAATATGCAATTAATTACTCAGGTTCATTGCAAAACTGCATGGTTATTGAGTTAAAGTATGAGAGAGAGACGAAAACAGATCCATCTATTGCTCCTGTTACTGAAGTTGGTTTGATATTCCAATTTAAATATTTAGGAGATGTTATTGAAAATTTATAAAGGAGGAGTTTATGCCAAGTTTTGATATTGTTAGTAAAGCTGACTTGCCATCTGTTAAAAATGCTATTGACGGAGTTCAAAGAGAGATTAATACTCGTTATGATTTTAAAGGCAGTCTATCTAAAGTTGATTTTATTGAGAGTACTATTTCAATAGTTGCAGATGACGAATTAAAAAGAAAACAAGTCGAAGAATTAATTATATCACATGTTACAAGACAAAAAGTAAATTCAAAATTTCTTAGTTTTGAAAAAATAGAAACTGGAAGTGGTAATACTATTAAACAAGATATTGGGGTATTATCAGGAATACAAAGAGAAAATGCACAAAAAATTATAAAAGAAATTAAGCAAATGAAAAATAAAGTGCAAGTTCAAGTACAAGGGGATGAATTGCGTGTAAGTAGCAAAAAAAGAGACGACTTGCAAAATACAATTTCATTTCTCAAGGACAAATTTACAGATTTGCCTTTGCAGTTTGTTAATTTCAGAGAGTAAGATAATAATAATTATACATTTTAATTGAAATTTTTATGATTTTAATATTATAATTTAATTAAGTGATTAGAGAGGAAAAAATTATATGTCAAATATTATCGAAACAAGTTTTGGCACTCTTATAAGTCCAGAAAGAATGGCAAACGGAAGTGCTTCAAACATTGAAAAGGTTGGTGCATTTTATAATTTTTCAATCAAAATAAGTAATGATGACATCAGAGAGTATTCATTTACTAATTTCGAAAGAGCTGA
>CAZNBI010000281.1:0-1499 GCA_964571065.1 uncultured Rhodobacterales bacterium | reverse complement strand
CAGTAGCATTTGGATGACAATCCAATGTATCAACTATTTCTTCTACAGTAACTAAAGATTTTTTTGATGCTAAAACAGCTTCTTTTTGAACTCCTAAAATTCCTTCAATTAAAACATTTCCTTTTTTATCCGCCTTTTGAGCATGAATGAATGCAACATCTGGTTTCAAAGATGGCACAACTGTTAATTCTTCACTAGTAAAAGGGCATTCAATTTTTTTTATATTGCTATTAACTTTTTTGAGGTCTGCTCCCATATAGCCTCTGAAAATTGCACATGGTAAACCAGCAGCGCCTGCCTCATAAGCATGAGCCATAGCAGAGTGAGAATGTTCTTCAATTTCAATTTTATTTGGCCAACCTTTCTCTACTGAGTCACGGAACCTTCTAAGCAACCCTACACCGGGATTGCCTGCATATGAAAAAATCATTTTTTTTACTAATCCCATACCAATTAATTGGTCATAAATGACATCTGGTGTCATTCTTATTATAGTCAAATTATCAATTTTTTGCCTAACTACTTCATGAGCAGATGCATGGGGAATTAGATGAGTAAAGCCTTCAAAACAAACTGTATCGCCTTTTTTAAGAGTTTTACTAACTCCTTCTTTAAGTGATATAAATTCTGCCATTTTATTTCCTAACTAAATCAAACATCAAAAAAAACTGTCTCTTTGTCACCTTGTAAATATATATCAAAACGATATTCATTTTCATTTTCTTTTTCAGCAATTAAACGAGACCTCAAAGAAATATCAATTTCATTTAGCAATAAATCTTTTTCATTTTCCTCTTGTTCATCAGAAAAATAAATCCTTGAAAAAAGATGATTAAGCATGCCTCTTGCAAAAATTGTTATATTAATATGAGGCGCACTTTTAGGCTGCGTTTTCCCTGGTTTATAAGTATTAAAATTAAATCCAATAAAATCTTCACTGCCTGTACCCATTCTTCCAAAACCAAAAAAATTATCGTTTGGGTTGATATTATAATTACCATTTGGATCAGCCTGCCAAATCTCAACTAAAGCATCATGGATTGGAGTGTCATTTCCGTCAATTACTTGTCCTTTAACATTAATTTTTTGACCTACTAAATCTTTCTTCCTTAAGTCTCCAGAAACTAAACTAGGAAAATCATATTGGTATTGTTGTGCTGCTAACCCGTAAGCGAAAAAAGGACCAACCGTTTGAGATGAAGTTTGAAGGAATGTATTTTTTTTCATATTTTAAATTTCCATTGGCGTCGCGTTACGTCCACGTAGAATTATATTAAAAATGTAAGCATGCGCAAATTCAGGTATGGTTTTTTCAATTGAAAATTTTGCTATTAACCTGTCTTGGGCTTTCTTATCTGGAATAGAGTTAAAGATTGGATCGTATTTAAATAATGGATCCCCCTCAAAATACATTTGAGTAACTAATCTATCCACAAAAGACCTGCCATAAATTGAAAAATGAATATGAGCTGGTCTCCATGCATTATGATGGTTTCCCC
>CAZNBI010000280.1:0-1508 GCA_964571065.1 uncultured Rhodobacterales bacterium | reverse complement strand
TGAAAGTATTGCAGTTTCCTTCACTACATTGTTTTACGTTATCAATTTTCGTCCACTCAGCAGCCTTAATGGTCACTGGATTGGACAAAATTACAGATGGCAATGAGCAAATAAAAAATACAGTTAAATTAAATTTTAAGAGCGATTTTATTAACATAAACGAAAAATCCTTTTTGAAATTTTCTTATTACTGGGAAACAGTAACACAACAAGTGATTATTTTTGCAAGTATTTAAAAGGAATGAGCTTAGAAGATTTTTTACTTTTTACTCGCATCTCTTGCGGCATTGTCTTTGGTTAAGTAACATGCTGTATTTAGATAGTTTTTTCCTGAAGATGCTATAAAATTATTTCCTAATGTACAAATAAAAACACGACCTTGATAGGCAACCCCGACTTCTGCTTGTCCCACAGTGTCGACGAATATTGTTGCTTCAGATTTACTGTAGAGAATTTTACCTTTTTCTAATATGGTTGAGGACATTACTTCTTGGGCAAGGGCCGAATTACTTATTCCAATAATGATAAACAAGAAAATTGAAATTTGTTTCATAAGATATTCTTCTTTTTTGATAAATAAATTTTAGTGCTTATCGAAAGCGTTTGGATAATTGGTTAACTAATTCTCTTGTATTTGTATAATTCTATCATTTTCGGTTTCCGCGCTTCTTTAAAGTCATATTGCAACTAATCCAGTTGCATGGTTAGTATTTTAAGAAAATATCCATACAACGGCGCCAGAAGAGCGACCGCTAACGCTGGCATTATCTTAGTGAAATCCATTTGGCCGGCGAAATCTGTGGCTGCAATTAAGGTTATCCCTACAAGCAGCCCTAACCAACCACCGCGAACACATCCGTCACCAAAGCGAGTGATAGTACTCTCTCCATCCTTGGAACCAAATGCATGCCCAATACCTATTCCAATAACGAAAATAAATGATAATAGGTCTACACCTCGATCTATGCCCCCACCCATTGTAAAGCCACCAACAACAATGACGACTATAATTAAAATTCCTAAATATTTATTCATTATTACTTTTCCTCTTTTATATTTTTTTGTTGATCTGTAAGGCGATTGTAAAGCCGTACTCAAAATTTAGCTTGTAGCGCATCGAATTTATATTCATCTTCCTCGGATAATTGCGTTGTTGTTCTTTTTAAGAAAAATTTAACTCACTCTATACTTCTCATTTAATTGTAAGAAGCCAAAACTAGACCAGAACAAGAGTCAGTTCTGCTTTCACCAAAAAATTCCAACATATAGTCAATGCTGTCCAACCATTCGATACCTGTTATCTCGTCGTCTCCAGTTTTATCTATTTCATCATATTCCATAATGCTCAGATATTCGTCATTACCAATTGAAACTAGTCGCATTGAAATTGAGTTTGAATAATTATAGGCATTAATGGCTTTAATAAATTCACCTTCAAATCCTGATTTTAGTTTATACTTTACCACAGTCATGATGTTCATTGGCGTTCACCTTTTGTAATAAAACTT
>CAZNBI010000279.1:0-1516 GCA_964571065.1 uncultured Rhodobacterales bacterium | reverse complement strand
TAAATGATAACTTAATTTCAGGAATATTTTTTTCAAAAGATTTAACTTTTGAACCTCCAAATTTTCTTACTCCACAAGAATTTGTAAATCAAATAACTTCATTAGAGAAAATTGGTATTGAAATAGAAGTTTTAAATGAAAAAAATATGGATAAATTGGGCATGCATGCACTTTTAGGTGTTGGCCGTGGTAGTGCTGAAAAAAGCTATCTTGTTGTAATGAAATGGAATGGTAGTCCAAATTCAAAGAAAAATATTGCATATGTTGGAAAAGGTGTTTGTTTTGACTCAGGAGGACTTTCTTTAAAAACCCCGCGGGGAATGATTGATATGAAAGAGGACATGGGAGGGGCAGGTATTGTAGTAGGTGCAATGAAAGCAATAGCTCTTCAAAAAGTTAAAAGAAATGTAATTGGAGTTGTGGGTTTGGTTGAAAATATGCCAAGCTCAAACGCTCAAAGACCAGGAGATATTGTTAAATCAATGTCTGGAAAAACTATAGAAATTTTAAATACAGATGCGGAAGGAAGGTTGGTTTTAGCTGATGCTTTATATTTTACAATAAAAAAATTCAAACCAGATTTTGTTATAGATCTTGCAACTTTAACAGGGGCTATTATCTCTGCTTTAGGAAAGGAGAGGGCTGGATTATTTTCCAATGATGAAAATTTGTCAGAATATATTTTTCAGACTGGTGAAAAGATAGAAAACCTAGTATGGAAAATGCCGATGGACAAAATTTATGGACAAAAAATGTTAAGTAAAATTGCTGATTTAAAAAATATAGGCACTCCCGAGGGATCATCGATACAGGCTGCAGCATTTTTACAAAACTTTGTTGGCAGAACCTCATGGGCGCACCTTGATGTTGCAGGTGTTGTTTGGTCTGACAGAGTGTCAGATATTCACTCAGGAGGTGCAACCGGGTGGGGAGTAAGGCTTCTATTTGAAATAGCAAAAAATAATTATAGATTTTAATTTAATTATTCTTTAATAGAACAACTATAATTCTAAAATTATCTTTTAATATATCTAAAGGACTTGAATATGAGTATTGAACAAACACTATCTATAATAAAACCTGATGCAACCAAACGTAACCTTACTGGAAAAATTAATTCAAAATTAGAAGACTCAGGATTAAAAATCATTGCTCAAAAAAGAATTCTTTTATCAAAAACCCAAGCTGAAGATTTCTATAAAGTTCATCAAGAGAGGCCATTTTATAATGACTTAGTAAAATTTATGATTTCTGGACCAGTAGTTGTTCAAGTTTTAGAGGGTGAAAATGCCGTGTCTAAAAACAGAGAAATAATGGGCGCTACTAATCCTGATGAAGCAGAGGATGGGACAATAAGAAAAGAATTTGCAGTAAGTTTAGAAGCAAACTCTGTTCATGGGTCAGATTCATTAGAGAATGCTAAAATTGAAATTTCTTTTTTCTTTTCGCAAATTGAATTAGTTAATTAAATTACAAAAGAAATATTGCCATCAAAATTAAAATCACAGCTATAGAA
>CAZNBI010000278.1:0-1530 GCA_964571065.1 uncultured Rhodobacterales bacterium | reverse complement strand
TATTTATTGATGAATTGCATACAATTGTTGGAGCTGGTTCAGCTGAAGGTGCGATGGATGCCTCAAATATGCTTAAACCAGCTCTTGCTAGAGGAGATATACATTGTATTGGAGCAACAACCTTAGATGAATATAGAAAACACATTGAAAAAGATGCAGCTCTAGCTAGAAGATTTCAGCCTATTTTTACTGGAGAACCAAATATAGATGAAACAATTTCAATCCTTAGAGGTTTAAAAGAAAGATATGAGGCTCATCATGGAGTAAGAATTTCAGATAGAGCAATAATAGCAGCTGTGAAATTATCAGATAGATATATAACTGATAGGTTTATGCCTGATAAAGCTATTGATTTAATGGATGAGGCAGCAAGTAGAAGGAGAATAGAGCTTGATTCTAAACCAGAAGAATTAGAAGAAATAGACAGGCAACTTATTTTGCTTAAAATTGAGAAACAAGCTATTCAAAATGAAAAAGACGAAAGTTCAATTAAAAGACTTAAACAATTAGATATTGATTTAGAATTATTAGGCAAAAAGAGTGATAAATTAAATACAATTTGGAATAGCCAAAAACACCTTTCAGAAAAAAATAAAAAGTTTCAAGATGATCTTGATGAAGCTAGGCAAGATTTAATTGTGGCCCAAAGAGAAGGTAGATTAGAAGAGGCTGGAAAATTAATGTATCAAGTAATCCCAGAACTAAAAAGTGATATTGAAAAAAATAAAACTGATCAAAAAGGAAAGATATCCTTAGCGACTGTAACAGATAAAGAAATTGCTCTTATTGTATCTAAATGGACAGGCGTCCCTGTAGAGGAGATGCTTCAGGAGGAAAGAGACAAATTAATCAAGATGGAAAATTATCTTTCCAAAACTGTTGTAGGGCAAGAAAAAGCCATTAAATCAGTTTCAAATGCAATTCGGAGATCAAAATCAGGTATAGCAGATCCATCTAAACCTATGGGGAGCTTTATTTTTTTGGGTCAAACAGGTGTTGGAAAAACTGAGCTTGCTAAAACCCTTGCTAAATTTCTTTTTGGAGATGAGAAGGCCTTGGTAAGAGTTGATATGTCTGAATATATGGAGAAACATTCTGTATCAAGGTTAATTGGAGCGCCACCAGGGTATGTGGGTTATGACCAAGGTGGCTCTATTACAGAAATAATTAAAAAAAGGCCTTATCAAGTTATTCTTTTTGATGAAATAGAAAAAGCACATATAGACGTTATAAATTTGCTGTTACAAGTTCTTGATGAGGGGAGATTAACTGACAGTCAAGGTAAATTAATAGATTTCAAAAATACAATTTTAATTCTAACTTCAAATGTCGGTTATGAGAATTTTAGTCTAAACTTAGATAAGAAACAGATTCATGAAAAAGTAAATCAAGAGCTTAAAAACACTTTTAGACCTGAATTTTTAAATAGGGTTGACGAAATTATCATTTTTGAAACTCTGACAAAAGATAATTATAAAGATATAATATCTATACAACTACAAAAACTATCAAAAAGGGTTGAAAGTCAAA
>CAZNBI010000277.1:0-1541 GCA_964571065.1 uncultured Rhodobacterales bacterium | reverse complement strand
ATTGA
This sequence comes from uncultured Rhodobacterales bacterium, assembly GCA_964571065.1. Lineage (GTDB taxonomy): Bacteria > Pseudomonadota > Alphaproteobacteria > Puniceispirillales. The sequence continues at coordinate 1,536 of CAZNBI010000277.1, read as the reverse complement.
ATTTGTTGGACAATGCTTTAAATCTAAATTATCTAAACGATTAATTACTGTGTGTGGAAGATGAAATAATAGATCAATTACATTTTTACCAATTTTATTTTCAAGAAGCTTGAATGTCTTTGGACCAATTCCAGGTATTAATGTAATCTCTGAAAACAATGGATACAAAAAACTAGGTCTTTGAAATTTCATTTTTTTAATTTATCAAAATTTATTATCTAATGGCAAAACTAAATTACAAAAATTCTCTCATCAAAAAACTTCAATATCGTTCTATATATTCAGGTTCAAAAGAATGTGATTTTGTATTAAGTAATTTTGCTAAAAATAATTTAGAAAAATTAACTATAAGTGAGTTGGAATCATATGAAAGATTTCTTACACTTGGTGATGTAAATATTTGGAATTGGGTTTCGAATAATGAAGCTATTCCATTTTTTGAAGATGAAAACTATGAAAAATTTATTTTAATGATGAAAAAGTCATAATGAATCTTTTTGGCAATGATCTAATTCTAAAAAAAAAAAATATAGTTTCCAACATGCCTGATGGAGCAGATTGTCTAGCAGCCGTAGAATTATGTAATCATTTTAGTAAAATTCTCATCATTTTACGAGATGATATTAGGTTATCAAGATTTTCACAATCTCTTAGTATCATAAATAATAATATTGATATTATAGAATTCCCAGCATGGGACTGTCTTCCATTTGACAAGAACTCACCAAATCAAAAATTAGTCGGTAAAAGGTTAAGAGCGTTATCAAGTTTAGCTAATCCAAATAGCAAGAAAACAATAATTTTATCTACAATTGGTTCTGTAATTCAAAAAATTCCTAATCAAGATTTTATTAAAAATTCATCTAAAAGCATACAATCTGGACAAAATATTTCACAAAGAGAATTAATAAATTTTTTTGAAAATAATGGTTATATGAGAACTAATACTGTTAGAGAGGATTCAGAGTATTCTTTAAGGGGAAGTATTCTTGATGTCTATCCTCCTGGAGAAAAACACCCTGTGAGAATTGATTTCTTTGATGATGTCATTGATTCCTTAAGATTATTTGACCCGATCAGTCAGTTGAGTTTACACAATATCGATTTTATAAGTTTTAATGCTGGTAATGAGATTATTTTAACTGATCATAGTGTAGAATTATTTAGGAGAAATTACAGAGAACTATTTAACGAAGAGTATGATAAATCACTTTATAGTAATATTTCCCAGAAAATCAGAACAAATGGCATTGAACATTATTTATCTATGTTTCATGAAAGTTTGGCCACAATATTTGATCATATTGGCGATGCACATGTAATTTTAGATAAAGAGTATTCAACCATTTTAGACACTAAGTTTGAGGAAATTAATGATTTTTATAACGCAAGGAAAGATGACTATAATAATGAAGACAAAAGATTTAATTTATTATCTCCACAACATTTATATTTGGACAAAAAAAAATTATTAGAGATTTTAGATAAAAGAGTAGTAATTGAATTTAATTCTTTTACGTCAGGTGAAAAAAATTC
>CAZNBI010000276.1:0-1546 GCA_964571065.1 uncultured Rhodobacterales bacterium | reverse complement strand
GGTGTAATTCCTTCAAAAACTATTTTTCCTTCTAGTACTGTAAGTGCGTACAATGCTAGTATTTCTATGTTTGGCGGTGAGAGTGGAAATGTAGATATTCCAGCAGGTTCCTCAGCAGGTTTTACAGCAAAAAAGATTAACACTGATCTTGCAAGCTTAGGTGTACAAGCAGAGGCTATCACCAGAGTTGAGATATCAATGGCTGAGATCAATTCCGTGATGTATGCCCAAACAAGAGTTAATCAAGGGTCAGGGTCCCCTATAATTACTTTATCTGACACTGAAACTTCAGGTGCTCGAACAGGATCCTCTGATTTCATGGTAGGAGACATAGTTAAATATATTCCTCGATCCGGAGGAGCCGGAGGACCATTACAAGGTTTAACAGCATTTGCTGAGTACCAAATTGCATCTGTTGCAGGGGCAAGAGATAAACAAATAACCCTCAAAAATACAGATGGAACAACACTTACTTACGGTAATACAGGTGGTGCAGCTACTGGGACATCAGATCACCGTGACGCGTTTACTTTAGTCAGAAGAACTGGCACCATCAGTTTAGATTTTGAATCTAAAAACCAAGATGCCATCAGCATTTCTTCAACAATTTCTTCAGATGATATGACTGATCTCGCTAAAAAAATTAATGAACACACAGCCAGTACTGGAGTCACTGCTTACTTGGCAGTGGATAAGAAAAAGATAGTTCTTGAAAGTAAAGATGGCGACGATGTTATGATGACAAATTTTTCAGCATCTAGCCCGCCTTTGAATATGAAAACACTTGGTGATGATTTTGAAACTCTAGGAACTGAAGTAAAACTAGATAACACTAACTTTGATGCTGCAAGATTTACAGGCTATGTAAAGTTGAATGCAGGTGGTTCATTTTCTTTTACAACCACTGCTGGGTCAAATACTTCAACACTTTCAAGCGCAACAGATGTTTTTGAAAATGGGTTTATTGAAAAAAGCATGACACCAACTGGTGAGCAAATGACATTAAAATTTGATGCTTTTGAAGGTGCTGACGGGAATGGATCATCTGTTGACGGTTCCATGGCCCTTGCAGCAGGTGGTGAATACAAGTTAACAATTCCAAATACAGGTACTGGAACATCCTTTTCATCAACTGTTAAAACCAAAGACATGGAAAGTATTACATCAGCATCAGTAGCAGCTGAAATAGCTAAAAATCTGCGCTCAGGTTCTATGATTGCTTCAGTCTCAGGCAAAAACTCAGTAAGTTCATTGCCTGAAGCAGGAGATAAGTTGGTAGTAAAATTTGCTGATCAAAATTATACACTCACAATGTTAGACAATGGACGTGACGCTGTTCCAGCTACTGCCACATTCACTGTAAGCAACGCTGATGCAGTTGCCTCTGCAGGAAACCGTATTCATCTAGTTTTGTCTGCGGGAATGGAAAAGAATGTAGACCTAGATTACACAGTTCAGGCAGGGCAAACTAATATTTCCAGTATTGTCACAGGATTAAATTCAGCTCTAAATACTGCAGGAGCTTCCGATAAATATGCATTTTCTT
>CAZNBI010000275.1:0-1546 GCA_964571065.1 uncultured Rhodobacterales bacterium | reverse complement strand
TTAATGATAGTTTTAATAAAACAGAAGCAGCAGAAAAATTATCATTAATCACTGCCATAATGGTTATTTTTCCTCTAATTTCTCTAATACTTGGTGGATTTATTGCCCAGACACTTGGTTGGGTTGGAACAATGTATGTTTTCTTCATTTTTGGTTTAATTATTTTAACAGGCTCAGTTTATAATATTTCTGAAACAAAAATCGAAAAACTTAATAATCTTAATTTTCTCAAGATAACAAATTCATTTTTGGTTGTTTTAAAAAATACTAAATTCCTAACTTTTACATTAATTGGTGCTATTCAAACCGGAATATTTTTCTCTTCTTTTGGCTTTATGCCATACGAATTTGCAAGATTAGGTGTTTCACCACTTGAATTTGGTTTCTGGTTATCTTTTACTGGAATAGGATATTTTCTTGGTAATATCCTAAATAGGAATTACGCATCTAAATTTGGAATTGAAGCTTTAATAATTTTAGGATGTTGTTTTTCTTTTTTATCATATTTAACAATTCTTGTATTAAATTTAAACGATTTTACACATCCTTTATATATATCAATTCCTATAATTATATTTGGTCTTGGAAACGGTTTTACAGTAGCAAACTGTATAATTGGAGGTGTGTCAACAACTGGAGCTAATTCAGGGACTGCGACTGGAATTGCTGGAGCATTACAAATGTCTTCTGGAGGAGTAATTGGTTCAATCATAATCAGTTTTGGGGGAGATAAAAGTTTTGTTTTATGTTTGTTGTTTGTAATATTTTTATGTTTCATCGCATTGTTATTATCAGTATTTAACTTCATAAAAAAAATATGAAATTATGATTAATAGAAATTTAGGCAATAATGGCACTAAAGTATTTCCTATTGGTTTAGGTGGAATGTCCTTTTGTGATGCCTATGGAAAAACCAGCACCAAACAAACTCATCAAATACTATCAACAGCTATAGACCTTGGTGTAGACCATATAGATACTTCTGATATCTATGGATTGGGATTATCTGAAGAAAGAATAGGGGAGTTTTTAAATAAGAATAAATCTTACAAAGATTATTTTAAGATAGCTACTAAGGGTGGAATTGATAGAGACAAAAGTGGTAGCAGTCGATTTAATAACACTAAAGCATACCTCAAGAAGTCTTTAGAGGCATCCTTAAGTCGTCTAGGTCTAGATTGCGTTGAACTTTACTATATTCACAGAAGAGATCAAACAGTTCAAATAGAAGAAGTAACAGAGACATTAAAAGGATTTGTAAAAGAAGGCAAGGTTAGGCAAATAGGTTATTCAGAAATTTCTCCTAGCTCTTTAAATAGAGCTTCAATTATTCATAATATTGCGGCAGTCCAATCAGAATACTCACTTTCAACGCGTTATCCAGAATTAGGATTAATTCAACAGCTTAAAAATTTGAATTCGACTTTAGTAGCATTTTCACCTTTAGGAAGGTCACTTTTAACTGACAAGCCTCATTCTTTTGCAAAGGCGCAGTCATTAAATTTATTAAAAGAAAATCCAAGATTTCTTGAACCTAATTTAAGTT
>CAZNBI010000274.1:0-1546 GCA_964571065.1 uncultured Rhodobacterales bacterium | reverse complement strand
CACCAGCTGGAGATCCATCAGATGAAGAAAAGAAGTAATGAAAAACCTTAATTAAATGCGTTTTGAAGACTGTATTTGTGTTGGTCTTATAGGTTCGCCACATGGTGTAAAAGGTTACGTTAAAGTTAAACACTTTACAGAATCTCCTAGAGGTGTAACTGCTTACGGTGAAGTATTTAATTATAAGATGGAGAAGATAATACTTGATTTTAAAGGTTTATCAAAAAATCTTGGAATTTATTCAATCAAAGGCATTACTAATAGAGACTTAGCTGAAAGTTTTAGAGGAATACAATTATTCGTAAAAAAAAATAATCTTCCAAGCTTAACTAATGGTGATGTATACCACTTTGATATTATTGGTCTGAATGTAATAGATAAGGATGGAAACCAAAAATTAGGAACCATAAAAAATATTTTAAACTTTGGAGCAGGTGATATTGCAGAAATTTTAAGCAATGAGGGAGATTTTTTTGTCCCATTAATGCCAAATGATCTAGATCATATTGATAGTAAAAAAGGGACAATATTTTTATCTAATTTCGACAAATGGAAAAACATTAATAAATAATATATCTCAGTTATGAATATAGCTAATAATTTAAAATATAACGTAAAAATACTTTCTATTTTTCCAGAAGTTTTTCCTGGACCTCTTGGAGTGTCTTTAATTGGTAACGCTCTTAAAAAGAAAATTTGGAATTTAGATATCATTAATATTAGAGATTTTGCAAAAGACAAACATAAGAGTGTAGATGATACTCCTTATGGTGGCGGGGCAGGTATGATAATGAAGCCTGACATAATAGGATTAGCAATAGATTCACTTAAAGATAATAGAAGTAAAAGGATTTGTTTAACACCAAGAGGTAAAATGCTAAATCAAGACAAGGTAAAAGAACTCTCTACTGAAGATGGATTGATTTTGCTTTGTGGCAGATATGAAGGTATAGACCAACGCGTAATTGACTTTTATGATTTTGAAGAAGTAAGTATAGGGAATTATGTAATATCTGGTGGAGAGAGTGCAACTTTTGTCTTATTAGAAAGCGTATTAAGGTTGCTTCCTGGTGTTTTAGGTGGTAATGAAACATTAAATGAGGAGAGCTTTTCAGATAAAGATCTGTTAGAATATCCACAATACACTAAACCGAGAGATTGGAATGGAATATGTGTTCCGGAAGTATTAACTTCTGGCAATCATAATGAAATTAAAAATTGGAGAGATAAGCAAAGAATTGAGATAACAAAGTCAAGAAAACTCGACACTTAACAAAAGATGAATTATATTTTGCTTGGAGAAGATTATGAATATTTTAGACAAAATTGAGAAACAACAAATAGAAAAAGTTTTAGCTGAAAGACAGATACCTGATTTTAGTGCAGGTGATACTCTTAAGGTAAATGTAAAGGTTGTCGAGGGCACAAGAGAACGGATTCAGGCTTTTGAAGGAGTTTGTATTGCAAGAAAGAATGCTGGCGTAAGGTCTTCATTTACAGTGAGAAAAATATCCTATGGAGAGGGAGTTGAAAGATTATTCCCTTT
>CAZNBI010000273.1:0-1554 GCA_964571065.1 uncultured Rhodobacterales bacterium | reverse complement strand
TTTGTATTCATGGAAGAATTCCAAGCCATATTTGCCATATACATAAATAAAACATCTATATGATAGGGGTCACCAGCAACTGCATTTGAGATTACCATATGCATTAGACCGTGAGCAGACATTGGAGCATCCCAACTATAAGCTTTATCAATTCTTTGAGGAGCGCCATTTTCATCTATAATCAAATCTTCAGGACCTAATACATAGCCAAGAGGGGGGCCAGAGAGAGGTTTGCCTGGCTGGATTTGATTAGGTTTTCCTGATGGCTTTGGATGGGCTTCTGGTGGTTTGGGGTAAGGAGGTTTGAAACGCCATCCACCTGGAACTTCTATTGACCCTAAAATTAATTGTAATACATGAAGAGCTCTACAAGTTTGAAAGCCATTTGAATGGGCAGAAATGCCTCGCATTGCATGCATTGATACAGGCCGACCAATCATTTTTTTATGTTTTTCACCTTTCCAGTCAGTCCAGGGTTGATTGATAACGACTTCTTTAGAAAATGCAGCATCAGCAAGATCAAAAGCAAATTTTTTTATTCTATTAGGAGATAGGCCAACTTTTTTTGAGATATTCTCTGGTGAGTAAATATCATTTATATATTTATCATACAAAATTCTGAATACAGGTATTGCAAAGCCACCATTTTTTAGTTTAATTTCTCCGTTCATTTCAGGACTTACATTTTTGGCGTCATAAGAGACTATTTTACCTGACAATCTATCAATTATTTGAGGGCGCCCTTCTTTATCTCTAAGAAAAAGACCGTTATTATCAGAACCTGGATTTTGAATGACTAACCATGGAGAATTTGTATATCTTCTAAGATAATCAACATCGATTTTGTTTAAGAGCAATAACTCACGAATAAGGGAAAGTATCAACAAACCATCTGTTCCTGGTGTAATGCCATACCAATCATTTGATATAGCAGCATAACCTGTTTGAACAGGGTTTACTGAAACAACACGTTTACCTTTGCCCTTCAACTTTCCTAAACCAATTTTAATTGGGTTTGAATCATGGTCTTCAGCTACTCCAAAAAGGACAAACATCTCAGTTAGATCCCAATCAGGTGCGCCAAATTCCCAGAATGCACCTCCTATTGTATAAATTCCACCAGCTGCCATATTTACAGAACAAAATCCTCCGTGGGCAGCAAAATTTGGTGTACCAAATTGTTGAGCCCACCAGCCTGTTAATGCTTGTGATTGGTCGCGCCCTGTAAAGAATGCAAGTTTTTTAGGATCTTTATTTCTAATTGGCTTCAACCAATTTGTGGCTGTTGACAAAGCTTCATCCCATGTTATAGGTTCAAACTTTCCAGACCCTCTTGGACCGATCCTTTTCATTGGCGATTTTAATCGAGCAGGGGAATAATGTTGCATTATTCCTGCTGAACCTTTTGCACATAAAACACCTTTATTTATTGGGTGGTCTTTATTGCCTTCTATATATCTTATTTTATTATCACGGACGTGGACATTAATGCCACAACGGCAAGCGCACATGTAACAAGTAGTTTTTCTAATTTCATCTGAAACTTTAGGTGAT
>CAZNBI010000272.1:0-1559 GCA_964571065.1 uncultured Rhodobacterales bacterium | reverse complement strand
TGCAAACCATTTAAGGGAGGTTTTTCTAAAAAAATTATTTCATTTTTAGATTTTATAACTTTCTTTTTTTTGTCTATAAGCTCAATAATATACCAACCAAATTTTAATTCGATTTTTTTATCAATAGTAATTGGTATATTTTGTTCAGAAAATAATTTTGCATTTCCATTAAAATAAAATAAATCAAGAATTTTTTTTGGATCAGTTTTGTTGTAAGTTTTGGATTTAACAACTTGGCTTTTAAAGCATTTTGGGCATTTAGTTTCTTTTTGCTTAAAATCATAGAATTTAGTGTTGCAATGCAAACATTTGATTTTTTTTCCCCAAATTTTCATATATTTCTATAATTTTTATTTATATTTTTGACTTTTATAAAGAATAGCATAAAAAAATATAATGATTCTAATAATTGTAAATTAAAGGTACCAAGTAATGAACTTATTGAAATTTTATATTGATGGCAAATGGGTAGATCCTGTCAAACCAGATGTTATAGATGTTATTAATCCTGCCTCTGAGAAAAGCATAGGTAATGTAAGTGTTGGTTCCAAAGCAGACATTGATAAGGCAGTTAAAGCAGCACGTAATGCTTTTCAAAACTTTTCAAAAACATTGGTTTCAGAAAGAGTTGAGTTGTTAACTGAGATTAGAAATATTTATAAAAAAAGATTTGATGATATTGCTTCTGCTATTCAAACTGAAATGGGTGCTCCAATTAATTTAGCAAGAGGGAGCCAAGCAACTGTTGGCTTGTCTCATTTGAAAACTGCTATCAGAGTTTTAGAAAATCATAAATTTGAATTTAATCATGGTAATTATCTTGTAAGGCATGAGCCAATTGGAGTTTGTGGATTGATAACTCCGTGGAATTGGCCAATAAATCAGGTAGTTTCAAAACTAGCTCCGTGTTTGGCTTCAGGGTGTACTGCAGTTTTAAAACCAAGTGAAATTGCTCCATTATCTGCAATGGTTATTGCAGAAATTTTTCATGAAGCTGGAGTGCCAAAGGGTGTATTTAATTTAGTCAATGGTTTAGGTCCTGTTGTAGGGGAGGCCATGTCTAGTCATGATGGAATTGACATGATGTCTTTTACTGGTTCAACTAGAGGAGGTATTGCCGTTGCTAAAGCCTCTGCTAACACTGTCAAAAGAGTTTCCCAAGAATTAGGTGGAAAATCACCAAATATAATCTTAGATGATGAAAATTTTCAAATTTCAGTATCTGGTGGTGTGAAAAGTTGTATGGAAAATAGTGGTCAATCTTGTAATGCTCCAACTAGAATGCTTGTTCCAAAAAATCGTTATAATGAAGCTCTTGAAATTGCTGTAAATATAAATAATGGAATTATTACAGGTGATCCTGGCTCAGAGAAGACGGATATAGGGCCTCTTGTAAGTGAAACACAATATAATAAAGTTCAGAAGCTTATTCAAAGTGGAATTGATAATGGAGCAAATTTAATATCTGGTGGTTTGGGTAAACCTCAAGGTTTAGAAACTGGATACTATGTAAAACCAACAATATTTAGCAATGTTACAAATGATATGGAAATTGCTAG
>CAZNBI010000271.1:0-1561 GCA_964571065.1 uncultured Rhodobacterales bacterium | reverse complement strand
CTTTCTTAATTAAAAATTGGCCAACATTGATATTACCAGATTTAAAACCTCCCTCACAATATCCTAAGTAATAGTTCCACAGTCTTTTAAAACTTTCACTAAAACCGAGGCTTTTTATGCAGCCCCATGAATTCTCAAATGACTCAGACCATATTCTTATTGTTTTAGCGTAGTCATTTCCAAACATTTTTTTATTTTTGATATGAAGGCCTCTTGATGTTATTACCTTATTCATTTCCTCTACTGAGGGAAGCATACCACCCGGAAATATATAGGTTTGGATAAAATCTGGAAACTTTTTATATTTTTGAAAAAATTTATCCTCAATTGTAATTGTCTGAAGCCCTATTGATCCGTCAGACTTTAGGTTTTTCTTTAGAACATCAAAGTATTTCGACCAGTATTTTTCTCCAACTGCCTCAAACATTTCTATAGAAACAATTTTATCATATTTACCGTTAATATTTCTGTAATCTAGAAGTTTTACATCAACCTTATCTGTGAGCTTATCATCATATATTTTTTGCTTTGCTTTCTCATACTGTTTTTTTGAAATTGTAATTGCTGTCACATTTGCTGAGTATTTTTTTGCTAAAAAAGAAGAAAAACCTCCCCAACCACATCCTATCTCAAGTATTTTGTCATTTTCTTTTACACCCGTAATATTTGCAAGATTCTCATATTTATTAATTTGGCCTTTAAGAAGGTTGTCCTCAGGATTCTTAAACATAGCTGATGAATATGTCATTGATTCATCTAACCATTTTTCGTAAAACGAGTTGCCTAGATCATAGTGAAAAGATATATTCTTTTTAGATCCAGACCTGCTATTTTTTTTTAAGTGATGCTTAAGCCTTAAATACAAAATGGTGAACCATTTTCCTCTAACATATTTTGAGAATTCATGAAAATTTCTTGCACCCCATTCAAGAAAGTCAGTGAGGTTTGATGTTTCCCAATTTCCGTCAACGTAACTTTCAGCCCAACCAAGGTCACCTCTTAAAAAAAAATCACTAATGCATTTCTCTTTTAAGATTTTTATATTTGCATCAGGTCCCGCAAGCTCTCCGTTAAAAGAAAATATAGACTTATTATCCTTATAAACATTTATTGAGCCGTATTTACTCTGTGCTAATACATTTAAAAATAAATTTAACTTACTTTGAGTGTTAAAAATCATTTATTATCAGCCCTCTGAAAAAAAATTTTTTGGTTTTTTTGGTTTTTTTATATATGTTGCACCCTTTACAAAAAGTTTCAAGGCTTCTAAGTGTATTGCAATTGTAACTTTGAAATTTTGAAAGATATTACTAAAGAATATTCCTAAGAGATTTTTATCATTCATTGCAACTGATCTTCCCTTAAACGATGCTTCGAAAATTTTTTGATTATTTATATTATAATTTATAAACAAATTCACGAAACTTCTATCAATATTGAAAGTAATAACATAATGGCCATTTATATTAAAAAAAGGAGAAACGTGAAATCTTTTTTTTACATTATTTTGTTTATTTATTTCACAATAATATGAGTGTCTTTCGTTGAATGTATTACTAAC
>CAZNBI010000270.1:0-1562 GCA_964571065.1 uncultured Rhodobacterales bacterium | reverse complement strand
CAGTTTATTTTCTTAAACAAGTTACTGACCGATTGGCTTTGGTTCGCGCGCAGGCGACTGTTATGGATGTAAAAGAAAACAGAATAGAGTGTACCAGCAAGTAAAAAGTACTGCTAGATTGTAGCAAATAATTGAGTCTCAATTGAGAACTAAAAAGCCTATTATTAACCGGCCTTTAAATACGGTATCGTTCCCGCCGCATCAGTATCATCAATTAACTGAAAGTTATTAATTGCTCCTTCTTGTCTCGCTTTGCCGTGTGGAGCATAATCGGGATCTGTTGCAAACGCCTCCACTGACGCTGCGTCTGGAAACTGTATAATGGCGATAAAGGTATTACCTTTGTCCTCTCCTTCCAAAACCCGGATATTTCCACTTCTTGATAAATACTTTCCACCGTGCTTTTCTACAAGCGGGTGAACATTTTCGGCATAACCTGGAACCCACTTATCATCAGTAACTTTTATTTCTGCTATTAAATAAACCGTCATTTTAAATCCTTCTGTCCATCTTTTTAAAATTATGTGAAAGTTATAATTTGAATAATATCAATGAAATTGTAGGAAAACATTAAGTCAATAATAATATTTTTTTAAAATTACCTGCTAATATCCAAATTGAATAAATAAAGGAAAAAAAATGGCAAAATATGCAATTCAAACAAAGTGGTCGTGGCCTGACGGTGTACCAAGCGCAGAGACTATGCAAGCAAAACACCGAGAGCTTAGATCAAAAACAAAAGCTGAAGATATTATCTGGTTTAAAATTGATGAAAATACTCACCAGTCTGTTATAATTTTTACTTCCGAAAAAGACGCTAGGGAAGAGAATGCAAAGCGACAGGAGTTGCGAAAAGAGACAATTGCTGAGACTGGTCATTCATTAATTGAAGAAACTATGGGACCAATTCTTTCAATAATGTCCGAGGTCTAAAAATAAATCTTTCAGGCACCTTCGAATACTGGGTCAGTTAATTTTGAATATTATTAAAGTCTTTTAAACTTTACGTCTTAAATTTCTTTGAAAAACCAAAGTCGATGAAACGCCATTTTACTCATTGCGATTAAAATGAATTATAATGATTATTTATAAGGAAACAAAAATGATAAAAGCAAATACTGTTTTAGAAGCATGGGATAGAACTCTTGAAACAAAAGATTTTAGCCATCTTGCTAAATATCTTTCCGATGATTTTCAATTTGAAGATACAACTGGTGAAGTGGATAATTTAGAAAATACAAAAAGTTGGTGTATCGCGGGTGAATTGAGGATTAATAACTTTAAAATAATCCGCGAAAACGAAGAGTATATCGTTGCAACGCATGATGTTCTTCAAAAAGGCAAGCCCAAATCTAATGTGCTAGTTTACGCTGAACAAACCAACGGAAAGTTTATCTACTGGAAGATTCAACGTGCTTTTGAAGCTTAATTCAAATCGAGGTCTAACTTGTTAAAAAATCTTTCAAACATACACCTGCAGAACAAATAATGTTCTGGCAGCCTTTGCTATATTTAAGAACTTTACCATCCCAAAATAAAGCAATTGTATTTATTCTTTTATC
>CAZNBI010000269.1:0-1565 GCA_964571065.1 uncultured Rhodobacterales bacterium | reverse complement strand
TCATCTTCTTTTTTAATGCCGCAAACCTTAATTTCAGTCATAAGCTAATTAGTTACTTAAAATAATTATTTAAATTGTACACAAACATTAATGCACACCCTAAAAATAAACCTATAAAAAAAAATCCAATAGACAAAACCCAAATAGGAAGAAAAATCTTAAAGTCAAATGGCCAAAGTGAGATAAAAGTTAGGTTTGAATTAGATAAAGTAAATATTGAGAAAAATAATAGCGTAGGTATAGATAGTGTTAATGTTAAGATTTTATTAATAATATTCATTAATAATTTTATCAGTTAATACGTTCTTTTAATTTTTTTCCCATTCTAAAATACGGTATACGTTTGTTTTCAACAAAAACAGTAGCTCCAGTCCTTGGATTTCGACTTTTTCTTGCTTTTAATTCTTTTAGGCCAAACGAACCAAAACCCCGCAATTCAACTCTATTACCTTTAGCAATATTTTCAGTAACTGTATTAATTATAGTAAATACAATCTTTTCAATATCACTTAAATATAATGTGGGATACTTACTTGCTATCTTAGCTATCAATTCGGATTTAGTCATTAAATAATTATCCTTTAAATTTAAATTATTTTAACATAAAAATTCAAATTTAGAATTATAAATAATTTATTACTTCTTATCAGCATTAAGAGCAACACCAAGTATATCACCCAATGTTGCTCCACTATCTGAAGAGCCATAGTCTTTCATAGCTTTCTTTTCTTCTAGTATTTCTCTAGCTTTTATAGAAAGTGTTATTTTTCTTGATTTTTTATCAATATTTGTGATTTGTGCATCAACTTTATCCCCTTTTGCAAATCGATCAGGTCTTTGCTCTTCTCTATCCCTTGAAAGCTCTGATTTGCGAATAAATCCTTTTAAACCATCAATTATTTCAACATCCAGACCTTGATCAAGGACGTCCTCAACTATACAAGTTATAATCATGCCTCTTTTAAATTTCAAAGAACCATCAGCAAATGGATCAGGTTCAAGTTGCTTAATACCAAGGGAAATCCTTTCGTTTTCAACACTTACATCTAAAACTTTAGTTTTAATAACATCACCTTTCTTAAAGTTTGAAATTATTTCCTCAGCATTTCCTTCCCAAGAAACATCTGAGAGATGTATTAAACCATCAACTTGATCTGAAGCAGCTACAAAAATACCAAATTCAGTAATATTTTTTATCTCACCTTCTAGTTCTGAACCATTAGGGTGATTGTCTAAAAACTCTTGCCAAGGATTTTCAACACATTGTTTTAAACCAAGTGATATTCTTCTTTTTGATTCTTCAATATCTAAAACCATAACCTCAACTTGTTCACTTGTAGATACAATTTTTCCTGGGTGAATATTTTTTTTAGTCCAGCTAATTTCAGTAACATGAACAAGTCCTTCGATACCAGCACCAAGTTCAACAAAAGCACCATAATCAGTAATATTTGTAATTCTGCCGGTGGTCTTAGAACCAATGGGATATTTCTCTTCTATAGACGTCCATGGGTCCTCTTCTAATTGTTTCATTCCTAAAGATATTCTTTGTGTCTCATTATTAA
>CAZNBI010000268.1:0-1566 GCA_964571065.1 uncultured Rhodobacterales bacterium | reverse complement strand
TCAATAAATCTTTTTACTTTAAGTTTAGTAATTTTCGTCAACCGCTCACAGTACCTTTCCAGAAATTCAGTTTGCATATGCAAAACCACCAATATAGGTGGCATTTTGGGCCTCAGCGCGCCAAGGATATGCTTGAGTGCTTCAGGTCCACCAGTTGATGCCCCTAATAAAATTAAATCAAATGGATTATAGGTTTTAATTCTTTCTAAATCCATATAGACTTTGGGCTTATTCGGGTTGAAGACTTCAATAATTTCTGAAAGCTGATTTTTGAAAAATTCCTGATTGTTAATACTCTCTAGTTTTTTGAAAACTATCCGATCTATTTGTTTTTCTACAACTTGTTTAAGCTTGTCCAAATTTTTTTCAGAGTGAAAAATGATTATTTTTTTCATCTCGGGTTTTTTGCAGAAATCTTCAAGATCACCAAAACTCTCAAAGTTTTTTGAAGTATCTATTAGGCACAAATCTATTTTAAAATTTTCAAGCTTTTTACTATTTATTGAAGATGCCACTTTAAAACTACCAAGCCATTTTTCAATAAAAATTTTGTCAGCGTAACTGCGTATGACGGCTTCGTTGGAAATAAATGCTAAGGAATAATTTGACATGGCTCAATTAATTTTTTTAAATTCTTTTTCTATAGATCCCGTTACCTAATTGTTCGAAATTATGGTCTTTGGAACTTAATACTTCTGCATCGCCCAAAAATATGAATCCACCTGCTAGAAGTGATTTGAAAATTTTATTTTCGGCAGCTAGTCTACTATCTTTGTTTAAATAAATAAGGATATTACGACAAAATATGACGTGAAATTTATTTTTGAACGGAAAAGTTTTCGAATTTAAGTTGAGTTCTTTAAAATTGGCCTCTTTTCTAACGTTCTCTTTAAAACGCAGTTTCCCGTCAGTTTGTTCTTCTGTATATTCTGAAATTCTTTGGCGGATTAGTTTATCAATTTTTTTTGTTTCATAAATTCCTTTTGAGGCAATCTCCAGCGACTTTCTCGAAATATCAGTAGCCATTACACCGCAGGTAGTTTTCCAATATTCATCACCAAAATATTCCATTAGCGCTACAAGTATTGAGTACGCTTCTTCGCCAGTGGAACATCCAGCACTCCAAATTCTCAAATCAATAATGTTTTTATGTTCCATTAGCGTGAGGCATTCTGGGATCACTTCGCTTTTTAAGACATCAAATTGGCGATTGTTTCTAAAGAAATTTGTGTGAGGAATTAGGAAGATTTCGAGTAAATCAAGTATTTTACTATCTTGCAATTCATATTTAAATTTATTTAAGAAATCTTGTAAATCTCTAATTCTATTTATTTTTTTGAACTTATTGAGCTCTGAAAGAGCAATGGGTTTAAGATTTTCCGAAAGATCAAGACCAAAAGATTCATTTGTGAATTCTATTAAGGCGCGTGTTTCCTTTTCAGTTAACATTTGACTATTTAGACTCTAAGATCCAGGTTCCATCCCAATTATCAGGAGGAGAATTTTCTAACATTTTACATCGGGAGATATAAACGTCTGAGGGAGATGATGGATATCCTCGATCGA
>CAZNBI010000267.1:0-1577 GCA_964571065.1 uncultured Rhodobacterales bacterium | reverse complement strand
GGAACTGAGTCTTTATATTTTGGCCACTGCTGTTTTAATACCATAATGAACATTTCACATTCATCTTCGGAAGAAAATGTATTTATGATAGTTGTTTTAAACATACTTTATTTAACTACTATATGATATGACTTTCAACGGTGAAAATTATTTAAAAAATAGCGCAATTAATTCTCAAAGATTAAATTAAAAAAAACTATACTTATCAATTGCTACGAGTTGGATAGCAATAGTACCGGTGGTCGCCAAGCACTTCATCCGAATTCTGAAAATTCTCCAAGACCTCCCCATTGTTTTTTATATAGAACCGCGGGTCTTTTTTGAGTTCATATGCTTGTCTCATACATTCATTTTTAGATAAGTTATTTTGTATGATATGAGACTGAAAATTCGCATTTGGCGTAATCCCAACGTTCGGGGTAAGGTTTATAATCAATATAAGTGAATACCAAACAGTCATAGAAATCTCCGTTGTATTATTTGCTTTGAAAAGCATTAGCTGAAAGCATAGAAATTACTTTAGATTTGGTTTTTTAACCATATCTTTAAAGCCGATATAGTTTTAAGTTCGACAACCCTCTCTAAATCAAAAGTACTTTCAACTTCCTCATGTTTCCATGTAAATTTATGGGGAATATAAATTCCCGTTCCCCCAATATTTATAACAGGTAGAACGTCAGATTTTAGAGAATTTCCAACCATTAAAAAGTCCTTTGGTGAAATATTATTCTTTTCCAAAATTTCCAAATATGTTTGCTCATCTTTCTCTGCGACGATTTCTGTTGAGCTAAAGTATTTCAAAAGCCCAGATTTTTCTACTTTTCTCTGCTGATCAAGTAAATCTCCTTTTGTTATCATTATAAGCATATAGTGCTCCGAAAGATGTCGAAGTGTTTCTTCAACTTCAGGTAAAAGCTGAATAGTCTGTACAAGCATATCTTTTCCGATTTTTATTATTTTATCTATATTCTGGAAATCAGGTTGGTTATTGGAGAATCGTACTGACGCTTCTAATAATGAGAGTATAAACCCTTTTATTCCATAGCCATAAAACTTAATATTTTCCTTTTCAATTTGAAGTATCACTTCTTCAGGATCTTTGATATGGGGATGTAGTTCGATAAACTTCATCTGTGCTTGGTGAAAAAATACTTCATTTTCCCACAGGGTATCATCGGCGTCGAAACCTATTATTTGTTTATTGCTCATTACTTACTTTTCAATCCACTCGAATTGTAATTCCGGTATGCCATCCGAACCGCGGTCTTTTCTATTTTTCAACTGAAATCCCTCTCTTTTATAAAACTTATGTGCCGAATTATTAAATTCATGACTCCACAGTTGCAGATATTTGTGGTCCGATTTTATTCGGTCGAGAAGTATCTTTCCATGACTTTTGCCTTTTTTGTTCACATATAATGCGGAAATTTGTAAAGAGTCTGGATTATAAGAAATATACCCATTAATTGGCTGACCAATTACCCATACTTCTCTCAGTGGAATTGCATTTCTAATCATTTCGGTAAGCTGGTGTTTGTCAAAAAGGCGCGGCATCTCTACCGTTTTTTCAATCCAGT
>CAZNBI010000266.1:0-1590 GCA_964571065.1 uncultured Rhodobacterales bacterium | reverse complement strand
TATTTGAAATTATTCCTAGTTTTCCAACATAAATTTTTAACTCTTCTGACCATTCAGCCTCAGGTTTTAAGATTACAAAAATAGATTTGTTTTTTCTTAATATTTCCAACTCTAAAATTTTATTTGGGCTCTCAAAAATGATCTGCCTAATTTCTTCAAAATTTTTAACTTTTATTCCATTTATTGAAATAATTTTATCATCTGGAATAATGCCCGCGATATCAGCAGGTGAACTTTCTACAACGCCATTAATAGTATTTGAAATTTCAATTTTACCAAAAAATAAATAAATACCCGCTATTAATGCTACGCTTAACAAAAAGTTGAATAGTGGCCCTCCAAAAACAATTAAAAGCCTTTGAAATGGATTTGCTAATTGAAAAGAACCAATTTCACAATTTTTTGCATTAGTTTCAGCTACACTAAGCTCCCCTTTCATTTTTACAAAACCACCTATTGGTATAGCTGCTATTTGCCATTTTGTTTTATTTTTATCATGAAAAAAAAATAGTACTGGGCCAAAGCCAATAGAAAATTTTTCTACTTCAACACCAAATAATCTTGCAAAAATAAAATGCCCTAGTTCATGAATAAAAACGATAGGAGTTAAAATAATTAAAAAGGCTAAAAGTGATTGAAAAAATGGGAGATTATCTATCATTTGAGAATTTTTTTACTTCTTTAAGTGCATATTTTCGAGCTAATTTATCATATTCAAAAACATCTTCAATACTTTTGGGGTCTCCAGGCTCTGACAATTTTGTAACATTCTCAACAATTGAAAAAATAGCCGTAAATTTAATTTCATTTTTTATAAAACTCTCAACTGCAATTTCATTTGCTGCATTAAAGAAGTTAGTTGCTATAAACCCTTTTTCTAAAGCGAATCTAGCAATTTTTATAGATGGAAAAATATTTTCATTTAAATCATGAAAACTTAAATTACCAAATTCATAACTTGGTAAAAAATGTTTAAAGGTATAGGGAAAATTCATTGCATTATATATTGGCACCCTCATATCTGGTTGTGACATATAAGATATAATCCCACCATCAATTAAATGTACAATACCATGGATAATAGACTCAGGATGGACTAGAACACTTATTTTATTTGGAGGAAGAGAAAATAAAACTGATGCTTCTATGACTTCTAATCCTTTATTCATTAAGGATGCACTATCAATAGTATTTTTTGTACCCATATTCCAAGTTGGATGCTTAAGTGCTTCAGAATACTTTCTGTTAGATAACTCCTTATAAGTGTCTCTTCTAAATGGACCCCCAGATGCTGTAAGTGTTATTTTATCTATTTCATGTAATTCATAATTTTTCATTAATTGGAAAAGTGCATTATGCTCTGAGTCAATAGGTATAATTTTTGAACCTGTTGATATCGATTTCTCAATAATGAGTTTTCCACCAGATACAATTGTTTCTTTATTTGCTATTGCAATATCTTTTCCCTTTTCAACAACTACAAAAGTTGGCCTAATACCAGCAAAACCAGAAATACCATTTACAACAAGATCAAAATCAATATCAAAAAATTCTTGGTAAAGATCATTACCAAAAAAAAATTTTGCATCT
>CAZNBI010000265.1:0-1594 GCA_964571065.1 uncultured Rhodobacterales bacterium | reverse complement strand
GCGTTAAAAGTTTAATTGGAAGTAATATTAATATTAAAAATGTTGGTAATGAAGATTTAATTATGATTATCAACGGCGGTGGTGCAAGAAGCATTGCAACAAGATCTGATCCCCCTGCCCCGAATTATGAAGCCAAAGCATCAAACATAGACATTAAAGTTGCAAATGCTGAAGGTAGTGTAATTGAATTTTTAGATGCAATTACTGGGCATTCTATTGCAACAAGAACTCTTGATAGTGTTGGAAGAGCAGAAGCTGCAGGTTACAAGGTTGTTGTAAAAGGAAAAGGCCAACTAGACGATACTTTTAAAATTTCTGACAATGCAGGCGGTACTGGTGATGCCAGAAATTTAGATGCAATGATATTACTTCAAACTCAAGATGCAAGTGGCCCTAACTCAGGTGGTTTCCGTGAAGTGTTTGACACTATTGTTACTGGTGTTGGTGCATCAGTATTATCAGGTGATTTATCCCTTGAAGCAGCTGAAGCTACAAAAGAAGCAGCCATGGCATCAGAGCTTGAGTTTTCAGGAGTAAGTTTAGACACTGAAGCTGCTCAACTTCTTGAACAACAGCAAGCATTTCAAGCATCAGCTAGAATTTTAGCAACTGCAAAACAACTATTTCAAACATTACTCGATGTAGTGTAGGAGGAATAAATGCAAGTAAGTACAAAATTATTTAATCAGCAATCAGTAAACCAGTTTGGAAAATTAACTGAAGAAATCCAGAAACTGCAAGGCAAGGTTTCAACGGGGAAAAATATTCTTAAGTCATCTGATGACCCTGTTGCAGCAGTAGAATTATCTGCAGCAAAAGAACAAAAAAATATATTAGATAGATTTAAAAGAAATATAGACTCAGCGCAAAGAAGATTGGATCTCGCTGATGGTACTATGCAGCAAGCGATTAATGTTATGACAAGAATTTCTGAACTTGCCATCCAGGCCGCAAATGATACAAACGGTGTCCCTGAGAGAATTGCAATTAGAACTGAGGTGGAGCAACTTGCTAATGTGATGCTTGAAATCGCAAACACTCGAGATGCTCAAGGACAAAGTTTGTTTGCCGGCTATCATACAAACTCTCAAGCATTTATCAAAAATGTTGACGGAACTTTTACATATAAAGGTGATCGTGGAAAGCATACACTTCAGATTTCTGAATCTATGAATGTGGCCACAAGTATTGACGGTGGGACAGCTTTTGAAACTGTTGATACTGGAGCTGGCAGAAAAAGTGTTTTTGATATTATCACCAATGTTGTTAATACAATTGGTAATGCCGATGCATTATCTGGTCAGGGTTCAGCACGCGCCATGGCAGCACTTGACTTTAAAGTACCAAGAGACCCACAAAATTGGTCATTTACATTGCAAGGCGGTATCGGTTCATCAAATGTAAATATTACCGTTTCTGAGGGCAATTACAATGATGTGGTTTCAAAGATAAATGCATTGACAGCAACAACTGGGGTAAAGGCAAGCCTTGACAACGATACAGGCAGAATTACGCTCACTGATACAACAAGCCGCACCATCAAAATTTCAAATATTGAAATTGAGGGTGAAGACTTTGCTACAGGTGAAGTTAA
>CAZNBI010000264.1:0-1596 GCA_964571065.1 uncultured Rhodobacterales bacterium | reverse complement strand
GAACGTCAAGTTTGAAAAATGTTTAATTTTTTTTTAAAATTTTTGGAGTAATTAATATGATTTATAGATTAAAAAATTTAGTTGTAGCCAGCATGTTCTTTATGGCTTTTTCATTTAGCAGCTTTGGTGCTGGTTCTTACAGTGATAGCTCAGAGTCAAATTCATCTTCGAGCTCTTCTTCTAGTTCAAGCTCTTCATCAAGCTACAGTTCTTCCAGTTATGGTTCAGGATCTAGTGATAGTGGCACAAGCACTGTTCCTCTAACACCAGAACAAAAAGACATAATGTTGATTACTGTTTCTTTAGGTAAAGAAGACTATGATAATAGCTATAAGTTAGCAAAAAATGCTACTTTAACACACCCAGATAACCCTGATGCTTGGAACTATTTAGGTTTTTCTTCAAGAAAACTTGGTAAATATGATGAAAGTGAAGATGCTTACAAAACTGCTCTCTCAATAGATCCAAAGCACGTAGGTGCAATGGAATACTATGGAGAACTTCATTTAACGCTGAATAAGCCAGAAAAAGCCAAATTGTTACTATCCGAGTTAAAAAAATTATGTACTTTTAACTGTAAAGAAATGAAACAGTTGGAAAAAGCAATACAAAATTACGAGAGTAATTAAAAATTATAATTATAAAATAAAAAAATAAATCTAGTAAATTTTCATTTACTAGATTTTTTTTTTAATACAAATTTGTTTCTATGGTTGAAACAAAAAATTATGCTGTCGCTATAGGTGGTTCAAATATTGATATATTGGCTACACCCAAATGCAAAATAATACCAAAAGACTCAAACAATTCGGAAATTTCTATTTCTCCAGGTGGAGTTGTCAGGAATATTGCTGAAAACCTATCTTTACTTAAAAATAAATGCCATCTAATTTCGGCATTTGGAAAAGATGAGCTTGGTAATTTTCTTAAATCAAAGACAATATCATCAGGAGTTAGTCTAAAGCATAGTTTAACAGTAAGTTCTGAAAATACTTCATCTTATTTATCAGTAAATGATTTGAAGGGTGAAATGAATATAGCCTTTAACGATACAAAAATTTTAAAAAATCTAACACCAAATTTTTTATCAAAAAAATATTCAATAATTTCAAATTCTTCTGCAATAATATTAGATGCAAATTTACAAGATGAAACACTTGAATATGTATTCAAAGAATTCAAAGATAATTATATTTTTGCTGATCCAGTTTCACTATCAAAATCAAAAAAGTTAAAAAAATATATAAAATCTATTAATGTTTTAAAACCAAATTTAGAAGAAGCTATATTACTTTATAACCTGAAAACAAAAAATAAATATTTTAATAATGAATTATCAAATGAACTAAATAAAAAAAATACAGGAAAACTTTTAATAAGCTTAGGACATAGAGGGGTTATTTCTTTCCATAATAAAGAAATAAAAAAATATAAAACAAATAAATTAAGTGTTAAAAATGCAAATGGAGCTGGAGATGCTTTAATGGCTGGTCTTGTTCATGGTCAATTAAAAGATTGGAGTTGGGACTATACTGTAAAATTTGCAATTTCAATGGCAAGTATTGCAACTCAATCAACTGAAACAGTCAATCCTAA
>CAZNBI010000263.1:0-1596 GCA_964571065.1 uncultured Rhodobacterales bacterium | reverse complement strand
GCATCAGGCGCAGCCATTCCATTTAATAAAATATCCTTATACCATCTAAATGAAAAAGCCTCCTTATCAAGCGCTAACATCCCAGGTGTAAAACTAAAATATGGTTCTTGATTAAAGCTTAAAGGTATTAAAATAATTATAGGGATTATTAAAAACAAAAATATTAAAGCACAGATTCCTCTGAATGTATAAAACCACAAAACTTCTCTAGAGGTAGCATAAGGAGGAAGAGGCAATCTATAATTCCCAGTTGATAGCCAGAGTGACATTTGACCTAAAATAAACCCTAATACTGCTAAAACCAAACCATATGATAGTCCAATATATAAAAAACCAGCTAGCCCAAGAGTAGCTCCACAAAATATTCTGGAAAGATTTTTTTCTTTGATAACAGTAACAGAAAAACTAGCAAGCAATGAAAATAGTAACGCCCCTAACAAGGTAGTTATGATAGCAAATTGCATATTCCCGCGAGCAGTCAAAAATCCAATGACAGAACCAAAAATTGCACACCATAAAATGGTAAAATAAATTGGTGGACTTGGTGGTATATATTTATATTGAGACATCAACCTAACTTCATATTATCTATGCCCACAACACGGTCATATATCCAAAATAGGAAAAGTATAATTACAAGCAAAACCAATCCCATGGCTGCAGCAAGGTTCCAATTAAGTGATTTTCTCATATGAAAATCAATAAAGTTAGAAATCATCTGTCCATCTTGGCCACCAACCAATGCTGGCGTTATGTAATAACCAATTGCAAGAATAAAAACTAAAATCGCACCAGCGCCAACTCCGGGAATTGTTTGAGGCACATAAACTCTCCAAAAAGCAGTCCAATTAGTTGCGCCTAAAGACTTAGCCGCACGTACATAAGATGGTGATATTGTTTTCATGACTGAATAAATTGGCAACACCATAAATGGAAGTAAAATATGCGTCATTGCTATAAGGACACCTGTCTTATTATATATAAGAGAAAAGCGATCATCATCTTCTGCAAATCCAAATACAACAAATAAATCATTCATAACACCTTCACCTTGAAGCATTGCTATCCAAGCAGTTGTTCTAACTAAAAGTGAAGTCCAAAATGGTAATAATACTAAAATTAATAAAAGGTTTGAAGTTCTGAGCGGTAAAGATGCCATCAAGTAAGCAATTGGATAACCTAACAAAAGTGATGCTAAAGTAACAATAAGAGAAATTTCTAATGTTCTAATAAATAATTTTATATGGATGCGTCTGCCTTCCTCTTGTCTTGTAATTGTCCCATCAGCATTTAATTTATAATCTAGAGCTGCAGCTACAAAGCCAACTGTATAAACATTTGACGCAACTTTCATTGCCTGCCAAGTTTCTATTTCAATCCACTTCTTTTTAACTTTTTTAAGGGATTTTTTATATGGTGCCTTTAACTTTGATGCCTTTCTTGCAGTTGAAGTAAATAAAGAGCGAGTTCCTGAAAGTTCCCTGTTAACACGTGTAGCAACCTTACCAATTGTTTTATTTTTCTTTGCATTAACTAAGTCAACTACTAAAGCTGCATACATATCTTCAGTAGGCTCAGACACACCATCCCAATCTT
>CAZNBI010000262.1:0-1596 GCA_964571065.1 uncultured Rhodobacterales bacterium | reverse complement strand
TTTTTCAAATATTTAATTGATCAAGATTTAACCTATTTAGAATTTTTAAATTACAATACACTTTTCTGTCCTGTATCAGGGTCTTTGATTAGGCCGGGCACGAGACCAACATTTATTTTTATCAACAAAGTTGCTTCTGATGAGAGAGTATGTGGATATTTCTATCAATGTTGTTGGCCCTGTATATGTGATGTCATGAAATATGCAGAAGCAAAACAAATTAATTTATTATTTAAAGATGGTCCAAAAGAAATCGCCGCATTAGTGATTGATAATCCTTGTGAAAAAAAACAGTTTCCAGAAGAAATAAATCGAAATTACTTTTGTGATGGTAGCAAGCCTAATAAAGATAAAGTTTATGAAATAGATGATAAAATTGTTATTGGAATTTTACATAAACCATCTATTTGTAATAACACTAAAATGTCATTTGTGAACAATCATCCTATTACTGGAAAGCAATGCTTAATAAGAAATTCAACTCCAATAAGTGAATTAAACTCAGGAATGGGTGATATATTTATAAGGTTGGCAAAGTAATATATTTTAAATTAAAATTGTAATTCAATTTCTGGCAGACAATTACATAACTAAAAAAAGGACTTTTGAATGGAGGATACAAAAAAACAACAAGAAGACTTTATGAAAGAAATGTGGGACAATTATAAAGTTACTAATGATATAGAATACCTCGCTAGAGCCTGTGAAAAAGCCCCATTTTTTGGTCAAAGTGAAATGTCGTTAGAAATAGCAATGAAATTAAGACAATTTAAAAATAATATTAATTTAAAATAAATACTTAGAAAAATCAAAACTTTGTCAAATAAATAGTAAACTAAAGCTAAGAGTAAAATATGTTAAAATTTTTTAAAAGATTAAAATTTAATAAAGAAAAAAAATTAAGACTTATTCAGCTAAAAAAAAATCCATATAAAAGAGTTGATAGTGAAAAAATGTCTGATATTGAAAAGATGGATAAAGGGTTTAATGGAAAAACATTCGTTATAAATGGTATAGAAATAGATTTTTAATGCATTCTCTATAAATATCAAAAATTATCAATGTTAGATATTAATGAAATATTGGAAAAATTCAAAAAGAACACGTTTGTATTAAAGGCACTTCAAAACCCGCGTTCACCACGTAGTATTTTAAATTATATGTGTTCTGGAGATACAAATGACCCTGCAGTAAAAAAAAGTTTAAATAACGTTAAATTTGTAAGTTCCCTTCTTGTTATTTGGTTTCAAAGTGGTCAATCCTTAGACAAGTTATGTCAGCCATTTATACCCATAGTAAGAGAGCTAAAATCTAAACCACAAACTTTAATTGGTGATGAATGGGGCAGTATAGATGGTAAAATAGCAAAAGTTTTATTAGCAGATCAACTATCTCGATCATGCTTTAGGGGTGCATCAGAAGCTTTTGCATATGATGACATAGCTCGGGATTTAGTTCACGAACTATTTAATGAAAAAAATAGAAATGAAACTCTTAAAAAACCTGCTGCAATTCTTTACTTGCTACCATGGGCTCTAGCACATTCAGAAAATATTAAAGACTTAGAGAGTGCCTTAAGTATAATCGAATTGACTG
>CAZNBI010000261.1:0-1597 GCA_964571065.1 uncultured Rhodobacterales bacterium | reverse complement strand
TAATGAAATCAATAATATTGCTAGTTTCTGATAATCTGCTGTATCCAAATTCACCACATGCTGATAAACCTTCATCAGGCCCAATAAACTGAAAGCCTCTGTACTCAAGTGATTGAACGTTGTTTTTTATAATATCATTTGACCACATAGAAGGGTTCATGGCTGGGCAGATGTATACAGGTGCTTTAGTTGCTAAGATAATTGTAGTTGCCAGATCATCACTCATACCATTTGCTACTTTTGAAATAAAGTTAGCTGAGGCAGGTGCTATCAAAATTAGATCAGCAATTCTTGCTAGTTTTATATGCCCCATCTCTGATTCATCAGTTAAATTAAACAAATCAAAATAACATTTTTCTTCAGCAACAGATGATAAGGTAAGGGGGGTTATAAATTTACTACCTCCTTTTGTTATTACAGGAATAACTCTAAAGCCACTTTCCTTTAATCTTCGAATTATTTCAGGTGATTTATATGCTGAAATTCCACCGCAGATTATCATTAAAATAGTTTTTGAATTCGTAGTTTGTTTTACTTTTGTGAACTCTGATAGATCAATAGAAATACCTTTAGATTTAAGTTCTTTGACTATGATTGGTATAGCATAACTAGGCAAATTGCCTCTTTTTTTATAATTACTTATTGCACTTTTGCTCACATTTAGAATTTCTGAAAGTGCTTTGTATCCACCAATTAATTCAATTATTTTATTAATTTCCATACTTCATATTACCAAAAGTTCACAAAAAGTGAACTATTTTAATATCAAATATGTAATGGTGCTTAAATATAAAAATGTTAGGACTATTATTGTCTTAGAGAACTTCTTCTGATCCTTGTTGGATTGGTAATCTAATGAAGCATCAAATTTTTGGATTATTTCAGGTAATTTTTTACTGATCATTTTAATGTTAGAAAAAACTTCTAGAGAAAATTTCTTTTTTAAATCATTAGAAGAAAGCCATTCATTAACTAATGGTTTTGACATCACCCACATATCTGTTTCAGGGTTCAATTGTCTTCCAATTCCTTCAGCCATCACAATTGTTTTTTGTAATAGTAAGAATTGTGGTTGAATATTAAGTTTCCATTTACTTGCCAAACTAAATAACTCGCCAAGTAAATTTCCTAAAGAAATTTGCCCAATTTTTTTGTCTAGTAATGGTATTGAGATTGCACGTATTTCTTGTGAAAAAGATTCAATGGAAGTGTTTGAAGGTAAAATTCCCTTGTCAAAGTGAAGTTGGGCAACTTTCAAAAAATTGCGATCCAATATTGCCTTTAGGAGTTGTGCTAAAAAAATTCTATCTGACACATGAAGTCTACCCATTATTCCAAAATCAACTGGAATTATAACACCTTTAGAATTAATAAAAACGTTTCCAGGGTGCATATCAGCATGAAAGAAACCATCGCGAAAAACTTGAAGGAAAAATGCTTCTGCGGAGTTTTTTGTAATTACATCAATTTTATGTCCACCAGTCTTTAGAGCATCTAAATCATTAATTTTAATTCCATCAATCCAGGTTGTTACAAGCATTCTTTTGCTTGTTAGTGACCAAAAAACATTCGGAACAATAAACCTATCATCTTTATC
>CAZNBI010000260.1:0-1603 GCA_964571065.1 uncultured Rhodobacterales bacterium | reverse complement strand
TCATAATCTTTTTTGCCAAAAGAAGCTTGCCCATGCCTTACAAGATATATACTAGTCATTAAATTACTTATAAATTTATTGAATTGAAATGAATAACATATGATACATACGATAGAATAAGGGTCAATTATATTATGGAAAGTATTGATAATTTATTTGATAATTTTAAGAGCAAAATTGATACTACTATCGGGCAATCTGAATGGATTGATATTAATCAGAATTTAATCAACGACTTTGCCAATTTAACAATGGACAATCAATTTATTCACGTTGACCCAGAAAGGGCCTTAAAAGAAACACCCTTTGGTTCAACAATCGCTCACGGTTTTTTGATTTTATCACTTTCTACAAAATTATTTGTAGATGTGGTAGGTGAAATTGAAGGAGAGAAAATGGGCATAAATTATGGATTTAATAAATTAAGATTTGTAAATCCAGTGAAATCAAATGATATGATTAGAGGCGTTTTCAAACTGAAAGAAGTTACAAGACGAAACCCAAATGAAATCTTATTCACGCATGATTTAACAATTGAAATAAAAAATGTTAAAAAACCTGCAATTGTTTGCGAATGGTTAAATTTATCAATTTTTTAATTATGTTAAAGTTGACGTAATTGTTTCGCCACCATCAACGACAATTAACTGCCCCGTAATAAAAGATGATGCGTCACTTGCTAAGAAATGTGCAATGCCAGATATATCCTCGGGGTAACCAATTCTTTGAAGTGGTGTATTTTCATTTTGTTTTTTTAACTTGTCTTTATCAGACCATAAAGCACGTGAAAAATCTGTTTTTATTAATCCAGGAGCAATAGCGTTTACTCTTATTCCATGAGGTCCTAATTCTACTGCTAAATTTTTTACTAAAGAAACTTCTGCAGCTTTCGAAATTCCGTAAGCGCCAATATCCTTTGTTCCAACAAGAGCAGAAATACTGGACATTATTATTATAGAACTTGTTTTATTTTTTTTTAAATGAGGGCTAGCTTCATTCACTAACCAGATAGATGACTTGAGGTTAACATCCAAAACTTTATCAAAGGCATCATCATTCAGCTTTGCCAAAGGCCCAAAGGCTGGATTTGTGCCGGCATTACTTACCAAAATATCGATACTATTATACTTATTAATGGTTTCTTTTACTAAGTTACAAATTTCATCTTTTCTGCCAACATGGCATGGAATCACCTCTGCTTTTCCGCCCATATTTTTTATTTTATCAGCAACTTTTTCGCATTCCTGATGTTTTCTTGAAGAAACAACCACTTTTGCACCAGAATTTGATAATTGGATTGCTATAGCCTTACCAATTCCTCTTGAAGCACCTGTGACTATAGCAACTTTGTTTTTTAAACTAAACATAATTATTCTTCATTTTATCGAATTGCCCGTAGTTTATTTAATATTTAAATATTTAACTTAAAATATTGAATAAACAACTTGAAACTTTTTAAGTTCTTTGTTTTGTTATTTGAAATAATTTAAATATTTGGAGGAATTATGAAAATTGTAAAATTACTAACATTATCATTTTTTGCCTTAGGAATGATAATTAATTCAGCTTTTGCTGGTGGCAAGTTAGTTATTGCATCTAATGC
>CAZNBI010000259.1:0-1612 GCA_964571065.1 uncultured Rhodobacterales bacterium | reverse complement strand
GCTTTATTAGAACCTAATACCTGAGGTCTTTCTTTTCCATAACTAACTACAGAAATTCTTTCACTATTAATACCAACTGATATCAAATAATCTTTAACAGCTGAAGCTCTTTTCTCACCTAGTGCTAAGTTGTACTCTCTAGTACCCCTTTCATCACAATGACCCTCAATTGTTACTTTAAGTGATGGGTTTTGGTTCAAAAATTTAGCTTGATTGTCAAGAACTGATCTGTCGTCGTCATCTAATTCAGAACTATCATATCCAAATAATACTCTGTCACCTACTTTTATTAAAGCAGTTTTTGGGTCTGTATCATAAGAATATGTAGTTGTACTATCAGAAGATGATCCAGATGCTCCAGATGCTCCACTACTTGAGGTTGAAGAGCTACTACTCGAACTTGAGTCTGAACTTCCACTAGAAGCAGTACTTGTTGTAGCAGATGATCCAGAAGCACCTGAGGCAATAGCGTCTATCTCAGAAGCAGTTTCACAGGCAGTTAACAAGGCCGCTCCTGCAGCAAGTAATAAAAATCTTTTCATGAGGTCCCCTCGCTTACTTATATTAAATGTATAATACTCAATTCATTAATTTGTCGCAAGTTAATTAATTTTATAATAATTATCAAGTATATAAACTCTCATTTTGGTATTTTTTTTAATAATTATGGTATTAAGGGTGACCAAGCTGGATCAGATGCATCACTGGGTGTAATAATTTCTCTTTCATTGTATCCAGTAATGTCAACTCTAAATAATCTAACCTTACCACCTTTTCCCTCAGCATCACTTTTTTCTTGTTTAAAGTACATTAAAACTCTTCCATTTGGTGCCCATGTTGGCGCCTCAACTAAATACCCCTTTGCAATTAATCTTTCTCCACTTCCATCTGGCCTCATTACTCCAATATAAAATTGACCTTCATACATTTTTGTAAAAGCTATCAAATCACCGCGAGGCGACCAAACTGGAGTTGCGTATCGACCTTTTTTAAACGAAATTCTTTTCTGCTTACTTCCATCTAAATTCATTACATAAAGTTGTTGAGATCCGCCTCTATCAGAATTAAAGACAATTTTCTGACCATCAGGAGAAAATGTTGGGGAAGTATCAATAGATGGACTATTTGTTAATTGCATAACTTCCTGAGTTAATAAATTCATTATAAAAATGTCAGTAAGGCCTCCGTCAGCCAAGCTCATTATTATTGATTTGCCATCAGGACTAAAACGTGGGGCAAAAGTCATACCAGGGAAAGTGCCTAATAACTCTTGTCTGTTAGTTTCAAGGTTTAAAACGTAAACTCTAGGCTCTTTTTGATAGTAAGCAAGATAAGCAACCTCTTGAGAAGTTGGAGAAAAGCGTGGAGTTAATACCAAATATGAACCATCAGTTAAATATTGATGGTTATGACCATCTTGATCCATGATTGCTAATCTTTTAACCCTAGCATTTAGAGGGCCACTCTCTGAAATATATACAATTCTTGTATCAAAGTAACCTTCTTCACCAGTTAATCTTTTATAAATTTCATCAGCTGCAATGTGAGAAATTCTTCTCCAGTACTTACTATCAACAGATAATTTCAAACCTGTTAGGTCTTGTTCTGTCAC
>CAZNBI010000258.1:0-1618 GCA_964571065.1 uncultured Rhodobacterales bacterium | reverse complement strand
AATTCAAGAGTTTTAGTTGGCTCAGAAGTTGTTGCATTTGATGATGGGCATTCCATACCTGTAGGCCCAGGAATGCTTGGAAGAGTTGTGGATGCTTTAGGTCAGCCACTAGATGGAAATATGATTCATGGAGTAAATGAAAGTTGGCCATTAGCTGGGGAAAGCATCAACCCACTCAATAGATTACCAGTTAACAGTCCACTAGATGTTGGAGTAAGAATTATTAATTCATTACTTACAGTCGGCAAAGGTCAAAGACTTGGCATTATTGCAGGTTCTGGTGTCGGAAAATCAGTACTATTAGGTATGATTACAAGGTTTACCACAGCTGATATAGTTGTAGTTGGTTTAATTGGAGAAAGAGGTAGAGAAGTAGGCAATTTTGTTACTTCAAACCTAAATGAAGATACAAAAAAAAGAACTGTAATGGTTGTAGAACCTGCAGATAAATCTCCTTTATTAAGAATTAGGGCTGCAAATAGAGCTACAGCAATTGCAGAATACTTTAGAGATAAAGGAAAAGATGTTCTACTTATTATGGATTCACTAACACGTGTAGCTCACGCTAGAAGAGAAATTGGACTTGCTCTTGGAGAGCAACCAACTTCAAAAGGATACCCACCTTCAGTAATATCTTTAATACCATCATTAATTGAGAGAACAGGATCAGGGGAAGCCGGGAAAGGAACCATAACATCTTTTTACACAATTCTGGCAGATGGCGACGATCAAAATGATCCTGTGGTTGATACAGCAAGAGCTATTTTGGACGGCCATATAATGCTTTCAAGAGATCAAGCACAGCTTGGAATTTATCCTGCAGTTGACGTTTCATCTTCAATTAGCAGAGTTATGAATGAAATTGTTGATGAAAATCATATTGGAGCAAGCATTAAATTCAGAGAGTTAGTTACAACTTATTCTGAAAACAAAGACTTGTTAATGATGGGAGGGTACACCCAAGGCCAGGATCCCATATTAGATCAAGCAATTGCAGCATGGCCTAAAATTACAGAATTCATTAAACAAAAAGAAAGCAAAAAGGAAGATTTTAATTCTTCATCGTCACAGTTAATGCAAATGTTTGGCGGTTAAGATGAAAAGAAAAAATTTATTTGATCTTTTAGCCTTAAAAGAAAAAGTCTCATCAAATAAATATCTTCAGAAGCTCAAACCTCTTCAAGAAGAAAAAATAAAAGTAGAGAAAATTTTAGTTCAGTTGAATGAATTAAAAAATGGTGAAAATACAAAACTTTCTACTTCTGCTTGGGAGTTAAAATCTGCTTCAAATATACAGGAAAAAATATTTGAACAAATATCATTAGCTCACTTAAGGCTTAAAAATATTAGCGATGAAATATATAATTTGGAAAAAAAATTTATAGAGCATCAATTGAGAAAAAATAGGTCTGAGGAAAAATCCAAACAAATTAGAAGATCTCTTAGTATAGAAATTGAGAATAAATTAGAAGCTGAAATGCAAGGCATTAATAAAGTAAAAGTCAATTAAATCAAATGATGGCATCAATTTTGCAAAACCTAAATTATTGTACAATAAGAGGTTATAAATGGTTGCTGTTGGTTCAAAATCAATACCAGAAAAACAAAGCATTTCTTT
>CAZNBI010000257.1:0-1620 GCA_964571065.1 uncultured Rhodobacterales bacterium | reverse complement strand
CCATCTGAAATATCAATAACACAAATAAATCAAAGAGTTATTGAAAATACTGAATATAAAAAAATAGCTGAAAATCCGCCTGAAAAATTAACGAAGGATTTCATTATTGCTCATTCAGGTGATAAACACGGCTCTGCCGAAGAACATCATAGAGATTTTCCGGATGGCCGTGTTGGTTCACATTCGGCAATGGCAAATCCCAAAATAGGAAAGAAAATTGTAAACGCTTCTGTTGAGGGTTTTTTAAAAGAAATTGAAAGACTTAACTCAACTCTTTTATAAACTTTCGACTACTTTCCTCAGCTTTTTGCCTTCTCATCTCTGTGCTCAATTGGCTATTTTCTTTTACATTTCTTATTAAATTACGACTAAACTTTCGTTGCTGGGCGTCATTCAATTTAGCTTTAATAACAGTATCTTGAGTGTACGTTGAAATATAGCCAAATTTATTTTTCTGAGGGTGAATAATAGTGCCTCCATCAGCAAGGTTGCGGACATGTTTCCTCACTAGATTTCTTAACTTAGCAACTCCTGTATCAGACGAAGCTAGATTTTCCATTTTATGTACTGCAATAGGTCTTTGTGATACCTGCGCTTCATAATCACCAGGTTGTCTCTGACTGTCTTCATAAGATCTTTCATTTTTGGTTTGACCAATAAAGTCAATTTTTTCAACCCCAACAGAAGTTGCATCTCCCTGTTCACGGGGATCAAGTTCTTTTGAAAAGTAACGCCAACCAATCGTTTTGGTATTTGTATTATCTAAAGGCACCATCCATCTAAGCATTGAAGTTCTCTGAAAGAACTTTTCACTTTCAGCCTCTTCCCATATAGCACCTGTCTGATTGCCATTCGGTAGAATAGATTCAGTAGTACGAGTCCAAACATGACCATCTACCTGTCGAGTTTGAATATTAATCATACCAAGGGGTGTATTATCGTATTCGATTATTTGATCAACTCCAGAAGCAACACCAAACTGGACACCGCTTGAACGTGCATGAAGATGAACAACATGGATTGGATCCTGTGTATTTTCATAAACCTGCAACCAATTACACGGTGTTTCTATAGTAAAAGGTATCTTTTTAATATTTTGATCCAGTTGTGTGTCATAAACAGGAAATTCTGGTGTATGTTCCGGGGGGCCTAGGTAAGCAAATATAATACCTTCTTCTTCGTGCGTCTGGTATGCGCCCTGCTTTACTCTTCTATGAACAGGGCTTTTACACGGTTCTGAGCCTGCTTTTAAAAGTGTTCCATCAATGTCATATTGCCAACCGTGATAGCTGCATATGATACCACAATCAGCAACTATACCATATTCTAAAGAGGCACCTCGATGTGCACAATGTTTATGTAAAAGTCCAATTTGACCAGATTTATCTCTAAAAAGAACAAGTTCCTCACCGAGAACTTTAATTAATTTAGGAAGTTCGCCTAATTCCTCTGACAAAAGAACAGGATGCCAGTAACGTCTTAATAATTCACCACATGGAGAGCCTTTTTCAACAAATGTAATTTCTTCATCTAAGTCGCTTAAATCTATATCTTTATTGTAACCGTCAAAAAAATAATTTTTTTTATTTTGAAAAGAGTTTGATTTTATTTGTTTAGGAT
>CAZNBI010000256.1:0-1622 GCA_964571065.1 uncultured Rhodobacterales bacterium | reverse complement strand
CTATTAATTGTAGAAGCAATGAAAGTTATGAATAATATTTCTTCTCCAAAAGATGGAGTTATCGAGGAAATTTATATAGAAAATGCTCAACCTGTTGAGTATGATCAGCCTTTAGTTGTTATTAAATGAATAATAAAAAATTATTCAAAAAAATTCTTATCGCTAATAGAGGGGATGTTGCACTAAGAATTCTTAGGGCTGCAAAAGACCTCAAAATACCCACTGTGTCGATTCACTCATCTGCTGATAATGATTCAATGCATGTAAAATTAGCTGATGAAAGTGTTTGCATTGGGCCAGCAAAATCATCTGATAGTTATTTGAACATGCAAGCTATAATTTCAGCAGCACTAGTGACAGGTGCTGACGCAATACATCCCGGTGTTGGGTTTTTATCGGAAAATGCTGATTTTGCTGAAATAGTAAGTGCTCATGAAATTAACTTTATTGGTCCATCTGCAGAACATATTAAAACTATGGGAGATAAAGTTTCTGCAAAAATCGCTGCTGAAAAAGCAGGTCTGCCTCTCGTGCCAGGGTCTAAAGGCTCAATCTCATCTTTGAACGAAGCTGAAGAAGAAGCACTAAAGATAGGTTTTCCAGTTATAATTAAAGCTGCTGCTGGGGGTGGCGGAAGAGGTATGAAGGTTGCAAACTCCATGGAAAATCTTTCTGAAGCTTTTAGCTCAGCAAGAAGTGAAGCAAAGGCTGCATTTGGAGATGACACAGTATATTTGGAAAAATATTTAAAAAACCCAAGGCATATAGAAGTTCAAGTGTTTGCTGACTCTCATGGTAATGTAGTTCACTTAGGAGAGCGTGAGTGTTCAATTCAAAGAAGACATCAAAAATTGTTAGAGGAGTGCCCTTCGCCTATTTTGTCTCAAAGTGAAAGAGAAAAGATTGGTAAACTTTCAGCAAATGCTACAAAAAATTTAGGCTACTTAGGACTAGGAACAATTGAATACTTGTATGAGAATAACGAATTCTTTTTTATTGAAATGAATACTCGTTTACAAGTTGAACATCCCATTACTGAAATGGTGACTGGTTTAGATCTAGTATGTGAACAGATTAAGATTGCAAGTGGCCAAAAATTAAGTTTCAAGCAGAATGATATTGTGTTTAATGGACACGCTATTGAGTTTAGAATTAACGCCGAAAATCCAAATAACTTTTTACCTTCTCCTGGAAAAATAAAAACTTTCCATCCGCCAGGAGGCCCTGGTGTAAGAGTTGATTCTATAGTCTATCAAGGATATAAAATACCTCCATATTATGATAGCCTAATATCTAAACTTATAGTATTCGGTAGTGATAGGGAAAACTGCCTTTCAAGATCTGAAAGAGCACTCGACGAATTTATTATAGAACCAATTGATACATCTATTGAATTACACAAAAAGTTATTGAGAAATAAAGATATTATAAATGGGGCTTACTCAATTAAATGGTTAGAAGAAATTTTTTTACCAACCCTGAATAAAACTTATGGATAAAATATCAAAGCTTGTAATTGAGGGGTACTATAATGGTATTTTCCCAATGTCAAATAGCAGAAATGATAATAGTTTTTTTTTGTTAATCCGGAAAAACGAGCTATAATCCCACTTTCTAAAGCT
>CAZNBI010000255.1:0-1625 GCA_964571065.1 uncultured Rhodobacterales bacterium | reverse complement strand
CTATGCCATGAATTACAATTATAAATTCCTTTTGATAAAACTCTCATACGACCAATTGGAAACCTTTTTATCAGTTCAGAGTGAACTTCCTCAAAGTAGGTTCCTTTAAATTTAGGATTAAATTCAGAAAATTGTTTTTCTTCAATTAATTCTTCTCTGGGTTCTTCTTTGTAGTGTTTATCACCTCTTATCCAATACCTTCCAGATAAATCATTTTCTGTCCATTCCTTTTGTCCTGGCCTTTGCGTCAAAGAAAAAACACCAAAACCATAATCGTTTTTTTTATTCTGAGTTTTACTTTCTAGCTTTAATTTTTCAAGACAATTTCTAAGTTTATTGATATCAAACTTGAGCTTTAATTTATGAATTCCTGGTCCAGGAATAAATTCAGTAACTCTACTATGATCAGGGACTTTTGCCATTGCATTTTTTATAAATATAACATCTTCATCTAAATCATCGCTCATATTAACATCCTAATTTATTTTAAAATAAATGCTAATTAAAACAGTTTGCTATTAACAAGTTAGAAGACAAAGGTAAATAATAAAAATATTATTTTTAGATCTTTCTAAGCAACAAAAGAAAATTAAAATTCCTAAGTAAAATTAAAATTGAAATATATATATTAGTGATATTATTTAATAGTATTTTCTGTTACTAAGCGTGATGGAAAATATTTATAAAATAAATAAAACACTTTTTGAAAATATAAGAGACAAAGGGTTTACTAGTTTTACAGATGTTCAAAAAAATGTAATTAAAAAAAATAATTATAACCGTGATTTACTCGTAAGTTCTAAAACTGGATCTGGTAAGACATTAGCATATTGTTTATCTATATCAGATGATGTTTTGAATAAAAAAATAAAAATTAATTCAGCACCTACTGGATTAATAGTTGCACCTACAAGAGAACTTGCACTTCAAGTTTTTCAAGAAACACTCTGGCTATTTAAAAATACAAAATTAATTGCTGTTACTTCAATAGGGGGTATGGATATAAATAAAGAACGAAAAAAAATCTCTAAAAAGTTTAATTTATTAATTGGCACACCTGGGAGAATAAATGATCATCTAAGGAAAAAGTATTTAAATCTATCACAATTATCTTTTTTGGTTTTAGATGAAGCTGATGAAATGCTTGATTTAGGTTTTAAGGAGGATTTAGAAGTTATTATTCAGTCTTCTCCAAAAAATACGAGAAAACTGTTATTTTCAGCAACTTTGCCAAAAAAAATAATATTTTTGGCAAATAAGTATTTAACAAATCCAAAAAAAATTGAAGTATCTAATCAAGATATTCCTCATTCAGACATTGAGTATGAAACTTTTTTTATAAATAAAAAAGACAATGAAAACGCTATTTTTAATTTATTAAGATACTACGATAACAAAAATATTTTAATTTTTTGTTCAACAAGAGCTTCCGTTACTCATGTTCATACAAGGCTACTTAATAGAGGATTTAAAGTTGTGTGTCTTTCTGGTGCGCTGAGTCAATCTGAAAGGTTTAAAGCTCTTCAAGACATGAAAAATGGAAGGTCTAAAATTTGTGTTGCAACTGATGTGGCTGCCCGAGGTATAGACTTAGTTGATTTAGACATAGTCATTCATGCTGATTT
>CAZNBI010000254.1:0-1657 GCA_964571065.1 uncultured Rhodobacterales bacterium | reverse complement strand
AGTATTGAGGCCGTTTCTATCATCTCAACCATAAATGTTGACTGACCACGTGACAAGTCATCACCAGATCCTACTCGACTAAAAATTCTATCTGAGATACCAATTGTTGCTTTTTCTGCAGGAACAAATGAACCCATTTGAGCCATTATATTTATAATAGCATTTTGCCTAAGAAAAGTTGATTTGCCACCCATGTTTGGACCTGTAATAAGCCAGATTATTTGATCAGAAAGATTACAATTGTTAGATATAAAACTTTCATCTTTTTCCTTATTTAAAATTTGCTCTATCACAGGGTGTCTTCCAGAAACAACATTAAATATGCGTTCATTTGAAATCTCTGGTCTCGAATAATTCCATTTGTATGCTAATTCTGCAAAACCAATAGCAACATCTAAAGATGATATACCTTGAAATATGCTCAATAATTTTTCAGATCTCTGAAGACAGTTTTTTACCAAGCTCTCATAAATCTCTAATTCAATATTTAACGATTTAAAGCGAGCATCTGTCAACTTAGATTCAATGTTAACTAATTCTGCAGTTGTAAACCTTGAAGCCTGAGCTGTACCTTGTCTATGAATAAACTCATCTTGCTCCAACAACTTAGTTTCATGAGTTTTTCTTACCTCTAAATGATAGCCTAAAACATTATTAAACTTTATTTTAAGTGATTGAATACCAGTTTGATTTATATATCTTAACTGAAGAGATAATATTTTTTCTCTTGAATTGTCTCTTATTAGCTTTATTTCATCAAGTTCATTTGAGAAACCTTTCTTGATAAAATTCCCATCTCTTGCAAATAGAGGTGGACTTTCAGTTATTGCTAAATCCAATTCTTTTATGAAGCCTATATCAATTGTTAAATTTTTTGAAACTTCATTAAGTTCTTTTTTAGGGAAAGTGAAGTCATGATCTGATATTAATTTAGATATTTCATATGCTTTCTCACAGCCTGTTTTTATTGAAATTAAATCTCTTGGTCCACCCCGATCAAATTGAAGTCTTGTTAAAGATCGTTCTATGTCTGGAATTAACTTAAGTACATCTCTTACTTTTTTTCTCAGAAGGTTTTCAGATACAAAATTTGAGACTGTATCAAGCCTTTTATTAATTTCTAACTTGTCTAGTGAAGGGCCGTTTAATCTCTCTAAAAGTAACCTTGTTCCACCACTTGTAAGTGTTTGGTTTATAGCATTAAAGAGACTTCCATTTTTTTCACCAGATTGTGTTTTTAATAGCTCTAATGATTTTCTAGAAAAAATATCTATTTCCATCACTTCTATGCTCTTCCATTGTTTAATTTTTTTTAATAGTGGAAGTTTCCCTTTTTGTGTTAAACTTACATATCCTAAGATAGCCCCTGCAGTTGAAATACAAGATCTACTGAACTCACCAAAAGCGACCAACGATTTAATTTTATAAAATTTTTTTAGCCTTTCTTCACATACATCACTTTGAAAAAGACTATCGGCCTGAAAAGTAACACATCCTTTAAAGTAATTCGGTTTTTTTTCTTTCATTTTTAATGGCATTAACAATTCTCTAGGTGATAGTCTCTCAAGCGCTGTTTCAAAAGCATTTGATTGGTTCATGTCGATTTTTTGAACACAAAATATTCCAGTTGACAAATCAACCCATGAAATAGAATGAC
>CAZNBI010000253.1:0-1685 GCA_964571065.1 uncultured Rhodobacterales bacterium | reverse complement strand
AATTCCACTTAATAGAAGACCAAAATTAGATCAATTTGATATCAAAGATTATGGCAAAAAATTATCTCAGCTAGCTGAATTCTGCGAAGACAAAGGTGTGCCTCTTACATTTCACCATCATATGGGTACAGCTGTTGAAACAGAAGAAGAGATTTCTAAAATAATGTTAACGACTTCCGAAGAAGTTGGCTTATTACTTGATACTGGACATTTATATTTTGCAGAGGGAAACTACAAAAATTTAATTTCAAAGTTTGGCAAGAGAATTAATCACGTACATACAAAAGACATCAGGAAAAATATACTTGATACAATTAGCAAAGAAAAAGATTCATTCCTAGATTGTGTTTTGAAAGGGGTCTTTACTGTTCCAGGTGATGGTATAATCAACTACGACGATGTGATGTCAAGATTATATGATGTTGGTTATGAGGGTTGGATAATTGTTGAAGCTGAACAAGATCCTAAAAAGGCTAATCCTCTTGCTTATGCAATAAAGGGCTACCAAGCATTAGAGAGTTCATTAAATAAAGCTGGTTATTCAATTACTAAATAAATAATTTATGACTTATGAACTACCAAAAACTATTCTTGAACGCTTTTTATCTAAAAAATTTGTAATTTTGGGTAGAGCTGGCTTAGATCTCTATCCAAACCCTATTGGTTTATCTACACAAGATGCTGATAATTTTATAAGTGATCTTGGCGGATCTGCAGCAAATATTGCTGTTTCAATGTCAAAACTAGGCTGCAATACATTCTTGTGCTCCACATTTTCAGATGATAGTGTTGGAGATTTTATTAAGAAAAAACTAGCAATTTATAATATAAATACTGATTACTGCAATTCAATTTCTGGTTCTTATAAAAACTCACTGGCTCTAGCAGAAAACAAAACTCATAAGCCAAAAGTTGTAATTTATAGGAATAATGCTGCTGATTTGCAAATATCCAAAGAGCTGATCAAGACAATAAATTTTGAATTTAAATCTGGTTTAATTATTACAGGCACTGCCCTTTCCTCTGAACCTTCAAGGGGTTCAGTTTTTGCTGCCGTAAAGCTGGCAAAGAAAAATAAATGCCCAGTAATTTTAGATTTAGATTATAGAAAAGATGCATGGTCCAGTTCAATGGAAGCATCTGAAAAAATTGGGCAAATTGCCATTGAGTCTGATTTTTGCATTGGAAACGAGGAAGAATTTGACGTATTAGGTTTGAAAAATAATTTTCTATCAAAAGATTTTGCTTTTTACTTAGCTAAAAAAGGAAAAATAATAATTTATAAAAAAGGTGATTTAGGTTGTGAATTTATGTACTTGAATAACCACTTCAGTTTAGGTGCATTCAATGTTAAGAGCTTAAAACCCTTTGGTGCGGGTGATGCATTCATGGGAGGTTTCATTTCTTCACTAAGCAGAAAAAACAATCTAAAAGACTCACTAATTTTTGGAAGTGCATGCGCAGCTTTGGTTGTTTCTAAAATAGGCTGCTCATCTGCAATGCCTGTTTTCTCAGAAGTAAAAACATTTATTCATAATAATAAAATATAAAGGATAAACTTTTATGCATATTCCCCCTTACAACAATAAGAATGAACCTATAATTGATATTGATAATCATAAAGTTCCATTAGTTTATTTTAATATTATCAAATTAAAAAAAAATGAAATTTATAATTCTGAAGT
>CAZNBI010000252.1:0-1688 GCA_964571065.1 uncultured Rhodobacterales bacterium | reverse complement strand
TTTACAGGAATTCTAACATTATTTTTAGCAGCTTGCGACCTTACCTCTTGGGCTTGTTTTAGTTGATCTTCAGGCATCCATAATCGATCATGGCCCCATAAACTTGGTCCATAGGTTACTTCTTCAGGCTCCCAGCTATCTAAATCTATTGATCTTCCACCCCATCCATACTCAAAAAGAAAATCAGATGGTGAATAACTATAAAAAGATGTCATATTATCATTAATATGACGCCCAAATGTAGTACCAATTCTATTTTCTTTTGATAAAGCTATATCATAGCATTGACCAACATCATCCAAACTGTACAACTCAACCATCAGATGATGAATTTTATTTTGTCCTGTCTCAATAAGAGCAATACTATGGTGTCTTTGGTTTGTATGAAAAAAATATGCTTTAAATGGCCTCAACATATAATCACTTAACCTGAAACCAAGAACATCTTGGAAGAACCACTGAGTGTTTTCAAGTTTTTCTACATTTAATACAATATGCCCCATCCCTAAAGTGCCAGTTCGAAAACCTGAGATTGGCCTTCCAGGTTTAAACTTATCATTACTTAATTCTGGACCATAGAAAGCTTCATGTTTATTTCCAGATGGATCCTTAAAACTTATTACCTCTGAAACAAATCTCTGATCTGCCGTTGATTTAGGTTCTTTTGTTATTTTAATTTCTGCTTTATCAAGTCGGCCTGATAAAATATCTAAACTTTGCCTATCATTTACTTCCCAACCAAAAATATTTGATGCAGCTGTTTCATTAGTGACAACAAATCTCTGCTTTCTCTCATCCATTCTTAAAATTGCAGTTGAAGATGTTTTGTCAACTAATTGCATACCAAGATACGCACTACTAAATTCAGTCCAATCATCTAACTTGTCTGATTTAATGGTTATGTATCCTAAACCTAAAATTATCATTATGTATCCTTAGTAACTTTTTTTGTTAAAAATAAAACATTTCAAAAATAAATTAACCATTCAATTAACAATTGTATCACTAAATGGTACATATTATGGAATATATTTTATTTTTAATTTTTTTATAATTTTAATATAAAAATAACCTTAAGAGTTTTGAAATGCCAAACCTAGAAATTGAATACCCAGAAAAACCAAGCAAATACTCTCAACAAGAATGGGAAGCAAGGGTGAATTTAGCAGCTTGTTATCGTTTGACAGATCATTACGGTTGGACCAGTACTGTTTACAATCATATAACATTACGAGTTCCTGATACAGATACCTTCTTAATCAATGGTTTTGGTTTAAATTATAATGAAATTTGTGCATCAAATTTAGTTTTGGTTGATTTAGATGGGAATAAATTAAGTGATGACGATTTTCCTATTAACAAGGCTGGTTTTATTATTCATTCAGCAATTCACCAAGCGCGCCCAAAAGATCTTCACTGTGTAATGCATTCACATGAAGTAAATAGTCAAACATTGGCAGCTTCAAAGAGCAAATTTATTCCTTTAACACAAGAGGGTTGTCAACTATATGAGAGAGTTGGTTATCATGAGTTTAATGGGATAGTTCTTAATGATGAAGAACAAAAAAAATTAATTAATGCAATTGGTAAAGAAAAACATACACTCCTAATGAGAAATCATGGATTGATTACAGCTGGACCAACTGCCGCATGGGCATTTATTAGGCACCAACATTTTATAAGAAATG
>CAZNBI010000251.1:0-1695 GCA_964571065.1 uncultured Rhodobacterales bacterium | reverse complement strand
TAAAGCATTCTTCAATCTGACTTTCCAAATATCTTTGCCATTCATTTATTGAATAATTAAATGCCATATTAAGAGTGCCAGAAATAAATAAATAATCTGTTTCTCGGGCTAGTTTGCCTGAACAATTCCATTCGGCATTGGGATAATTTTTTTTTGCTTCAAAGATGAAATCATCCACAATGTCATAACCTATGAATGAACTATTATTCATAAATTGTTTATTTTTTATGTAGCTATAAAAAGCACCATACCCACAACCAAAATCAGAAATAGATATACCACCATCTAAATCTGGGGTTAGTATACCATTTATTAGAGAATTAAATCTGGCAATCTGTGTTTTATCATTTTGCCAAAAAACACCTTTTGGAGAAAATCCAAATTTTTTATTTTGCTCCTTATAAGCTGTAATTGTTTTATAAATTAATTTGCTGTTATTTACTTTCATTAACTAAAGCGGCTAAGTCGCTCTGCTATCAAATCAAAAAATTGATCTGATTTTCCAGAAATGGCTACATTAACATTTTTATTTTTATCAGTTACATTGAACCAGTCTGCAATAGTTCTTCCGAAGGCTGGCCCATTATTAGTTTCAATCTCTACTGACATTTTCTTCATCTGAAAGATTTCTGGCTTTATTAACCATGCTATAGTGCATGGGTCATGAAGTGGCGCGCCATCCCAACCATATTTTTTAGTGTCATAGGAATTAAAAAATGTAAGCAAGTCAGCTGTAGTTGGACCTATCGAATTAGAGCTCTTCTTGATTAAACTTAGTCTTTTTGGTGTAATGATCATTTGATGTGTAACATCCAGCCCAAACATAAAAATTTCAATCTCACTTTCAAAGATTGACTTTGCGGCAAAAGGGTCAACAAAAATATTAAACTCTGCAGCAGGGGTAATATTCCCAGGCTCAAATCCTGCTCCACCCATTAAAATAATATTTTTTGCTTTTTTAAATGTTTTTGGATCTAATGTATAAGCCGCAGCTAAGTTAGTTAAAGGTCCGGTTGCAACTAAAGTTATTTCATCTGAAGGATGTTTACTCAAAGTTTCTAAGATAAATTCCACAGCATGTTGCTTCTGGCAATTACTTATCGGTTCAGGTAATGAAACACCTGAACCAGTATCTAGGCCACTTTCTCCATGAACATGTTCAGCTGTTACTAGCTTTGTCACAAGAGGCTTAGGGCAACCTCTAAATACTGGCACAATTTTATTTTCTATTAAGGATAAAACTCTCAGAGCATTCTTAGCTGTTAGTTCTATCGGGACATTCCCAGCACAAACAGT
Organism: uncultured Rhodobacterales bacterium; assembly: GCA_964571065.1. Taxonomy (GTDB): domain Bacteria; phylum Pseudomonadota; class Alphaproteobacteria; order Puniceispirillales. The sequence continues at coordinate 399 of CAZNBI010000251.1, read as the reverse complement.
AATTCCTAAGCATTCAATTTCTTTTGGTGAAGATAATGCTAATAAAATTGCAATAGCATCATCATGACCCGGATCACAATCTAGAATTATTTTGTGCATACTCAAAAAATTCTCTTTTTATTTAACTATGAATAAAATAAGTATAGGCATATCTTTTGCAAATCACAAATTTGACATATATTAACCTAATTTAGATTATTAGCTAAACGATAAAGTGAAAAACCATTATATTTTATACATATTAAGTTTCTGTTTTCTTTCCAATATTTCTTGGGGACAAAATATATTAGAGGAAAAACTAATTTACAGAGGTAATCTTGCCTTTCATCAAGAGAGTGATGAGCCAGTAACTGGAATTGTTATCTCAAAGTATGAGACTGGTGAAACTAAAGAGAAAGG
>CAZNBI010000250.1:0-1707 GCA_964571065.1 uncultured Rhodobacterales bacterium | reverse complement strand
TTCAAAATGAAGAAAATGAGTTAGTCGAAAGAAGGTCTCTAATTTCAAACTCTACAAAAATTGTAAATGCTGTAAATGATGCTTTAGGCAAACTCAATGGTGAAGACTCAGTCATAAAAAGAATTAATAATATTTTGAATTCTTTAGAAAAAACTAACTTCACTAAAAACCAACAAATAAACGAAATTATTGAAACTTTATTAAGAGCTTCAAATGAATTAGAGGAAGGCAATGGCCTACTTCAACATTTTCAAAATACACTTAACACTGATCCACAAGAATTAGATAATATTGATAGTAGACTTTATAAAATCAGAAATTTATCAAGAAAAATAAATTGTGAACCGAATTTACTCTATGAATTTTATATTGAATTAAAAGATAAAATTCAAAATTCCAGTTCTAAAGATAACACAATTGATATATTAGAAAGAGATTTTACAAATAAATATAATGAATATAGAGAGAGTTGCTTTGATCTTAGAAATACAAGAATATCTACAGCCATACAATTAGATGAAAAAATAAATAATGAACTTCCACATTTAAAACTTGAAACAGCTAATTTTAAAACAGTTATTAGGGAGAAAATTGAATCTGAGTGGAATGAAAATGGTGCAGACGAAATAATTTTTTATATAACAACCAATCCAAAGCAGGAATTAATGCCATTATCAAAAACTGTATCTGGTGGCGAACTTTCAAGATTTTTACTTGCAATAAAAGTTGTCCTAGCTAGCTCAAATCAATCTAATACGTTAATTTTTGATGAAGTTGATAGTGGAGTTGGTGGGAAGACAGCAGATGCTGTTGGCTTGAGGTTATTAAACTTAAGCCAATCAAATCAGGTTATAGTAATTACACATTCCCCACAAGTAGCAGCAAAAGGTCAGAATCATTTTTTAATTGAAAAGATTAACAATAATGACAAATTAACAACTACATGTAATTCAATTCCCCCCTCTGAAAGAATAAATGAAATTGCAAGAATGCTATCAGGTGAAACTATAACGCAAGAAGCAAAAGCAGCAGCTATGAAGTTATTAAATGGATAATTTTCAATCTGATCATAAAAAAAAATTGATTGAAAAGGAGTGGGCTGACCTAAATAGTAAGATAAAGAAGCATAACTACCTTTACCACGGATTAGATCAACCTGAAATTTCAGATTTAGAATACGATAAAATCAAATTAAGACTAATTAATCTAGAAAAGGAATATTCTTTTCTTGAAAATAGCAAAAGTATTTTAAATAAAGTTGGCTTTCAACCTTCATCCAATTTTAAAAAAGTTAAACATAAATTACCAATGCTTTCTCTTAATAATGCATTTAATGAACATGACGTGTTTGAATTTATAAATAGAATAAAAAGGTATCTTAATTTAAATGAAGGACAAGAGATTGAAATTTTTTCTGAACCTAAAATTGATGGTTTATCAATATCATTAAGGTATATCAATGGTCTCTTTCAACAAGCAATCACCAGAGGAGATGGTGAATTTGGTGAAGATGTTACTGAGAATGTGAGAATGGTAGATAATATACCTAAAATTTTAAAAAATAACTTTCCAAGTGAATTAGAGGTTCGGGGCGAAATCTTTATGGAAAAAAATGATTTCAAAACATTGAATGAATTAAATATTACAATTGGCGAAAAAGTTTTTTCAAACCCTAGAAATGCTGCAGCTGGTTCTATTCGTCAAAAA
>CAZNBI010000249.1:0-1712 GCA_964571065.1 uncultured Rhodobacterales bacterium | reverse complement strand
AAGTTATTTATATTACATTAGATGGAAAAGAACATGAGATTGAAGCTGAAGAGGGTACAACTCTAATGGAGATTGGTAGAGATGCTAATTTAGGTATTGAAGGCACATGCGGAGGAAGTTTGTCTTGTGCAACTTGTCATGTTGTTGTTGATCCTGAATGGTATGAGAAAACAGGTAGCCCAGACGCAGATGAAGAAGATATGCTTGATTTAGCCTTTGGTTTGGAGCCAACATCAAGATTGGGTTGTTGTGTTAGAATAGATCAAAGTTTAGATGGTTTAAAAGTTAGAATACCAGAAGATTAATTTTAAGGTATTTACATGTCAGGCACTAATTTTTTAGGATTTAATCGCAAACCCTCAGATACTAAAGTAGTTGTTGCCATGTCTGGTGGTGTTGACTCATCTGTAGTTGCAGCAATTCTTGTTGAAAAAGGTTTTGAAGTGATAGGTATAACCCTTCAACTTTATGACCATGGTAAAACTATTGAAAAAAAAGGGGCCTGCTGTGCGGGTTCTGATATAAATGATGCTCGGCTTGTTGCATCTCAACTTGATATACCACATTACGTCTTAGACTATGAAAGTAAATTTAAGGAACAAGTTATGGATGATTTTGCCGACGAATACTTAGCAGGAAGAACTCCCATTCCGTGTGTTAAATGTAATCAAACAGTGAAATTCACAGACCTGTTCAAAATGTCTAAAGATTTAAATGCAGATGCACTAGCAACAGGTCATTACGTTCAAAGAGTTGAAGGAAAAAATGGTATTGAACTTCATAGAGGTGAAGATCCTGAAAAGGATCAATCCTATTTTCTTTTTGCAACTACAAAAGATCAGTTAGATTATCTAAGGTTCCCGTTAGGTAATATGAATAAATCAGAAACAAGAAAAATTGCTGATAAATTTGATTTAAAAGTTAAAGACAAGCCTGACAGCCAAGATATATGTTTTGTTCCCAACGGTAAATATTCTGATATTGTGAGACGTTTAAGGCCTGGTTCGATTGAGGCTGGGAATATTACATATATTGATGGAAGTATATTAGGAAAGCATAATGGTATAATTGACTATACTATTGGCCAACGAAGAGGGTTAGGAATAGGCGGAATATCTGGACTTGATGAAACAAGGTTATACGTTGTGAATATAAATGTTGAAAAAAATCAAGTGATAGTTGGTCCTAAAGAAGCCTTGAATGTTGATGAGATACATCTAAAAGATTTAAATTGGATTAACAATACAATTTCGAGCGATGAAAATATTTTTGTTAAAGTAAGAAATACAGGAGATCTTATAAAAGCTAAAATCAAATTTAATAATAAACAAGTTATTCTTTTTCCAACAGAACACACAGAAGGTATTTCACCAGGTCAAGCTGCAGTTATTTATAATAGAAAAAACAGTAATCACGTTCTTGGTGGAGGTTGGATAGAGGACACAAAGTCAAACTTTACAAATAATTATAAAACTTCTTTCTCAGCTGCATAAATAATTTTGGACTTGATCAAAACACTTGTTGGATTTATTGAGACTGTCTATAATAAACTAATGGCGGAGTAGCTCAGCAGGTTAGAGCAGCGGAATCATAATCCGCGTGTCGGGGGTTCAAGTCCCTCCTCCGCTACCAAAAATCCCAATAAAATCAATTGTTAAAGAGAGTTTCAAAAATTCTCTTACTTCTTTTCTTGAGTTAGACAAAGTTAGACA
>CAZNBI010000248.1:0-1714 GCA_964571065.1 uncultured Rhodobacterales bacterium | reverse complement strand
AGGTTTAGAAAAAAAAGCTTATTTACATTTAAGTCGATCAAAACAAGAAATTAAGTTCATGAAAGATTTGAAAGAAAAGTTTGACCCACAAAATATACTAAACCGCAATAGGGTTTTTAACTCTGATTTGGGTTCTCAAAAAGGTTTAATTAAAAATAACACAAATGATGATTTAAAAGAAAAATTCAGACCTGAGTTTTTAAGCTATTTAACTAAATAGAAGGTATTTCAGAAATATATTTCGTCTTCAAAAATGATTCTAATCCTTCTATACCATTTTCTTTTCCATATCCTGACTCACCTACCCCGCCAAAAGGTGCTTCTGGAACTGAAACTATAGTATGATTCACGCATACAATTCCTACATTAAGATTATTACCTAAAAAATGTGAATTTTTTTGTTTCTCAGTGAAAACATATGATGCCAAACCAACAGACAATAAATTTGATTTTTCAGTGGCCTCCTCAATATTTTTAAATGGCAATATTGGAACCAAAGGTCCAAAAGGTTCTTCATTTAGTACTCTAGATGTTGGGGACACATTAGTTAAAACCGTAGGTTCATAAAAGTAACCTTTATTACCAAATTTTTTTCCACCTAAATTAATACTTGATCCCTTTGATTTTGCATCTTCAACTAAAATTTCCATTTTTCTCAACTGTTTATCAAATATCAAAGGGCCCATATCAGAACTATCTTCCAACCCATTACCCAGTTTTATTTGTCTCGCAATATTTACAAAACCATCTACAAATTTTTTGTATATTTCATCTTGAACAAAAAATCTTGAAGGAGAAATGCAAACTTGGCCAGAATTTCTAAACTTCCATGGTGCAATTTTTTTAAGAACTTTATCAACATCCACATCGTCACAAATAATTACTGGTGCATGGCCTCCCAATTCTAAAGTACATTTTTTTAATGTATTTGAAGATAATGATTGGAGATGCTTTCCAACTTCAACTGAACCTGTAAAGGTGACAGCTTTTGGAATTGGTGATTCGAGTAAATAACGTGAAATTTTGTCTGGTATTCCAAACACAATATTTAAAACACCTGACGGCAAGCCAGCTTCCATAAAACATTCTCCAAGAGCAACTGCAGTAGCTGGTGTTTCTTCACTTGGTTTTATGATTATTGTGCAACCTGCAGCTAAAGCAGATGCAACCTTTCTTATAAAATTTCCACCTGGAAAGTTCCAAGCAACAAATGCAACAACTGGCCCTATTGGCTCTTTAAAGACCATTTGCCTTGCTTGACTATCTCTTGAAGGTATAATTCTCCCATAAGTTCTTTTACCCTCTTCAGCACACCAGATCGTAGTTTCAATAACCTGATTAATTTCTTGTCTGGATTCTCTAAGAGTTTTTCCCATTTCCATAGTAAGAGTTTTCGCAATCTCTTCTTGTCTGCCTTTAATTATCTCTACAGCTTTAAGCATGATCGATTGTCTCTTAAGTGGTGGAAATTTACTCCATATTTTGAAGGCCTTATTTGAAGATGTTAGTGAATTATCTAAATCTTTATCATTTGCAATAGGCACATTTGATAAAATTTCTTCTGTTGCTGGATTAATTAAAGGTAATGTATCTCTCTCTGAAGATTTTATCCATTTGCCATCAATAAGTAACTTAATATCTTGATTAAATTCCATACTGTACACTAACAAATAGTTAAATAGATTAAAGATATATTTTCAAAAGAAAATAAAAT
>CAZNBI010000247.1:0-1716 GCA_964571065.1 uncultured Rhodobacterales bacterium | reverse complement strand
TATCATTTATAAAAAGTTTTGATAATAGTAATTCAGCCATAATAGATTTAGTAATAAAAAAAGATAATGATAACTTAAGTAGCAATCAATATATAAAAGCCTCTCAATCATTTTTTGAAAATGCAGACAATATATCTGAGGTAGATGATGATAAAATTACAAAGCATTCTGAAGATAAGTTTGAAAAAGAATTAATTAAAAAAGTTATTAATAATCAGAAAAATTTTGGAAATATAAACCAACAAAATTACAAACTTAACGATAACAGTTTTAATGAAATGGATTCAATTAAGGGAACAAAAAATTCGAATTTAGATAATTCTCAAATCCAAAATATTAAGCAAAAAAAGAAAGGTATAATTTTTTCAGCTCAGAAGGTTTCAATTGATAATGAATTACAAACACTGATTGCAACTGGCAATGTAAATTTAGAATTAGATAATATCAAACTTTCAAGCAAGGAGATAATCTACTATAGAAATAAAGATGAAATACATGCTAAAGGCGATGTATTTCTTCAAGATGAAAATGGCAATTTTCATAATGGAAAAGATTTAATTTTAAAAAATCAAACTTCAAACTTTTATCTTTCAAATATTTATGCGCAATTAGCTGATGGCAGTCAAATGACAGCGCGTAATGTAGTTTCTGAAAATAAAAACGAAATTAAATATAAGGGAACAAAATTTACTCCCTGTAATTGTAAATTAAATGAAGGTGAAACTCCATTATGGCATTTTAGTGCACGTGAAACAAGGGTCAATAATGATACACACACTATTCATCATGATGGTGTTACCATGCACTTACTAAACTTTCCTATTATTTATACTCCTACATTTGCTCATCCAGATTGGACTGTAAAAAGAAAAAGCGGATTTCTTACTCCTAGCATAAGTGTTGGTAAAGAGACTGGGATAACATGGAAGCAACCATATTTTTTAAATATATCAAATAGCCAAGACTATACTATTACACCGATAATTTTTTCAAAGTCAGGTTATCTAACTGACCTTGAGTATAGAAGTATTAGTGAAAGCTCAAATCTTAAGGCTAATATAATTGGTGGAATTGTAGATACATTCAAAGAAAAAGATGAAGAAGTTATTTCAGGTTTTTTGACATTTGACTCAAAAAATGAAAATAACTGGAGAACTAAAATTATACTTCAGGACTCCAGTGAAGATAGTTTTTTAAGAAAATATAAATTGACGAACGAGACAATTCTAAAATCAAGCTTATCAACACAAAAACTGAATGAGGACAGTTTTTCATCTGTAGAACTTTATAAAATTGGAAGCCTTTCTAGAGAAACTGAAAATGACAACTCACCTTTAGTATTACCTTCAATTAAATATGAAAGAAATTTTGACATACCGCTTAGAAATACATTTGGCAAATTGGAAATGAGTGCACTTGAACTTGACGATGATGAAGGACATGATTTATTTAGATATTCAAATAAACTTACTGCACATCGAAAATTAAAATTAAAAAAAGGAATAAGTTTTATTGAGACTTCAATATCTGGTAATTTTTATGATGTATCAAAAAATAAAAGTAATCCTGATAATACAGGTAAAATTAATTCTATAAATAGTTTTATTTCATTTGGTTGGGAGGATTACTTACCTACAAAAGTATTTCAAAATCAGTCAATTCTAAAGCCTCAGATACAAGCTGTTTTAATAAATGGTTCTGATCATGTTAACCACA
>CAZNBI010000246.1:0-1725 GCA_964571065.1 uncultured Rhodobacterales bacterium | reverse complement strand
TAGAAGATTATGAGCAAGTAGTTCCACAAATTAATCAAGAGGTAAAAGACATTCTCTTGAATGGGATGAGAAAAGCTGGTCTTAAATGATCCTTAAAGTTAAATAAAATATCATGATTAGATATTTATTTATTATAACTTTATTTTTTATTTTCAACTCTTCTAATTTGTATGCTCAATTTAATCTTGAGCTACCTCAAATAGGAACTTGTGACAATAAAATTTCTATGCCCTCGCCTGATGCTTCTAGTCAAACAGTATATAGTGAAATTAATTTATCAAATCACTTATTGGAACCTGTAAGAACTAAAATTCCAAGATATAAAAGTTTTAGCTTAGGTAAAATTTTTGAAGAAAATGAAAAAGGAATGCCTGCTCCAGAAATAAAAATTGTGACTGACTTTAATAATGATGGACTTGACGATCTTATGATCTCACATTACGAAAACAACTCCCCTCCAACTATTTACCTTTCAAATGGTGATGGAAGCTTTAGACCTCAAGAAGGCATGCCTAAATCAGCTGGAAGACGCCATATCAGGGTGGCGAGTGCAGTAGATATAAATGATGATGGTTGGATTGATATAGCAGGATTTACAACAGGAGACCCTTATAGTCATTGGGCAAACAATGGATTTTTAGGTAAAAAATCCGATGTTCCTAGAGGTGAAATTGATCTTTTATTAATTAATCAAAAAGGTAAAGGCTTTAAAGAAGTGAAAATTCCTGAAATAAGAAAAAATGACTGGAACCATGGAGGGGCAGTTGGAGATATTAATAAAGATGGTAAAATTGATATTCTCCCTTTATCTGAAGGAGAAAAAGAAAGAACAGAACCATTAATTAATACTGGTAATAATATATTTAATTTCAGTGGTTATGAATACAGCAAAGAAATAAGTCACTACCTTTCTAATGATATTGAAGTCGCGGATTTTAATAAAGATGGGTATCTGGATATTGCAGTGTCAGTAAGTGACATTAAATCACCTAACAAAAAAAATCGAGAAATTGGATCAGTATATATAATATATGGAGATGGGGATTTTGATTTTGCAGATAATAAAAAAACTAGAATCGGAACTCACTGGATATCAGAGTTAGGAAGAGTTGAAGCAAACAAAAAATTAAAAAACTTCATAGCAAATGAAAGAGGACTAAGAAAAGAAGTTCAATTTGGCCCATCAAATATTGAAATTATAGATATTGATGATGACGGCTATCAAGATATCTTAGTTGGTTATTTTTTGTCTCCTTACATGTGGATGACAAGTGGATTTACATTATTAAAAAACTATGGAGATTGTTTTTCAGATGAGACAGAAAAATTTTTCCCTAATCAAATAACAAATCGTCATTTTAAAGAAAATGAAGTAACAGCGTATACTCATAATTTTTTTCATGGTGATTTAAATGGCGATGGATTTAAAGATCTTGTTCTGCAAACGGATGGAGCTGGTAGATGGAGTTCTGGGCCTCATAAATATCATCCATACATTTTTTTTAATGATGGTGAAAATATTTATTTACCACCCCTTAAGGAGAATGTTCCAATTAATAAATATCAAATGGGTAATACTGAATTCTATTCACTAGGTGATATTAATGGTGATGATGCATTAGATTTAATTGCACTATATAACAATAGTTTAGGTGCAAATGAAATTGTAGCATTTATTCAACTAACTCCTGAAATGAAACAATTAGCTCTTAAGGAAAAAGAAAA
>CAZNBI010000245.1:0-1729 GCA_964571065.1 uncultured Rhodobacterales bacterium | reverse complement strand
CTCTTTTCTGAGTGTCAAGAGACCTCTTTCAGGCTTTAATTCAAAATCTAAGTCATCGTATTTTGGACCACCAACTGCACCAAATAATACAGCATCACATTCAAGGGCATCGCTCAGAGCTTCATCAGTTAGTGGTGTGCCATGAAGGTCATATGACTTGCCACCAACATCTCTTTCTATAGTATCAAAATTTATATTTTTATATTTTGCAAGCCAATCCAATAGTCTTAAAGTTTCATTTATCACTTCAGGACCTATACCATCACCTGGCATTATCATTAATTTTCTATTTGATGACATTAACTATCCTAATAATTTAAATTTTGTTTTTACAACCATGGTCTTATGTTATCTCTTTCATTCTCATAAGCTTCTATTTTTAACTTATTTTCTAATGTTAGAGAGATATCATCTAAACCTTCTAAAAGACATTTTTTCCTGAACTCATCTAAATCAAATTTTACTGAAACCCCATTTGGTCTATTAATAACTTGATTAGGAAGATCAATCTCAATAATAGGGTTTTCATTATCTTTAGCATCAGCAAGAAGGGCTAATCTTTCATCTTCTGAAACTTTAATTGGTAAAATACCGTTTTTAAAACAATTATTATAAAATATATCTGCAAAATTTGTTGAAATTACACACCTAATCCCAAAATCTAGTAATGCCCAAGGTGCATGTTCTCGGCTTGAACCACAACCAAAATTATCTCCTGCAATAATTATTTTTGAATCTCTCCACGGATCTTGATTCAGCACAAAACTTTTAATTTCTTGACCATTCGTAGTGTATCTCATTTCATCAAATAAGTTTTTTCCTAAACCAGATCTCTTTATTGTTTTAAGGAATTGCTTCGGAATTATCATATCCGTGTCTATATTTAGAATGTCTAGTGGGGCTGCTATTCCTTTTATTTTGATAAATTTTTCCATTATTTTACCTTAAAAATCTATCTAATTACAAATTTCTAACGTCCGTCAAATAACCTTTGATAGCTGCTGCTGCTGCCATTTCTGGACTTACTAAGTGTGTCCTTCCAAGCCTTCCTTGTCTACCTTCAAAATTTCTATTTGAAGTAGATGCTGCTCTTTCACCAGGTGTAAGTCTATCAGCATTCATTGCCAGGCACATTGAACATCCTGGCTCCCTCCAGTCAAATCCCGCTTCTTTAAAAATAGCGTCCAAACCTTCTTTTTCAGCTTGCTCTTTTACAAGCCCAGAACCCGGAACAATCATTGCTCTAATTTCATTTGAAACTTTTTTACCTTTTACAATTTTTGAAGCAGCTCTTAAATCCTCTATTCTTGAATTTGTACATGAGCCTATAAATACTGTATCAATTTTTATTTCAGAAATTTTTTGACCGGGTTTTAGATCCATATATGATAATGCTCTTTCTAATTTGGCTTTAATAGCTAAATCTTTCTCATTTTTTGGATCAGGAACAGTTCCAGTAATTGGTGCAGTATCTTCTGGACTGGTTCCCCATGTAACTGTAGGCACTAATTTACTTGCATCAATTGAAATTTTTTTATCATAAATTGCATTTTCATCAGAAGGTAGACTTTTCCACCATTCAAGAGCTTTAATCCAATTATCACCTGATGGCGACATAGGTTTTCCTTTTAAATATTCATATGTTTTTTTATCTGGTGCGATCATGCCTGCTCGAGCGCCCGCTTCTATAGACATGTTACATATCGTCATACGGCCTTCCATCGATAAG
>CAZNBI010000244.1:0-1730 GCA_964571065.1 uncultured Rhodobacterales bacterium | reverse complement strand
GGTTTTATTTATTAAAACACTTTTACTACAAAGATGAATACAAAGAACTCTGCAAAATTAATTAGTTATACTGTAGTGGATTTTTCATCCGAAGCTGAAATGGAACTTTATTTAGTATTTTTTGAAAAAAATGGTCCCCATCATTTTGAACAACTAAGTCCTTTAGGCTGTATAAGATGGAGAATAAATCGTGTTTGGAATAAAACAGGTGGATTTTCAGTATCTTTGATTTATGAATATGTAGATGAAAAATCGTATAAGGATTGCCAAATAGAAATCGGAAAATTTGTTAAACAAAATGAATCTTTTTACAAAAAACTTAATATAAAAAGAACTGCTAGTAGGGCCATAAACATACTTGATTTTCAAAATTGATTTGAAGCAAAGCGAAACTAGGTAAACAATTTATGAACAATCTAGGTGATAGCAATTTAAAAGAAAAATATTTGCTAGGTTTAAAAACTGCTGGGTTTTTTTATTGCGGAGTAAGCGTATATTTTTTAGTAGTTTTAATTTTTTTTCCTTGGTTGTCCAATAAACAACTACTAACTTACTTAATAACATGGCAAATTATTGCGGCTATTGTTCAAGGTACAATTGCTTATTTTGCTAATACAAAAAACTATAATCTTTTTACTATACTTTTAGTTGCTGAAGTAACTTTACATGCATTAATAGTAATTGGCTTGCAGACTGCTGATTTAAGTTCTGATGTGTCAATAAACTCAAATAATATTTTAGGACGCCAAGCAATAGAAATTTTTATTATGCCTGTGCTGTTTATGATTTTATGTATATTATTTTTTAGACCTATAATTTTTTATTATTTTGCAGGCTTTTTAACTTTTCTTCTTTTATTAGGTCTATCTCCTATAATATTTAATACGGGTGTTTTTTTTACTATTGAAAGAGAAATTATTTATTCAAATAATTTAGCAATTGACACCCAAGGGTTTTCTGGAAGTGCCAGTCTATTTTTTTGGTCTTTTGCTGTAGGTATAGCAATAATATGGCAAGCTAATAAGCACGCTAAAAGTTCAGCTTCATTTGAAAAAACAAGTTTGGTTTTAAGCCGTTATTTTTCACCTGAAATCAAAGAAGAAATTGAGAATTCAGACTTAGACTTTGATAATCAAAATCCAAAAGACCTTGATGTGGCAATTCTTTTTACTGATATTGTAGGATTTACAAAATTATCAGAAAAGATGCCCCCTAAGGATATCTTAAAATTACTTTCAGGATATCAAGCTATTATGATTGAAGCTATTTTTGAAAATAAAGGTACAGTTGATAAATTTATTGGAGATGCAGTTATGGCTAATTTTGGAACTCCAAAGTCTTCAGGTAATGACGCACAAAATGCTTTTAATTGTGCATTATCAATGAATAAAAAACTAAAAAATTGGAACAATTCAAGATTAGAACAAGGTTTATCAACAATTGAGCATAGAATTGGTATTCATTTCGGTCCATGTGTTGTTGGAAATATTGGTAATGAACAAAGAACTGAATTTGCAATAATTGGTGACCCAGTAAATGTCGCTAGCAGAATCTGTGATGCCTGTAAAAAATTTGATACCAATTTAATAATTAGTCAGGATGTTGCAAATAGAATTAAAATAATACCTAAATCTGAAATAATAGAAAACTTTGAAATAAGAGGTAGGAAAAATACGATAGATTTAGTTAAGATATATTCTTAAAGTATAATAGCGAATTTTCTTCTTTCT
>CAZNBI010000243.1:0-1730 GCA_964571065.1 uncultured Rhodobacterales bacterium | reverse complement strand
TATTAATTTAGGTCGCACCTTAAAGCGCTTACCTCTTTTATTTCAAATTTTTGGCGTTGGTTGCAGTTTAATGTTTGCTGTTTCTGTCTATGCCGTTGCCGTCGAATTTTTCAGAGAAGCTCGAATATTTTTTTACATTGGTTTGACTGGAATTCTTATTTTTTCTTTATTTGTTTTAGTCATTTCTAATAGGGAATTGAAAGAAACTGGTTTCGGTCAACTTCTTTCACTGATTCTATCTTTTATTTTTTTACCATTATTTTTTGCATTTCCAACTTGGGTTATTTTACCAAGTGTCAACTGGATGGACGCCTATCTTGATATGGTTGGAGCTTTTACTACTACGGGTTTGCCAGTTTTTGAAAAAGAAATTTTGTCAAAACCAATTCATCTTTGGAGAGCTCTAGTTGCTTGGTTCGGTGGGGGATTGATTTGGACTGCTGCGTTTGTGATTTTAGTACCCGTCAATCTTGGAGGTTTTGAAGCTGTTTCAAACAAAATAAATTCGTCAAAATCAAACAGAAAATTAACTCTTGATGAGAGATCTACGACATTGTTTAAGGTTGGGCGAAAGCTCATTCCAGTGTATGTTGGACTGACAATCGCTCTTTGGGGTTGCCTTACAGGTCTTGGTACAGATGGCTATACCAGTTTGATAAGAGCTCTTTCAGTCATTTCAACTTCTGGAATTTCTGGACCTGAAAAATTTGAATTAGACGGAGCTGGTTTTTTTGGTGAATTACTGATCCTGATGTTTCTTTTATTAGCATTGTCGCATACTATTTTTAAATCTTTTTACCAAAAGATTAGGGTAAAAGATATTTTAATTGATAAAGAAATCCGTTTAGGTTTTTTTATAACGGTACTTGGCACTGTAATAATTTCTTCAAAGCAAATAACTGCAGGCAACATTGATGAAAAATTGAGTTATCCTTTGGAAACTATATTTGAGTCAATTTGGGGCAATTTTTTCACTGTTTTTTCATTCATTACTACAAACGGGTACGTAAGTTCCTTTTGGGATTTTTCCAAAATTTCAACAGATTTTTCTTCTATCATAATTATTTTAATGGGCTTATGTTTATTCGGTGGCGGAGTAGCTACTACTGCAGGTGGTATAAAATTACTTAGGATATCTATTTTATTTACAGCTTTTTCCAATGAAACTGGAAAACTACTTCACCCGTCCTCAATAGTAGGTCAAAAAACCTCTAAAAATAGCTTGGAAATCTCCATATTTATGGCGTGGATATTTTTTATGTTATTTATAGTGAGTGTGGCGATTTTAACAATTTTTTTAGCATTATTTGAAATAAGTTTTGAAGATGCGCTTTTATTAGCAGTTGCTTGTTTGACTACAACTGGCCCAATCATAGAGATGATTGATTTAAGGGAAATTTTGATATTGGATTTATCCCTTTTTTCAAAGATGGCATTAATAATTGGAATGGTTATTGGACGTCTAGAAATTTTGGTTGCTCTATCTTTGATTTCATTCGGTTTTAACAGAGCTTAAACGGAATAGTTGGTGCTTTTGGTTGATTTGCTTTTCTTTTTGAGTAAACTAGAGAAAGTCGAGTAAAAATAAAAGGTAAGGCTCCAAGTATGGCTTCTGATCGTCAAAATCTACAAGACGCGTTTCTAAACCAAGTACGAAAAACAAAAATACCGGTAACTGTCTTCTTAATAAATGGAGTAAAATTGCAAGGTGCAATAACCTGGTTTGATAA
>CAZNBI010000242.1:0-1741 GCA_964571065.1 uncultured Rhodobacterales bacterium | reverse complement strand
GTATAGTCAAGAATACCTGAAGCTGGTTGAACAATAACTTCTTCTCTTAAATTTGAAAAATTATCTATAAGGCTGTATCCAGAAACTTTTGCCCCTCCCTCAAGTGCCGCTAGATATAAAGCATCCTCTAAGGCAGTATTCTTAGACAGAAGTGGAGAATTATCCTCAATTACAGAACGGCCTGTTACTTCTACAAATTTTACTTGCCCATAAACCAAAAATGGGAAAGTTATATATAAAAGAAAATTAAGTTTTATAAAAAATTTTAACATTGATTAATTTAATCTTTGAAAGTTCTATAAAATTATGCTTGCCTCGCAACACTTAAGAGATAAGTCATCATCTCGCGATCAATCTCTAATACTATTTCATAAGTGTCTGCACCTGTAGGATTAATTCTTACTGTTCTGGCTCCTCTAATTGTACCAGTTACAACGCCTCTAAAAGTATCATTTTGAACCATCAAATCAACAACTGTAGTATTACTGTCTACTTGTAATCCATGAATTTGCTCAGCGAGGTCTCGCATAGCAGCCATTCTTGCGGCTCTTATAGCCATTAATCTTTTTTGAGCATCTGATCTGCCTGGCTGAGTACTAACAACAGCATATCCTACAGCAGTAAGCGTTGGTATTTCCTCTACTGAAGCATCTAAAACCTGCTGAGCTACTATTAGATTATCAGTTTGGCTAGAGGTAGATTTACTTTTTTCGTTACTTTCGGGTTTAAGAGTATTTACAAAAGATGATAGAGGATCTTTAGCTCCATTGTTATAAGATATATCAGGTTGATAACTACATCCAGTAAACAATAAAGATCCCGAAATCAAACAAGTTGAAGTTAATAAGTAAAAATTCTTTTTTAATTTGTTGTTCATGAACTTACTCCATAATGATCTATTCGAATATCAACATTTTGGAATGCATATTTCATGCCAGTAAACTTTAATCAATCAATTATTCAACTTAAATTTGGTTGGCATATAACTTGCCTTACATGAACAAGAGAAAGTTTAAATTGATACTTATTTAACTAGAAAGAATTATAATTTAAATGATAAAAAATTTTACAAATAAGCTTCAAATTAAGGCAATTACTAACATTTTTGCAAAGTTTGTAATTATTGAAAATAGTCATAATTTTGACCAGGAGAATACGTCATGGAAATGACACTTAGGCGTCTTGGGCTACATCAAATAAGTCCAGTAATAAAAAATATGGGACTTCCTCTTGGTATATTGATGCTTGTTGCAATGATGGTTCTGCCTTTACCATCTTTTTTACTAGATATATTTTTCACAAGTAATATTTTACTTTCTTTACTAATCCTGATGGTTGCAATGAATGCATTCAGGCCATTAGATTTTTCAAGTTTCCCAACCATTTTGCTTTTTGCAACTATACTAAGATTGGGTTTGAATGTGGCATCGACAAGAGTTGTGCTTAGCCAAGGTCATACTGGTACAGATGCAGCTGGTAAAGTTATCGAAGCATTTGGAGCTTTTGTTGTTGCTGGGAATTATGTTGTTGGTATTTTTGTATTTATAATTTTAGTCATAATTAACCTGCTAGTAATTACAAAAGGTGCTGGTCGTGTTTCAGAGGTCTCTGCTAGATTCACTCTTGATGCAATGCCCGGAAAACAAATGGCTATTGACGCCGATTTAAATGCGGGAGCTCTAACCACAGAAGAGGCAAAGCAAAGAAGGGAAGAAATTTCAAAAGAGTCTGACTTTTATGG
>CAZNBI010000241.1:0-1750 GCA_964571065.1 uncultured Rhodobacterales bacterium | reverse complement strand
TAACATGTTGTGAAACGTGTTGTAATTTGCCCCTTGGATCAGTAAATCTAAGATCAATATATGTTATATCGTTATCTTTTATGGTTTTAAGTATTTTTTTTACATCTGTCATTATTGTTTTCTCCAAATTATAATTAATTTAAACTCCCATTTAAATCTCTTAGATTGCATCAGAATTTTTTTCACCTGTTCTTATTCTTATAATTTCTTCAATATTTGAAACAAAAATTTTACCATCCCCAATTTTACCCGTATGCGCTGAGGATTTAATTGTTTCAATTACTTCTTCTAAAATTTCATCATTAATTATGAATTCAAGTTTAATTTTTGGTAAAAAATCAACCACATATTCGGCTCCTCTGTAAAGTTCAGTATGCCCTTTTTGACGACCAAAACCCTTGACTTCAAAAACAGTCAAACCAGAAACTCCAATTTCACTTAAAGCTTCTTTAACTTCATCTAACTTAAAGGGTTTTATTATAGCTTCAATTTTCTTCATAATACTATTGCAAAAATTTAATGTTTATTTAGATAATTTTTTTTATATTTTTTTAAATAAATTATTAAACTAATTAATTTTCTATAAAATATAATATATTCTGCCTAAAAATTAGGCAAAATACTATATAAAAGTCAAATTAATTAAAGTAATTACTAATCTTTTCTAATGCTATTTTAATATTTTCTTTTGAAGTGCAGGATGAAACTCTTATGTAGTCATTATTAGAACCAAAATCATTGCCATCTATTGTAGCGATGCCTAATTGTTCTAATAAAATATTTTGTACTTCTGATGAGCTGAGGTTTGTATTTTTAATATTTACAAAACAATAAAAAGAACCACTTGGATGCTTGCACTTAAATCCATTTATTTTATTTATTCCTTTGACCATCATACTAACTCTAGAATTGAATATCTTTTTTAGATTTTTAGTATATTCAGAACCTTTTATTAAAGCAGTAATTGCTGCAAATTGAGTAAAATTATTCACACATGAAAATATATTAACAGCATATTTTTCAGCATTATTAATTAGGCAATTAGGAAAAATTCCCCAGCCAATTCTCCAACCTGTCATTGAAAATGATTTTGATAATCCATTTATAATTATTAAATTTTCAAGATTGTTTGAACATTGAAAGATACTTGCTGGGATGTTTGATTTAAATATTATTTTTGAATATATTTCATCGCTTAAAATAAAAACTTTAAAGGGTAAATTTTCAATAAAATTTAATAATTTTTTTAATTCATTTGTATTGATTACACTCCCTGTTGGATTGCAAGGTGAATTTAAAATTATTAGTTTTGTTTTTTCAGTGATTTTCTCAATAATATCATCAGCTATAAAATCAAAATTATTTTCTTCTTTTAAATCAAAATATACGGCTCTAGCACCGCAATATTTAATAACCGATGAATAAATTGGAAAACTTGGGTTAGATAATAATATTTCGCAATTATTTTCACTTAACATAGATATAGCCATATAAATAATTGGTTTTGCGCCTGGTGAGACAATTATATTATCTGGCTCTATTTTCTGATTATAAAGAGATTGATATTCATTTGAAATGGTTTCTCTGAGTTTTAATATGCCTTTAGCATTAGTATAACCATGATTTTCATTTTTTATAGCATTTATTGCTTCTTCAATTACATATTTAGGAGGGTTTAAGTCAGGCTGGCCTATGCCAAGATTAATTATCTTTTCTCCTTGTTTTTCTAATTTCTGAGCCCTAGATAAAA
>CAZNBI010000240.1:0-1751 GCA_964571065.1 uncultured Rhodobacterales bacterium | reverse complement strand
GAAATATATGTTACAGAAATAATTATTATTAGACCTCCAATTATAACAAAAATATCAACTAACTCAGAAAAAATAAAATATCCGATTAATGCTGCCCAAACCAATTGAAGAAAACTTATTGGCTGGATGATTATAATGGGTGCAGATCTAATTGCCTGTGTAAGTGTTATGTGCCCTAAGGTTGCTAGTATTGCAACAAAACCAAGGCAAATGATTTCTTTCATTGAAGGCTGAACCCAAACAGATAAAGCAGGGGGCGCAAGAGTAAGTGTAACAAATACACTAAGCATGCAAACTATAACCAGAGAATTATGATTTTTTGTTAATTCCTTTGATAATAGATATGAAATAGCAAATAGTGGAGCAGAAATAACTTGAGCTAATTGACCAAGTGATATTTCTTGGAAACCGGGTCGTAATATGATTAGTGTCCCTATAAAAGCAATTACAATAGCTAATATTCTTCTAAGAGCTAGTTTTTCACCAAAAAATATTGCTGCGCCAATACTTATATAAATTGGACCTGTGTAACTAATAGCAGTAACCTCAGCTATAGGGATTCTTGACATAGCATAAAACCAGAGAATTACGCCAAAACCATGAGCTAAACCTCTGAATATATAAATAATCAAATCTTTTTTTGTTATAGATTTTTTAATTAATGGGATAATGAAAGGTAAGAGAATTATAGTACCAATTACATATCTAATAAAAGCTGCTTGCGATGCAGGAATAGCGTCTCCTATATATCTTACAACAGCAGTTACCATCACAAAAAGTAATGTTGTTAATAACATCCATAAAATGCCTTGAAGAGCATTTGTGTTCATTAAATGTTTATCCTCGTCCTATGTAAGGCATTGAAGAGGCCATAATTGTCATAAATTGAATGTTGGTATTTAAAGGCAACTCAGCAATATTATAAACAGCTTTCGCTACATGGTTTACATCCATTATAGGTTCTTTTTTTACTTCGCCACTTGCTTGAATAATGCCTTCTGACATTCTTTTTGTCATTTCTGTACCAGCATTGCCAATATCAATTTGACTGCATGCAATGTTAAATTTCCTTCCATCTAATGAGATTGACCTTGTCAATCCAGTTATTGCATGCTTTGTAGATGTGTAAGGAGCAGATCCGGGTCTTGGAACATGAGCTGAAATAGAGCCATTATTAATTATCCTGCCACCTTGTGGTTTTTGATTTTTCATATAAAAAAAAGCTTCTTTAGCACAGTAAAAATTACCATTTAGGTTTGTATTGACAACTTCTAACCAATCATCAGGTGAAATCAAATCAATTGTATTAGAAGGCTTTCCTATACCAGCATTATTAAATAAAGTATCAATTCTGCCCCATTTTTTATTAATCTTCCGGAAAGCATTTTTAACATCAGAATATTTGCTTATATCGCATACAACGCTTATAGAATTATCATTTTTGCTATCAATAATTAATTTGTTTCTATTCCTACCCAATAGAGCAACCTTATAATTTTTTTTAAGAAAATACTCAGCGCAAGCTTTACCAATTCCGGCTCCTGCACCAGTAATAATTATTACTTTTTTCATGAATTTTTCCTTATTCTATTTATTTAATGCAAAAGCAATTCTTGCAGCTAATTTAGCATTATTTAGCATCAATTGAATATTAGTTTCTAATGTTTTGCCTTTCGTGATTGAAGATACTTTTTCAAGTAAAAATGGAGTTAATTTTTTTCCATGGATTTTGTTTTGTCTTGCTTTAAGCA
>CAZNBI010000239.1:0-1753 GCA_964571065.1 uncultured Rhodobacterales bacterium | reverse complement strand
AAAATAGCTAAATGATTTGAATTTTTAATTTTTGCTGCTGATTTAAAAAGAACATCAACACTTGGACAGTGACCTTTTACTTTTTCGTCACTTCCCTTATTTAAAAAGTAATCTGATCCAGTTTTGCTTATTTCCATATGATTTGATCCATCTGCAATGTAAATTGAATTTGGGATAACCTTTTCATGATCAATAAATCTTTTTACTTTAAGTTTAGTAATTTTCGTCAACCGCTCACAGTACCGTTCCAGAAATTCAGTTTGCATATGCAAAACCAGCAATATAGGTGGCATATTGGGCTTTAGCTCGCCAAGGATATGCTTGAGCGCTTCAGGTCCACCAGTTGATGCTCCTAATAAAATTAAATCAAATGGAGTATAGGTTTCAATTCCTGCTAAATCCATATAGCCTTTAGGTTTATTCGGGTTGAAGACTTCAATAAATTCTGACAGCTGATTTTTAAAAAATTCCTTACTATTAATACTCTCTATTTTTTTAAAAACTATCCGATCTTTTTGTTTTTCTACAACTTGTTTAAGTTTGTCCAAATTTTTCTCAGAGTGAAAAATAATTATTTTTTTTATTTCAGTTTTTTTGCAGAAATCTGCAAGATCACTGAAACTCTCAAAGTTTTTTGAAGTATCTATTAGGCATAAATCTATTTTAAAATTTCCAAGCTTTTTACTATTTATTGAAGATGCCACTTTAAAACTACTAAGCCATTTTTCACTAAGAATTTCGTTAGCGTAACTGCGCATGATGGCTTCATTGGAAATAAATGCTAAGGAATAATCTGACATGGCTCAATTATATTTTAAATTCTTTTTCTGTAGATCCCGTTACCTAATTGTTCGAACTTATGATCTTTGGAACTTAATACTTCTGCATCACCCAAAAAAATGAAACCACCTGCTAGAAGTGATTTAAAAATTTTGTTTTCGGCTGCTAGTCTACTGTCTTTATTTAAATAAATTAGGACATTACGACAAAATATTACGTGAAATTTATTTTTGAACGGAAAAGTTTTTGAATTTAAGTTGAGTTCTTTAAAATTGGCCTCTTTTCTTACGTTCTCTTTAAAACGCAGTTTTCCATCGGTTTGTTCTTCCGTATATTCTGAAATTCTTTGGCGGATTAGTTTATCAATCTTTTTCGTTTCATAAATTCCTTTTGATGCAATCTCAAGCGACTTGCTCGAAATATCGGTAGCCATAATACCGCAAGTAGTTTTCCAATACTCATCACCAAAATATTCCAATAGTGCTACAAGTATTGAGTACGCTTCTTCGCCAGTGGAACATCCAGCACTCCAAATTCTCAAATCAATAATGTTTTTATGTTCCATTAGCGTGAGGCATTCTGGGATCACTTCGCTTTTTAAGACATCAAATTGGCGATTGTTTCTAAAGAAATTTGTGTGAGGAATTAGGAAGATTTCGAGTAAATCAAGTATTTTACTATTTTGCAATTCAAACTTAAATTTATTTAAGAAATCTTGTAAGTCACTAATTTTATTTATTTTTTTGAATTTGTTAAGCTCTGAAAGAGCAATGGGTTTAAGATCCTCCGAAACATCAAGACCAAAAGATTCATTTGTGAATTCTATTAAGGCGCGTGTTTCCTTTTGAGTTAACATTTGATTATTTAGACTCTAAGATCCAGGTTCCATCCCAATTGTCGGGAGGAGAATTTTCTAATATTTTACATCGGGAGATATAAACGTCTGAGGGAGATGATGGATATCCTCGATCGA
>CAZNBI010000238.1:0-1776 GCA_964571065.1 uncultured Rhodobacterales bacterium | reverse complement strand
TTTTAGTTATGGGAATTGCTGGAGCATTGGCAGGTCTTGCTGGTGCAAATCAAATTATGGGTGTTTTAGGTAGAGCCACTCCTGGGTTTTCTGCTAGTATTGGATTTGATGCGATTGCAGTTGCATTGTTAGGTAGATCACATCCAATTGGGGTTCTTTTCGCAGGATTATTATTTGGAGCTCTAATAGCTGGTGGAAGATTAATGCAGGTAAAAGCTGGTGTTAGTATTGATCTAATTACAATAATCCAAGCTTTGATAATTGTTTTTATAGCAGCTCCATTATTAGTTAGAAATGCCGTTCCATGGGCTTTCAAAACAAAAGATAAAAGTTAAGATGAATAATTTGAAACAAAATAAATATGGCAATGAAAAACAAGCTCTTTTAACGGGTTACTTATTAGTTGTTTTTGGAATTTTTATCTCATTTTTCTTTGGATTTGGTATTGATGGTGACGCAGTTTTTAAACTTTCTAGGCCCCGCGATACATTTGTTTTACCTAACCTTGTGGTTCCAGCCAGTGAATATAATATTTTAGTTTCATTTGTACTTATTTTCTTAGGTGCCAGAATAATTCTCCGGCGAATGACTTCATATTCTAGTCTTTATCTAGGAGCAGGGTTATTTTTATTGGTAACCTGTTTTTTAGTTTGGGCAACAGCAGGAAAGTCATTCTCTTTAACTGGAATGATGCAAGCTACAGTAATAAGAGCAACGCCAATAGCTTTAGCAGCATTAGCTGGCATTCTTTCAGAGAGAGTTGCGATTATAAATATTGGTATTGAAGGAATGCTTTTAGTAGGTGCTTTTTCCGGGGCAGTTTTTGGATCACTTTTTGGGGGAATTATAGGTTTAATATTTGCTATTATAGTAGGAGGTTTATTTGGATTGTTGCATGCACTACTTGTAATAAAATACCGTGTAGACCAAATTATTTCTGGAGTTGCAATTAATATTCTAGCCTTAGGACTTACTAGCTTTTTAACCTCATCTTTTCTGAAAACAAATCCGGAACTTAATGATGCTCCAATTTTTAGACCTATAAAAATCCCTTTTTTAAGTGATATTCCAGTATTAGGCCCAACTTTGTTTCAACAAAACTTTTTTGTATATGGTGCAATAATTTTAGTTCTTACTACTACATATTATATTTTCAAAACAGGTATCGGTTTAAGGCTTCGTGCTGTGGGAGAGCATCCAAAAGCTGCTGACACACTTGGAGTAAATGTGTTAAGTGTCAGATACATAAATGTAACTCTAGCTGGAATGGTAGCAGGTTTTGGTGGTGCTTGGTTTACATTAGGTAGTGTTGGACGTTTTGATGAAGCAATGACTGGAGGAAGAGGCTTTATTGGCTTGGCAGCTATGATTTTTGGAAGATGGCATCCAGTAGGAGCACTTATGGCTGCTTTAATATTTGGCTTTGCAGACTCTTTACAACAGAAACTTGCCATTTTAAGAACACCCATACCTTCAGAATTCTTAGCAATGGCTCCATACATTGCAACAATAGTATTTGTGGCAGGTTTAATTGGAACTGCTAGGGCGCCGCATGCTATTGGCAAGCCTTATATTAAAGAATAATTTAATGTCAGTAAGCGATTTAATTAAAAATAAACTTTACGAAAGAGCAAAAACTGTAATGGAAAAGGCTTACGCTCCTTATTCAAAATTCAAAGTTGGCGCAGCAATATTTGATGAAAATGGAAATTACCATGTTGGATGTAATATTGAAAATGCTGCATACCCGATTGGTAATTGTGCAGAAGCATCAGC
>CAZNBI010000237.1:0-1779 GCA_964571065.1 uncultured Rhodobacterales bacterium | reverse complement strand
GGGTGCATACCAGCACCATATACTGCAGAAACAGCAGAAGATCTCATTCTATTAAGAAGGCGCGTATCTGCTGAACCAACAGATGGGTGAATTCCATTATTACGAGAAACCTTTTCATCCCATGATTGTTTTCTTTTCTTATAGGTTGTATTATCAGATAATTGAGTACAGTAAATTTCATTAGAATTTAAATCTACAATAATGTCATCTCCCTCTTCAATTAAAGCAATAGGACCACCAATTGCAGCTTCAGGTCCTACGTGACCTATAACTAATCCTACAGAGCCACCAGAAAACCTACCATCAGTCATGAGGCCAACAACTATATTTTTTTCTCTACAAAGAGTTGTGATCCTTGATGTTGAATCAAGCATTTCAGGCATGCCAGGCCCACCAACGGGACCTTCATATCTTACAATAATCATATCTAAGTTTTCAAATTGGTTAGGGGTCTCTTCCAATGACTTTAATAGTTTTTGCTCACCATCAAATATTTTTGCTTTGCCTTTAAAAATATTATTTTCTAGACCTCCCTCAACACCAGCTAATTTTAAAACTGCACTAAATTCTGGGGATAAATTACCACCTAAAACTCTTAAACCTCCTGAGGGTTTAAAAGGGCTCTCAACACTAAAAATTACTTTTCCATCTGGTTTAGCTGGTTTCAAACTTTGAATTTGCTTCTCTAAACTTTCGCCTGTACAAGTAAGAACATCACCGTTTAATAATCCTGCATCTAATAAGTCTTTTACAAAAACTTGAATACCTCCCTTATCATCAATATCAACCATGGAATATTCTCCAAATGGTCTTGCATTAATCACAACAGGTACAATTTTTTCAGATAAATGATTAAATTCATCTGGGCTCATAATATCATTAGCAAAGCTTTTATAGCCCGCTGCTCTTGCTAGTTCAGGCGCATGTAACATTACATTAGTAGATCCTCCTACAGCCATAGATACTATAATTGCATTTCTAATGGATTCTCTCGTTACTATATCTCTAGGTTTAATATCGTTTTTAATTAAATTATTTAATATCTTTATTAATTCATTAGGAAATTCATTTACTCTTCTGGTATCCTCTGAGGCTGGTGAGACCATATGGAGTGGCTGCATTCCAACAACGCCAATAAATGTTTGCATAGTATTATAAGTAAACATACCACCACAGCTTCCATAGCCAGGGCAAGCTTCACACGCAATTCTTTTCTTTAGTTCGTCATCATCACTTCCTGCAAGCTGATAACTTGTAATTATATCAATTGGCTCTTTTGTGATAGAATCTATGCCTGGTCGAATTGAACCATCTGACATTATAATCGCAGGCCTATTATGCTCTAAAATTGCAGCAAGGGTCCCAACAGGAGGTTTATCACAAGCAACTACAGCAATTGTTCCTTCTAACCCACTAGCTGAAAGATGTTCACAAATTGAGTCATTTGTTACTTCGCGTCCAATTAATGAATAGCGCATTTCTTTAGTGCCATTTCTAATACCGTCTGAAGTAGCCACTGTAAATTCTGGTTGCACTAATCTCATTTGCATCTGGTCATTGTTTTTGCCAATTTTATTTCTTAATGCTTCATGAATGACACGAACCTTTTTTTCTACTCCTATATAGCATTGAGAGTCTCCTTTATTTCCTATAACACCCACTGAAGGTTCATGGATGAGATCTAAATCTGTTTTTAATTCTCGAGCGATACCAAATGTCTGAGCATTTCTACCTGGATTTTTATCAATTAAAACAGTCTTAGAGTTTTTCATTTTACCC
>CAZNBI010000236.1:0-1781 GCA_964571065.1 uncultured Rhodobacterales bacterium | reverse complement strand
TAATAAACGCGTGCGACAGGTGCGATACTTTGCACCTCATTTGTTAATGTTGATAATGTAACGTCTCTATATCCGAGTTTTGATTTGTTCTTGCCATCTAGCCACATTACAGTATGTTTCATCCAGTCTTTATCATCTCTCTCTGGATAGTCCTCATGCGCATGAGCACCCCGCGATTCTTTACGCTCACTTGCTGATCTTATTGTTACCAATGCCTGTCCCATCAAGTTATCAAGCTCTAATGTCTCAATGAGCTCTGTGTTCCAGATCAAAGATTTATCTTGTATGCGGACATTGTTCATATCCATTGCAATGTCACCCAGTTTCTTTACACCCTCATCAAGTATCTCAGTATTGCGGAACACAGAAGCATGCTTTTGCATAGCTTTTTGCATATCCAGTCTGAGTTCAGCTGTTGAGACATCACCTTTTGAATGGCGAATCCTGTCAAAGCGATCAATGGCTTTTTGTGTAACTGATTCAGGTAAAGGAGGTAAAGACTCGCCTGGCTTCATTGTATCAACAGCACGGTGTGCAGCAGCGCGTCCAAAGACAACAATATCTAATAGAGAGTTTGTTCCCAGGCGATTTGCTCCATGAACAGACACACATGCTGCCTCTCCAATAGCCATGAGCCCAGGGGCTGTACGGTGCTGGTCTTGAGTTGTTGGTGATAATACTTCACCATGGTAATTGGTTGGAATGCCGCCCATATTATAATGAACAGTTGGTAATACAGGTATTGGTGCCCGTGTTACATCAACACCACAGAAGATCTTTGCTGTCTCTGTAATGCCTGGCAATTGCTTATGAAGTGTCTCAGGTTCAATATGCTCAAGATGAAGCATGATATGATCATTATCATTACCTACACCGCGCCCTTCATTAATCTCAAGTGTCATTGCACGGCTGACAACATCGCGGCTGGCAAGGTCTTTGGCAGTTGGTGCATACCGTTCCATAAAGCGCTCACCTTCAGAGTTAGTCAGATAACCTCCCTCACCACGTGCACCTTCAGTAATTAATACACCTGCTCCATAAACACCTGTTGGATGGAACTGGACAAACTCCATATCCTGTAGAGGCAGTCCAGCACGTAAAATCATCGCATTGCCATCACCTGTACATGTATGTGCAGAAGTACATGAGAAGTAGACACGTCCATATCCTCCTGTGGCAAGCACAGTTTTTTGAGCGCGAAAGCGGTGCAGGGTGCCATCTTCCATACATAAAGCCAGAACACCACAACAACGCCCTTCATCATCCATCAGAAGATCCAGGGCAAAATACTCAATAAAAAACTCTGCCTTATACTTCAGACACTGCTGATACAAGGTATGTAAAATAGCATGCCCTGTACGGTCTGCTGCTGCGCAAGCACGACGTGCCATGGCTTTGCCATGTTCCAGAGTATGTCCACCAAAGGGGCGCTGGTAGATCTTGCCTTCTTCTGTGCGTGAGAACGGCACACCATAATGCTCAAGCTCGATGACAGATGGAATGGCATTACGACACATATACTCAATGGCATCCTGGTCACCAAGCCAGTCAGAGCCCTTGACTGTGTCATACATATGATACTGCCAGTTATCATCATCACCCATATTGCCAAGAGCTGCACTAACACCTCCCTGTGCAGCGACAGTATGAGAGCGTGTTGGGAAGACTTTGGTAATGCAGGCTGTTTTAAAGCCAGCTGCTGTCATGCCTAATGTAGCTCTGAGCCCAGCACCTCCGGCACCGATGACTAAAACATCATACTCATGATCTGTTATTGGATA
>CAZNBI010000235.1:0-1785 GCA_964571065.1 uncultured Rhodobacterales bacterium | reverse complement strand
GAAAAAAACAATGAAATTCATATAGGTGCGTCAGTTACTTTAGAAGATACTTTACCTTATTTTGAAAAATTTTTTCCTCCTTTTGCAGAAATTATTAGAAGATTTGGCTCTTCGCAAATTCGTTCACAAGCTACAATTGCTGGAAATCTTTGTACAGCATCACCGATTGGAGATACAGCACCCTCATTAATGGCCTTAGGTGCTTCAGTTGAAATATTCTCAAATAAAAAATTTAAATATTTAGCTGTCGAAGACTTATTTACAGATTACAGAAAAACAGTTCTCAATCCAAACGATATAATTACATCAATAATAATACCTCTTCCAGAAAAAGAAAAATTTTATTATGCTTGGAAGGTATCTAAAAGACATGATCAAGATATATCCACGACATCCATTGGAGCTTTAATAAATATAAATAAAAACAAAGTTATCCAATCATGTAGAATTTGCTTTGGCGGTCTATCTGCTACTCCGTTAAGAAACAGAAAACTTGAAGATACTCTAATAGGTAAAGATATTAATTTTGCTATGGATGAAGCCGAAAGGGTAACTAAAAAGACTATCAAACCATTATCAGATTTAAGAGGGAGCTCTGATTACAGGGCTGATTTAGCAGTTGGTCTTGTAAAAAGACTTCTATTAAGCCTTTCAAATCAAAAATTAAATTTAGAAGTCACAAGAGTTCAATAAAATGAATGAAATTTCAAATATTAGTATTTTAGGAAAATCAATACATCATGATAGCTCATTAAGACAAGCTACTGGAGAGGCTAAATATATTGACGACATATCAATACCAAAAGATACACTCCACTTAGCACTTGTTTTAAGTAAAAGTGCTACAGGCAAGATTAAAAGTCTCAATATTGAAAAAGCAATGGCAATTAATGGTGTTTATAAAGTTCTGACTTCTGAGGATATACCTGGTAAAAATCAAATTGGCCCAATAATCCATAATGAACCCGCCTTAGCTCAAAACAGAGTTGAACATATAGGCCAACCAATTGCAGTTGTAATTGCTAAAGATCATAATACTGCACAAAAAGCTGCAAAATTAGTTAATGTAGAGATTTTAGATGATGAGGAGCCAATATTTGATTTAAAAATTGCAATGAAACGAAACTCTCTCGTAATGCCAAAAATGCTTTTAAAAAAGGGAGATGCATTAAAAAAAATCAATAATTCAGAATATGTAATTGAGGACGAATTCACAATTGGAGGTCAAGATCATTTTTATCTAGAGGGCCAAATATCACTTGTCATTCCAGATGAAGATAATAAATTTACAGTTTGGTCTTCTACACAACATCCCACAGAGGTTCAACACTGTGTCGCAAATGTACTAGGCATTTCTCAAGCAAAAGTTACATCAAAAGTTAGACGCTTAGGAGGTGGCTTTGGAGGTAAAGAAAGTCAAGCAAGTATAATTGCAAGTATTACAGCATTATGTTCCTGGTATTTTGGAAAGCCAGCTAAATTAAGACTAACTAGACACGATGACATGCTTGCTACTGGGAAAAGACATGATTTTTTATCTCTTTATAAAGTTGGATTTAATTCAGATGGAAGGATACAAGGTCTGGAGGTTAATCTTTTAAGCAGAGCTGGTAATGTCGCTGACTTGTCTGGTCCAGTTATGACTAGAGCAATGACTCATATTGATAATTGCTATTCTTTAAAAAATGTAACAATTAATGGTTACTGCTGCAAAACTAATACTGTTTCAAATACAGCATTTAGAGGTTTTGGTGGCCCCCAAGGTATAATAACTATTGAAACAAT
>CAZNBI010000234.1:0-1795 GCA_964571065.1 uncultured Rhodobacterales bacterium | reverse complement strand
ACAAATGCAAGCAAACCTCCTGCTATAAAAGAGGTTTTCAGCAAGGGTAAAACAATTTTCCTCATTGTTTCATTAAAAGGTTTTCCCATTATATAACTAGCATCTACTAGATTTTGAGGAATTTGGGTAATTCCAGAACGAAGAGAGCCATATCCTACAGCTTGAAATCGAACTGTGTAAGCAAAAACCAACATTAAGATTGTACCACTTAAGAAACCAGAGCTTGAATAACCAATTACTGTATTTAAACCAATGCTGTAAAAATTATCTACAAAGCCTGCTAAAACAAGAACTCCAATTGCTAGCATTGTTCCAGGGAAAGCGTAACCGGTTGATGCCAAGTTAGATAATTTATTAATCAAACTATTTCCTTTGTAAAAAGCAATTATTGCAGTTAGTGAACTAAAAACGATTATAGATATTGTTCCAAGGCCTGCAATAGTAATTGTATTAATCACAACCTGAAGCAATTGAGCCCAATCTTGATGGTAATTTGTTTTTAAACTATGAGAAAAAAGAAGACAAACTGGAAGTATAAATCCGAGAAAAACTGGTAAAAAACAAAAGAAAAAAGTTGCTAAATGACTTAATTTACCAAGCCTTATTCTTTCAATTTTTGTTTGTCTTTGAGAACTGTCACTAAATTTTCTATTTGATCTTGCCTTTAATTCAATAACTAACAATGAAATAATGAAAATAAATGCAACTAATGCGATCTGAGAAGCGGCAACGAGGTTGTTCATTCCTAGCCAAACATTGAATATACCTAAAGTAAGTGTCTCAACAGTAAAAAATTCCACTGTTCCAAAATCAGAAATTACCTCCATGCATACCAAAGCTAAACCAGCAATGATTGCAGGTCGTGCTATTGGGAGGCCTACATATAAAAAAGAATTTTTATTATAAAGTTTTGCAACTTCATAATAACTTGATGGTGACTTAAGAAATGAAGTTCGAGCTAATACATATACATATGGGTACAAAACAAATGACATTACAAAAACTGCACCACCAAGTGACCTTATTTCTGGAAACCAGTAATCTTGTGCAGATTGCCAACCGAAAAAATATCTTAAAAAATTTTGAAGTGGTCCTGCGTATTCAAAAAAATCTGTATAAGCATAAGCAATTAGATAAGCTGGGCAAGCTGCAGGAAGCATTAGCAACCAATCATAAATTTTTCTACCAGTAAATTCATATCTTGACACAAGCCAAGCAGTCCCAACTCCCAATAATAATACTGAAATTGATACGCAACACATTAACAATAATGTATTAATTACATACTTTACGAGAACAGTTTCATATAAATGCCACCAAAGACCATCACTATCACCTGTGGCGGTAATAATAATGCAAATTATTGGACAAAACAAAATAACACTTAATACAACAGGAATATATCGCCAGACATCTGTGTATGATTGGTCTGTAATATTTAAAGATATTTGATTACTTACCAACCTACTCTATCAATTATTTTTTGAGCTAAGGGTCCTAATTCCGCTATTTTAATAATAGGAATTTTGTCCTCAATGGGTATGCCCCATCCAGCCAATTCTTCAGAAGGCTCGACACTTGGGTTCACTGGATATTCAAAATTTATTTTTCCGTACAAATTTTGTGACATTTCCTCAGATAAAAACTCAAGTAACATAATTGCATTATTTTTGTTTTTTGCGTGAATGGCTACACCGCCACCAGAGATATTCATGTGAGCACCTCTATCATTTTTTTCCTGATTGGGAAATATTAAATTCACAGCTTCTGCCCATTTTTGTTGTTGTTCATCTTC
>CAZNBI010000233.1:0-1830 GCA_964571065.1 uncultured Rhodobacterales bacterium | reverse complement strand
AAAAACCAAATGTAGAAAGAATGCAATTACTAGGAGCAAAAATTATTCCAGTGTCTTCCGGTACAGGAACACTTAAAGATGCAATGAATGAGGCTCTCAGGCATTGGGTATCTAATGCTAAATCTCACTTTTACATAATTGGGACAGTTGCAGGTCCACACCCATATCCTATGATGGTTCGAGATTTTCAGTCAGTTATTGGAGAAGAAGCAAAAGAACAAATCTTGGAAATAGAAAAAAAGTTACCTTCAAAAATTATTGCATGCATTGGAGGTGGTTCAAATGCTATGGGCTTATTTCATAGCTTTTTAGATGATGATAAAGTTGAAATAATTGGCGTTGAAGCAGCCGGTAAAGGAGTACATTCCAATCTTCATGCTGCTTCTTTAACAGGAGGTAGACCTGGTATTTTGCATGGTAACAAAACCTATTTACTTCAAGACTTGGATGGACAAATTATAGATGCCCATTCAATATCTGCTGGTTTAGACTACCCAGGGATTGGTCCTGAACATTCCTGGCTTAATGATATTGGAAGAGTTCAGTATAAAGCATGTACTGATAATGAGGCCTTAGAGGCTTTTCATTTATGTTCAAAGCTTGAAGGAATTATTCCTGCTCTTGAACCTGCACATGCTTTACACATTACAATCCAAGAAGCAAAAAAAATGAAAAAGGACGATGTTATAATTATGAATATGTGTGGCCGTGGAGATAAAGATTTAAGTGCTGTTTTGCCTAAATTGAAAGCAATGGGTAAAATATAACATATGAAAAATAGGATTTCACACCTTTTTAATAATTTAATAGAAAAAAAAAGAGCAGGATTAGGTATATTTATAACCGCAGGTGATCCAAATTTGGAGATTTCACAAAAAATTTTTGATATGTTACCTGATTTTGGTGCTGATTTCATTGAACTTGGTATGCCTTTTTCAGATCCTATGGCAGATGGCCCTGCTATTCAATCATCATCTTTAAGAGCACTTAATCATGGAATGAACCTCAAAAAAACTCTTTTAATGGTCAAAAATTTCAGGAAAAAGGATTTAAAGACACCTGTAATTTTGATGGGTTATTATAATCCTGTTTACCAATATGGTGTAGAAAAATTTGTTACTGACACACAAAATTTTGGAGTTGATGGCTTTATTATTGTAGACATGCCACCAGAAGAAGATGAAGAATTTGTTAAATATTTAAAAAACACAAATATGGATTTAATAAAACTCCTTACACCTACAACTGATGAAGAAAGATTAGAAAAAGTTTTAGAAAACTCATCTGGTTTTTTATACTACGTTTCTGTTACAGGTATAACTGGAACCAAAAAAGCGTCTATAGAAGAAATAGAAATTTCATTGAATAGAATTAAGACATTAACTAAACTTCCAATTGCTGTGGGATTTGGTATTAGTACTCAAAAGCAAATTAGAGAAATATCCAATGTTGCAAATGCAGCAGTGGTAGGAAGTCATATAGTTAAAATCATTGAAAATGAATACTCAAATAATAAAACTAATCTTTTCAATGTAGAAAAAGTATTAAATGAAGTTAAAATACTTTCTTTAGGTCTAAAATAAAATGGTGAATATATGAATTGGTTAACAAAATCAGTACTTCCTAAAATAAAAGCATTTGTTAACAAAGAAGAGACAAAACAAAATCTTTGGATTAAATGCAACTCTTGTGAACAAATGCTCTTTGAAAAAGATCTAAATAAAAATTTCAATATCTGCACGACCTGTAATTTTCATATGCCCCTTTATCCAAAAGAAAGAATGAAATTTCTACTTGATGATAATACTTTTGAACAAATTGACTATTCAA
>CAZNBI010000232.1:0-1834 GCA_964571065.1 uncultured Rhodobacterales bacterium | reverse complement strand
GAGATGCTTTCAAAATCAAAAACAGCTCAGTTTTTTGACCGAGACACCACTCCTGAAATGGCAAAGGCAGCAATGCAGCTAATGGTTGATTTTATGCTAGAGCCTGAAAGTATGATGGAAATTCTTGAAGAAATAGAAGAAGAACGTTCAAGAATTTTTGGCGGATAAACAAATTAATAAATAAAAGGAGCTTTAAAAAGCTCCTTTTTTTAAACTAATGAAAATAAAATTAAATCTTACACCCTGGTTATTTCTTGCTCCTGCTTTAATATATTTTCTAATAATGGTAATTTACCCAATTATTGGAAGTGTTCACATAAGCTTTCATGACTGGAATGGAACACAATTTAAATGTTCGGATGGCAGGGATATAAAGTCTCTTCAAGAAAATGAGTTTTGTAGAAAAATTCCTGACATGAAATATGTTGGTTTCGAAAACTATGAGAGATTTTTTAAAAAAACACCAAAAGATTTTAATAAAATTAAAAAATATTGGCAAAAGGTTTTTGACCCTGGAGATAATAAGATTGGAGTACCAGTATTGGATCAAGGAATAGGCTTAATTAGTAACTTGACAGATGGTAAAAAAATAAAATGGCCAAGACTTTCAATTGAAACAAAAATAATTTTAAATACTCTTAAATGGTTAATATTTTTTCCCTTAGCAATTCCAATAGGTTTGGGATTAGCATTGTTTTTGAATCAGATAGGATGGTTTGTTAAACTAAGTAAATCACTAATATTTTTTCCATTCGTTATTTCGGCTGCTGTAATTGGTTTTGTATTTCAATTTTTCTATGATCCAAACGGCGGTTTGCTCTCACCAATATATGAATATCTTGGTTGGAAAGATGGAATAATTGGTGATAAAGATAAAGCTACTTACGGCATTATAGCTGCAGCATGGTACAGACAAATTGGATATTGTCTTATCATTTACTTAGCTGGCCTAACCTCAGTTAATTCTGAACAAATTGAAGCTGCTAGAATGGATGGTGCTTCAGGTTGGAAACTTTTCAGATATATAGTTTTGCCACAATTGTGGCCTTCAACATTTGTTGCGCTTGTTGTAACTATAATTGGAGCTTTGCGCACTGATTCATTTGATATGACCCAGATAATGACAGAAGGTGGTCCTGGACGAGGGGCTTCAGATGTAATGTCTAGGTATATGTTCCAAAAAACATTATTTGATCAAGACTATGGATACGGATCAAGTATTTCAGTTTTATTGTTTATGTTTATGTTGATATTTATAATCGCATTTATTATTCGAATGTATTATCAAGATGAAAATTTAAGGTAGTTTATGTTCCCAGTACCAATTGAAAAAGCTACTAAAACAAATAGGATTATATATTACTCTTCAGTTGCACTAGTTTTGCTTCTTTGGTTAATTCCGCTGATGATAATAACACTTGCTGCATTTAAGACAGCAGATCAACTTAATGCCGGTGGTAGGGGATTTGTTCTTCCAGATCCTTTTACTTTAACTGCATTTAAACGAACCTTAACGAATGAGCCTTTCATGGCCTCAATTTTAAATTCATTTATGGTTGTAATTCCTGTGACAGTCATATCAATATCACTCGCAACCATGGCAGGATATGCTTTGTCTAAATTTCGTTTTAGAGGAATGATGATTATTTTTGCAATTTTTGTAGGGGGAAATTTTATACCATATCAAGTATTAATGATACCAGTTTTAAGGTTGACCCAAGATATTGGTATTTGGAATACAAAATATGCTATCATCTTATTCCATGGCGCCTTTCAAGCTGGTTTCTGTGTTTTCTTCATGAGAAACTTTATTTCACAAATACCAAATGAATTA
>CAZNBI010000231.1:0-1837 GCA_964571065.1 uncultured Rhodobacterales bacterium | reverse complement strand
ATGTATATCTTTTGACCTTTTATTCTCCAATTTTTCCCATCATTAATGGCTTTCGTTTTTATTGTACTTAAATCTGTTCCAGATTGAGGTTCAGTTAAATTCATAGTACCTGTCCAAGAACCATTTATTAATTTTGGTAGATATAATTCTTTTTCTTTATCTGTGCCAACTAGAGTCAAGGCATCTATTAAGCCTTGACTTAAAAGGTTGCACAATGCAAATGACATATTTGCACCTTGCCAGTATTCACTCACTGCAGCAGCCATTCGGAATGGTAATCCCATCCCATCATAATCTGGATTACTCGAAACTCCTATCCATCCACCTGAAGCTATTTTTTTAAATGCATTTTTAAATCCTGGTGAAGTCTCAACTTCATTATCCTGCCTTAATTTAGGTGGATTTTTATCACCTTCATGATTTAAGGGAGCTAGGTTTTCGTTAGCTAATTTTCCAGCCTCTTCAAGAATTGAATTCATTAAATCATTTTCAATTGCTGAAGGATTATTTAATAAATTTTCTAAAACAAATTTCGTATCTTTTACAGGTGAAACATAATTCATATCAAATATCTCCTTATAAAGAAATGCCATTACATATTGATAAAATCAAGTGTAAATATTAAAACTATATATAAGGAGTTTAATATGAGCATTTATGAAACAAATCTAGATCAAAATTTAGCTAATTATACAGTTTTAAGTCCATTATCTTTTCTTGAAAGATCTAGAAAAACTTTTCCAGATCAAATTGCGATAGAATATGAAGATTATAAACTTACATATAAACAAGCAGCAAAAAGATGTAATGCTCTATCTGAGTTATTAAAAAGTTATAATGTTAGCAAAAATGATACTGTAGCTGTTATGCTTCCAAATATTCCTGAAATGTGGGAGTGTCATTTTGGAATTCCAATGGCAGGAGCTGTTTTAAATGCTATTAATACTAGATTAGATTATAACACTATTAATTTTATTTTAGGTCATGGGGAAGCTAAGGTTTTTATTTATGATTCTTCTTATTCTGACATTGTAGAAAAAGCTGTTCAAAATATTGAAAACAAACCAATTCTTTTAGAAGTTGTTGATCAAGTTGCTGGTTTAAAAAATTCAGAATTTGCTGAAAGTCAAAAAATTCTTAATTATGAGAATGAACTGAATAAATTTTCTGATTTAGAAATAATTTATCAATTACCCAAAAACGAATGGGATGCTATTGCTTTAAATTATACATCAGGAACTACTGGTAATCCCAAAGGTGTTGTATATCATCACAGAGGAGCATATTTGAATGCTATTGGAAATACTCTTGTTTGGGAAATGCCGATGTTTCCAAAATATTTATGGACACTACCTATGTTTCATTGTAATGGCTGGTGCTTTCCTTGGACTGTTACCGAAAGAGCGGGGACGCATGTATGCCTTAGACAGCCAGCTGGAGAATTAATCGTAAATGCATTAATAAAACACAAAGTATCTCATTTAAGTGGTGCACCAATAATTATGCAAATGATAGCAGATCATTTGATTAGTAATAATATTGATTTAACTCAAGAGATTAAAATGATGACAGCTGGAGCTCCTCCACCTGAAGCTGTTTTAGGTAAAATGAAATCATGTGGCATAGATGTAATTCATGTTTATGGATTAACTGAAACTTATGGGCCTTCAGTTGTTTGTGCTTGGAAAACAGAATGGAATAATTTAAGCCCAGATGAACAAGCCAAAATGAAGGCTAGACAAGGTGTGCCTTATTCTGTTCAAGAAGATATAAAAATAGTCGATCCTAAAACATTAAAAAATGTACCTCAAGATGGTGAAACAATAGGTGAGGTGTT
>CAZNBI010000230.1:0-1844 GCA_964571065.1 uncultured Rhodobacterales bacterium | reverse complement strand
CCCCTTCTAGCTGTTTCGGGATGAGATAATCCATGTAAAGATAAAATAAAGAGTACAGCTGAAACTAGATACAAAATGGAAGAATAAAAACCGATCATTTTTTATCTCCTGATGGTTTTTTTCTTTTAAACATTGAAAGCATTCTTTGTGTTACAATAAAACCTCCAAAAATATTTACTGAGGCTAAAACTATTGCAAAAAAACCTACCAATGATGCAAAAAAATTTGGATCTTTAGGGCCGGCGGCAATAAGTGCGCCAACAATAATGACACTAGAAATTGCGTTTGTAACACCCATAAGAGGAGAGTGCAAAGCTGGTGTAACTGACCATACAACAAAATAACCAATGAAGCATGACAATATTAATACAGTAATACCAAATACAAGAGGATCTACTGAGCCATGGCCAAGATTCATCATGGAAGAGAGTTTATCACCAAGGTTTGACGCCTCAATTGATAATGCCTCTAATTTTGAAGATTCTAACTTAGTAGCTAATTCGTCTAAATTATTACTAATTGATTTAGCCTGTTCAACTAATCCGTTATTTATATTACTGTCTCCTGACATTTTAAACCTCAATTAAGTATTTACAATAATTTACCATCTTTAGCTAAGAGTGTTCCCTTAACTATCTCATCTTCTAAACTTATATTTATCTTTGATTTTTCAGCATCCCAGATATTCTCGAGAAATGAAAATATATTTCGCGCGTATAAGCGACTTGCATCTCCAGCTAATCTACTTGGTATGTTAGTATAACCAACGATGTTAACTTCATTTTTTACTATTACTTGATCAGCTTTTGTGGCTGAACAATTTCCACCAGCGACTGCAGCTAAATCTACTATGACGGATCCCGGCTTCATAGATTTTACCATTTCATCAGATATTAGTTTAGGTGCTGGTTTGCCAGGTATTAATGCAGTTGTAATAACTATGTCTTGGTCACTTATTGTCTTTGAAACTAGCTCAGCCTGTTTTTTTTGATATGTTGCACTCATTTGTTTAGCATAACCACCAGATGACTCAGCCTCTTTAAATTCGTCATCTTCTACGGCAACAAATTTTCCACCTAACGATTCAACTTGCTCCTTTGCAGCCGGTCTTACATCCGTTGCAGAAACAATTGCTCCCATTCTTTTTGCTGTTGCTATTGCTTGAAGGCCTGCTACGCCAGCACCCATAACCAAAACCCTTGCAGGTGGTATTGTTCCTGCCGCAGTCATCATCATAGGAAAAGCCTTTCTGTAAATTTGTGATGCTTCAATTACCGCTCTGTAACCAGCAAGATTTGATTGACTAGATAATACGTCCATTGATTGTGCTCTTGATATTCTTGGCACCTGCTCTAAAGCAAAACATGTTATACCTAATTTAGCGATATCCTTTAATTCATTTGAATTTATGTATGTTTCCATTTGACATACAAGGATGGATCCCTTTTTAAATAATTTTAATAATTTAATGTTAGGACGTACAATTGCAAAAATTAAATCAGCGTTGGAAAGAAGAGACTTTTCTGATTTAACTATTTCTGCACCACTATTTTTATAATCATTATCATAGTATGAAGATGATATGCCAGCATCACTTTGCACTGATACCTTGAAACCTATATTTATGAATTTTTTCACTATTTCTGGAGTACAAGAAACCCTTTCTTCAAATTCACGTGTTTCCTTTATTACTGCGATTTTCATCTAATTTCCCTAATATCTTGTGAAAGGTTTAAATTAATTAAGGTTAAATTTTAAAATTTCAATTCTTAATTCGTAATATTGAGATTGTTTTATTATTACTAATCTAGAGTGTCAATATTAATTCCGGCTTCTTTTGACAT
>CAZNBI010000229.1:0-1850 GCA_964571065.1 uncultured Rhodobacterales bacterium | reverse complement strand
AAACAAATAGGAGTATTTAAAGGCTTTGGAATAGATTTAATTGACGGCTACATACATTTTTCTTCTAAAGATCAAGTAAAAGAAACAGCCAGACTACACTTTACAGGGGAAAGAAACTTGCTATTACTAAAAATAGAAACAAAAAATCTTGAAATAAAATGGGAAAAATCAAGAAATAATTTACTTTTCCCTCATTTATATGATGAGTTACCACTTTCTGAAATTGTTTCAGTTTTTGAATTGAAACTTGATGAAAATAATAATCATCTTTTTCCTTCTTATTTAGATGATTAGTAATTTTAAAGATTTTAATAATAAATCCTCAATATTAATACTAGCGACAATTGTTATGATTGTATCAGGCTTTTGTGCTTCTTTAGCAGCGGCTTTGGTGCGACTTGCTTCACAGGATTTACATCCCTTTCAAATAGCATTTTTAAGGAGTATATTAATTATCCCTTTACTTTCACCTTTAATATTCAAATTTAAAATTGATATTATTAAAACTGAGAGACCACTACTCACATTCTACCGATGCATTTCAGGAAGTGGGGCAATGTTATTTTTTTTTTATGGGATTAGTTTAACAGAGCTCTCAAAAGCACAATCCTTGGCATTTACAATACCTATCTTCGCAACATTACTTGCAATTTTAACTTTAAAAGAGGTGGTAGGATTAAGAAGATGGGGAGCAATGTTTTTTGGTTTTGTAGGCGTTATAATTGTTTTAAGACCAGACCTAAATGTTTCTATAGGCCCAGTTTGTGTTCTTGCAGCTTGTGTATTGTGGTCAATATCACTTTTGTTAGCAAAAAAATTAACAGAAACTGACGGTAATATTTCGATAACATTTTGGCAATCTGCAGGAGTGATACCTATCACGTTCGCAGCTGCAATTTTTGTTTGGGATGGGATAAATGGAAAACAATTATTTTTAGTTTCATTAATTACAATAGTTGCAACCATTGCTCAATTTTCACTTAATTATGCCTTGAAGAGAGGTGAGATTTCATTTTTGCTACCTTTAGATTATTTAAGGCTGATATGGGCAGTTTGGTTAGGATACATAATGTTTAGTGAAATACCTCTTAATAATATTTGGATTGGAGGTACTATTATAGTTGCATCAACAACATATATTGGAATACGTGAGAATTACCTTAATAGTAATAAAACTAAAAGTTAGATTATAGTTATTATCAACAAGCTTTGAAATTATTTTTTACACATTTATCAGCTAAGTTAATTGCAATCTTTTGATCATTTTCATTTATTTCATTAGATAAGAGATTAAGTAAAGTCACAGCATCACTATCTCCATGCAAACTTGCAATTCTCCACCACATATATGCTTTAATTTTATTTTGATCAATTCCCATTCCCTGATCATAAATATAGCCTAATGATACTTGTGCAGGTGTGTATCCACTTTCAGCTGATTTTTTAAACCAGCTGTAAGATAATAGAAAATTCATTTCTGTTCCTTCACCTTTTTGAAGCATTACTCCTAGACTATTTTGAGCAATTGGATCACCTTCAATTGCCAATTTTGACCAAATATCAAATGCCAGTTGATAATCTTTATTTTTATATGCATCAAAACCTTTTAAGATTTCGTCAGCTAAAACAGATTTTGAGCAAATTAAAAAATTTAAACTAAATAAAAGAATTAGAAATTTTTTCATATATTAAAAATAAATGCATTTATGATGTAATAGATATATAACTAATATACTCACGTTTTGAATAGAGGAAATATTGTTAAATGTTGTGAATGTTTCATTAATTAGTATTTTTTGTGCAATTGGAGCTTCTTTTTGTTTTTCGTTAAGCGATTTTACAATAAAAAT
>CAZNBI010000228.1:0-1875 GCA_964571065.1 uncultured Rhodobacterales bacterium | reverse complement strand
CATTTTTCAATTGTAATACTTTCTTTAATCAAAATTACTGCAAGAAAACATGTTAAAATAGGGTGTACAGAAACAATTAAAGAGGATAAACCAGCTGAAGTACCTTTTGAAATAGCAAAGAAAACACCTCCTAAATAAAACCCGTGCAGAAGAACGCCTACAAAGATTATATTTGGGATATCTTTCATTTTAGGCCATTTTGTTTTGAAAATTATAACTATTGATGCAAATATAAAGCTAACTATGATGAATCTAATTGCAAGCATACTAAAAGGCCCTGCATCATTTAAACCCAGTTTTGCAGCTACAAACGCACTGGCCCATAAAAAAATGAATAAAATTTTTAGAATAAAATCTAACATTATGAGAAATATAGAGTAATTAATCAAATTTTATAATAAGCAAATTAGTTTTGTAATAGATTTTAATTAACTGATCGATGGTTGGTTGATAGTTTATACACAGCAATTTAATTTAAGAGGGTAATCATGAAAGGATACATAATAGGCAGAGGTAATATTATTGATAAAAATAAATCAGAAAATTACAAGCCATTAGCAGCAGCGGCTAATAAAAAATTTGGTGGAAAATATCTTGCCAGGGGCGGAAGGTATATAACTAAAGAGGGAATTGAATATGAGAGAAATGTTATTATTGAGTTCCCATCATTTGAAAAGGCGAAGAATGCTTATGAAAGTGAGGAATATAAAAAAGCTCTTGGTGTATTAGGCAATGGTATGGAAAGGTTATTAGTAATTGTAGAGGGTGAAGAGTAGATATAGCTAATGAGATTAAATCAATGTCATAATTTTCAAGATTTTAGACTTCTAGCTAAGAAAAGACTTCCATCACCCATTTTTAATTACATAGATGGAGCAGCGGATGATGAAATAACATATAGAAGAAACACTCAGTCTTTTAATGATATTGACCTTGTGCCAAATGTGTTAGTTGGTGTTGAAAATATTGACCTTACGACCAAAATCTTTGGAAAAAAAATTGATATGCCAATTTTTTGTGCTCCAACAGCTGTGCAAAGATTATTTCATCACGAAGGGGAAAGGGCAGTTGCAAGGGCTGCTGAAAAATATGGTACAATGTTTGGAATATCATCTTTGAGTACTGTTAGTGTAGAAGAAATTAACAATATTATAAAAACGCCAAAAATGTTTCAGTTTTATTTTCATAAAGATAGAGGGCTTAATACAAATATGCTTGAGAGAGCAAAGGCACAAAACTTTGATGTTCTTGCTTTAACTGTTGACACTATAACTGGAGGTAATAGAGAACGTGACTTGAGAACTGGATTTACTATTCCACCTAATTTTAATATCTACAGTCTTCTAGATTTTTTAATAAAACCGATGTGGACTTTTAACTATTTAACTCATGAGAAATTTGAATTACCACATCTACAAGAATTCGTTAAAGAGGGCACAAACGTCATGACTTCAATTGGTTCATATTTTTCAACAATGCTTGATCAGTCAATGAACTGGAGTGATGCAGAAAAGTTATGTTCACAATGGAATGGCCATTTTGCCTTAAAGGGTATAATGAGTGTTGAAGATGCAAAAAAAGCTGTTGATATCGGATGTACAGGAATAATGGTATCAAACCACGGTGGACGTCAATTGGATGGATCAAGAGCGCCATTTGACCAATTATCTGAGATAGTAGATGCTGTAGGAGATAAAATTGATGTTATATGTGAGGGCGGAATTCAGCGGGGGACACATGTTTTGAAAGCTTTATCCTTAGGTGCTAAAGCTTGCTCTGGAGGGAGATTATATCTTTATGCATTAGCAGCAGCGGGTCAAGCTGGTGTTGAGAGAGTTCTTAATCAAATGCGAAATGAATTAGAAAGAGATATGA
>CAZNBI010000227.1:0-1884 GCA_964571065.1 uncultured Rhodobacterales bacterium | reverse complement strand
TTTACGAAGATGCAATGTTAGAAGGAAAAAATTTCCTTTTTCACAGTTGTTTGAGTTCCTCTCTCAATATAGGGCTTCTTACTCCTGAATACATTATTAAAAAACTAATTGATTTTTCAAAAACTAATGAAATACCTCTAAATTCTCTTGAAGGTTTTATAAGACAAATTCTTGGATGGAGGGAATTTATAAGGGGTATTTACCAAGAAAAAAGTGAGTTTCAAAGTAGTCATAATTATTGGGGGCATAAAAATAAATTAAGAAGCAGCTGGTATAATGGCACAACAGGTATCCTGCCTTTAGATGACTCAATTAAATGTGCTTTAAGACATGGTTATAATCATCATATTCCAAGGCTTATGGTAATTAGCAATATAATGAATTTATGTGAAATTGATCCAAAGCATATATATAAATGGTTTATGGAAATGTATATCGACTCTTCGGAATGGGTAATGGTTCCTAATGTTTTTGGAATGGCAACTTACTCTGATGGTGGGTTAATGTCTACTAAGCCCTATACTTGTGGCTCAAATTATATTTTAAAAATGAGCAATTATCCTAAAGGTGAATGGTGTGACATTGTTGATGGCTTATATTGGAGGTTTACAGAAAAAAATATAGATTTTTACAAGTCTAATCCAAGACTATCTTTTTTGCATCGTACTTTGGATAAAATGTCTCAAGACAGGAAGTCTCATATTTTTGCTAAAGCTGAAGAATTTATAAGTAATAATACACAATGAAAGACGAAAAAATTTGTAAAACTTGCAGAAAGCCATTTACTTGGAGAAAAAAATGGAAAAAGGACTGGGCTAATGTACTTTATTGCAGCGAAAGGTGCAGAAGAAGTAAAAATAAAGAAAAGTTATTGCAAAATTAATTTAACTTTTTTGATTTTCTGATTGCTCAATAAGTTCTTTTTTAAGGCTTTCAAGAGAGTTCTTTTCATTAAGTGCTTTTCTCATAATTTGTGCTTGTGTTAATGGTGCAAGGCCATTTACAGGAGGATCCAAATCCAAATTTGTAGGGAAGGAATAGCTTTCAGAGCAAGCTGCAATTATATTGTCAATTTCTATTTCTGAAATCTTATTATGCAATTTTGCATCTAACAGTATTGGATATACTGTTAGTGACATTTTAAGTCTATTTACAGTTTCCATAGCTCTTCCAAATGGGGATGAAATTTGTAAAAGGTTTGCCATTCTGAATATATCACTTGAGGTATTATTCCCAGCGGCATGTAAAATAGCTGGATTAAAAAAAATTAGGTCACCAATTTCAAGAGGTATCTGAACATAGTTATTTTCGAAGTGTTCTTGATACTCAGGGTTTCCATAAACCAAATATCCAGATGTAAAATTCTGTGAAAAAGGAAGTAATTTCGTTGGCCCGCTTTCTATTGGCATATCACAATGGGCTACAGCGCCCTGTAATGTAAGAAAAGGTGAGAATGTATGAACATGTTCTGGATATTTTGAAGCTTGTTCAACTGTCATGAAACCTAAATGGTAATCCCGATGAGCAGTTTGAGCCTCCCCTCCAGGATTAACGCGATTTATTTGTGCAGTTACCTGGTAGCAAGGACCTAACCATGCTTCAGACGCAAGTCGGATGCCTGGAGAAGAATAATACTGACAAAAATTATCAGGGTCATACATGCAATGCTTTTCAAGCGCATTCCAAACCCTGTCATTTGCTCCTGGTTTAGCAAAATGGTCACCTCCAGAATTGAATTTTTCTTTTTCTGTTTCTATTAGTTTGGTAAAAACGCTAGTTGCCTCGGAAATAACCTTTAAATTGGGTATACCTTTTTTTATTACAATAATGCCAGAACCTTCTTTGAAAACATTTGACCATTCTCGAAGAAGTGCAATTTTATAA
>CAZNBI010000226.1:0-1890 GCA_964571065.1 uncultured Rhodobacterales bacterium | reverse complement strand
TTAAATTTATTACTATCATAATACTTGTTACATGGTTAATAATGCCATTAATTCCTCTTGTTTTTTTTTCCTTTTCTAAAGGTTGGGTTTTTCCTCTTTTACTTCCAAAATATTGGTCGCTTAACGCTTGGAATTATGCTTTGTCAGATACTGCAGGGATTCTTGAAAGTCTTTGGCTAACAATATTTATTTCATTATCTGTAACGATATTATCAATTTTAATAGGAGTGCCTGCCGGGAGAGCTTTAGGAATATATCAATTTAAAGGAAAAGTATTTGTTGAGTTGATAATATTGGCTCCAATTATTATTCCAAGTATAGCAGTTGTATTAGGTATTCATAGCGTATTTATTTCAATTGGTCTGACAAATACAATTTTTGGTGTAATTCTTGTACATTTAATTCCAACTGTACCTTACATGACTTTAGTAATGTCAGCTATTTTTTCAAATTTCGATGCTGATTTTGAATATCAAGCAAGAAGTCTTGGAGCTTCTTCACTGAAAGCATTTTATTATATTACATTACCAGCAATCTTACCTGGTGTTGTTATTGGTGGATTATTTGCTTTTTTAGTTTCATGGAGCCAGTATATTCTTACTTTAGTAATAGGTGGAGGTAAAATACTTACCCTCCCCCTTCTCTTATTTAGCTTTGCCACTTCTGGAAGAAATGACATAACTGGAGCAATTGGAATAATATATATTCTACCTGGTATCATTATATTAATTTTTACAACTAAATATCTCTCTAGAAGAAATGTTATTGGAGTTTT
Source organism: uncultured Rhodobacterales bacterium (assembly GCA_964571065.1). GTDB lineage: Bacteria > Pseudomonadota > Alphaproteobacteria > Puniceispirillales. Next base: position 1,115 of record CAZNBI010000226.1, on the reverse strand, counting down.
TGAGAGGATATGACTAATGTATCAATTAAAAATCTTACTAAAGTCTACCAAGGATCAAATGTCCCATCACTTAAAAATTTATCTTTGGAGATTAATAGTGGCACCCTTACTTCTATTATTGGCCCATCAGGATGCGGAAAGACAACAACTTTAAAAATTATTGCAGGGTTAATTAATCATACCTCTGGAGATGTAGCCTTTGACGGCAAATCAGTTTTACAAGTAAAACCTGAAAAAAGAGGTGCCGTAATGGTTTTTCAAAATCATTTATTGTTTCCTTACATGAACATTCATGAAAATGTTGGGTTTGGTTTAAGGATGAGAAATTTAAATAAAGCTGAAATAAATAAAAAAATTTTTGAAATGCTTGAACTTGTGCGATTACCCAACATAGAAAACAGAATGCCAAAAGAATTGTCTGGAGGTGAACAGCAAAGGGTCGCATTAGCAAGAGCTCTCATCGTTCAACCTAAAGTTCTATTATTAGATGAACCTTTATCTAATTTAGATAATCATTTGAGAATTGAAATGCGGAACTTGATTAAAGATTTACAAAAAAGATTTCAGATTACCACAATTTTTGTTACGCATGATCAAGAGGAGGCAGTAGAAATGTCAGATAAAATAGCTCTTGTTTTGAATGGAGAATTAGAGCAATTTGATCAGCCAGAAAACTTTTTTAAAAAACCTATAAACATGAAAACAGCAAGATTTTTTGGCTGTAAAAATTTTATAAATGGAATCTCAAAAAATAATAAATTTATGTCAAGTATTGGAGAATTTTATTTACCTAAGGATTTACCAAGTAATGGTGGTTTTCTTATTTTAAGACCTGAAAATATTCAAATTGGTAAAGATGATAAAAACATAAACACTATGAAAGTAAAGGTTATAGAAAAGATTTTTTTAGGCAAACAAACAAGATTAAAATTAGCTATAAAGGACGAAATTTTTGAGGCAACATTTAATCCCAATGAGACGAAGAATTTAATTGAAGGCAATGATATTTATGTAAACGTACCCCCTTCTTGTTTATGGACAACCAAAAATTAATAATATCAAAATTTTTCCACCCATGGCCTTATTTCAATTTCCCATGACCAAGCACTTTTATT
>CAZNBI010000225.1:0-1890 GCA_964571065.1 uncultured Rhodobacterales bacterium | reverse complement strand
CCTTTAGAAGTAAATTGTATATATTAAATACTAAAGATATGATTTTTAATATTGTTATTTTAATATAAAAAATTATATTTAAATCATTCATAAGGGAGACAATTTTATGAGCACAGTAAATAGAAAATTAACATCAATACTTGCAACTGATTGTGTTGGTTTTAGTGGTCATATGGAAAAGGATGAAGAAAAAACACTTGATAATTTAAAGGCCTGTAGATCCATAATAGATCCCTATATTGAAGAGTTTGGCGGAAAAATATTTTACACAGCCGGAGATTCCGTAATTGCAGATTTTCCCAGCCCTGTTTCATGTGTCAATGCAGCAACAAACTTCCAAAAGGCAATTAGTGAAAGAAATAAAAATACTGACAAAGAATCACAATTGGTTTGGCGTGTTGGGATCCATATGGATGATGTTATTATTGAAGGGGATAATATATATGGTAGCGGTGTTAACATTGCTGCAAGACTTGAGGCTGCATGTGCCCCTGAACAAATATTACTTTCATCAGCTGTAAAAGACCAAGTAAACAATAAAATTGAGGGTGTTATAGAAGATGCAGGAACAAAAGCACTAAAAAATATTTCTGATGACTTTCAAACGTTTGGTATCTCTCCAACAGGAACCAAAATTGAGAAAACTGATGGCGAGAAATATGCAGAGAAAATAAAAAAAGAAAGTTATAAACCCAAACTCGCTGTAATGCCATTTTCAAACATGAACAATGATGAAGACAGTGGTTTTTTAGTCGATGGTATTGTTGAGGATTTAATAACTGAATTTTCAAGGATACGAGAATTAGAGATTGTTTCAAGGCAGACTTGCTTTGATTTTAGAGATAGCGATGAAGAACTAGACAAATTTTGTGAAAACTTTGCAGTTGATTATGTTGTAACAGGCAATATCAGATCATCCGGTAAAAGAGTTCGAATTTCAATTGAATTATCTGATGTTAAAGAAGGAAATACTGTTTGGAGTAATAAATATGATAAAATACTAGAGGACATTTTTGAAATTCAAGATGAAATTGTAAGAAAAATATCATTTACATTACTTGGTGAAATTGAATTATCTAGCTTAGAACGAGCACAGAGGAAACCAACGGACACACTCTCATCATATGAATTATTATTAAAGGGTAAAGCACTTCACCATAAAGTTCAAAAAGATGCATTACTCAATGCACTAACTACATTTGATGATGCAATTAAAGCTGATGAAAAAAATGGCCAAGCCTATGCTTGGAAAGCTTGCGCCTTAGGCCAAGGTTTATTTAGAGGATACCTTGAGGAGGATTTCAATACAGTTTGGAAACAAGCAGAAGATAATTTGAAGAAAGCACGTGAACTTAATGAAAATGATTTTGAAGTTCATCGTCTTATGTCAGAGGTTTCTCTCGCGATGAAAGACTTCCGAGCCGCACAGAGACATTCTAAAATATGCTATGAACAAGTTCCTAACGACCCTAGAGTTTTATCTGTTTATGGTGAAGTCTGTCTCAGGACAGGTAAAGTAGATGAAGGATTAGATGCCGTAAAGCTTGCACTTGAAATTGATCCTGTGGCTCAAGGTAAAACAAATGCTGATCCTAGACATGCAGCTGTTATTTTTGGTTATTACATGGCAAGAGATAAAGAGGGATGCTTGGAGCAAATTAATAATCTAGAAGAAATTGATTTTAAATCTTGGCTTTTAACAACAAAAATTTGTCGTGACGAAGAACATGAATTTTCAAATCTTGACTGGTTCCAAGAAGGTAAAAAACTATTCTCAGATAAAGATTTTGAAAAAGAAGTTCAAGATTTTCGTTTAAATAATGATAGCGCAACAGAAACTCTGATAAGTTTTGCTAAGGAATTATTTAGCTAGTTTTCTTTCTGTTCTCC
>CAZNBI010000224.1:0-1903 GCA_964571065.1 uncultured Rhodobacterales bacterium | reverse complement strand
CATTCAGAAAATATTAAAGACTTAGAGAGTGCCTTAAGTATAATCGAATTGACTGCAAAAGCTTACCCTGAATTTACTTTGTTTGAAGGACGTAATAAACAAGCAGTTTATCAACACCATCAGGTTTTAGAAAAATTTGGTCGATATCCACAAAGAAATAACGCTTTGGGAAGGAAAAGTACTATCCAAGAAAAAAAATGGCTTGATAATAAAGAAAATCTTCCAATTTGGGCAGGGGGGAAACTACCTATTGATCAAGATATAAACTAAAATAAAATATTAGAATATACCAAAATTTAGTTAATTTAAGGGAGGAAGCAGTAAATAAATTGGGTTTTTTATATTTAAATATTTTGTCAAAAACTTTTTGATTTGAGTAAAATCTTTTTCATCAAATTAAATGTAGTTTAATCTTTTTTGAATGCCAGATTAATAATGTTGTATCTTGAAGTTGGCATCTAGTTTTTGAAATTAAATAAATTTTGAATTTTAGAAACCGTTTTTTATAAAAAAGTAATTTTCCTCTAGATTAGAAAAACTAATAATGTGATAATTTATAATGAACTTTAAATATATATTTTTATTATTTTTAATTTTTAAATCATCTTTAGTATTTGGTGAGCCTAACGTTTTAAAATGTACAAAAAACTGTGGGATATCAGATTTAAATAATAATTACAGTTTCCAAGCTAGAATTGCTATGGGGCCTGATATGTGGGGGGGAAATGTAACATTCATTGAGGATGATGTTATTCTATCACAAGGACATATTTTAGGTTATACGCCTGAAGAAAAAAATAGCATCCCTAGATGTGGTTCAGATGCATCATCAAACCCTGCAGCTGATTGGCTTAATAATAAAAGTGATATGTATGTTGTTTCGGGAAAAGATTATCCCATGAAGAAAATCATTATTGCTAAAGTTCTAGATATTTCCATACGAGCTACAGGTTATCCTCCAGGATATGATATAATGATTGCTCACGTTGATCGTTTTTGTGATAAATGTAATTCTAAAATAAAAATTAAACCTATCCCAATTGCCTCAAAAATTCCCCCTATTAACACGAATGCTTTACATGTTTTTATACCTGGAGAAGACCAAGAAAGTCATGGAAGTGGCATAAGAACTGACAATCATATATTAAATGGTAAAATTTGGGGTTCAAAAAATAATTCCTGTACAAGGCAAAGTATAAAGCATGACGGTATAACTAACCCTCCTATGGTATTTGATACTTCTGGAAGTCCGGTGATTTATAAAGAATGTGGTAAAGACGCAGTTCATGGGTTACACGGCAACGGGATGGATTTTGATGGTTATATGTATGAACAATTACAATTGCTTCAAACTCAAAAAAAATGGATACAGAGCGAAATATATCGATGGACCAACCGAAAAGACATGCTAGACGCTTGCTCTTTGTCAGGTAGAAAGTCTTTTATGACTGGAGAAGAATTTGAGATAGAACAACTTGACTGTGGTAAAACTATTTTGGATTACGTACAACCTGTTTCTTGTAAACTAATTGACCAAAGTAAAGCCCATAAATTACCTAATTTTTAGAAACATGAATAAAAAAAGTTTTGAGGCATTTAAATTATCAAGCAAATGTATTTCAATTAACTCCGAGGAATGACTATCATTTTTAGATAGAATAAATAAACAGCTTACTAAAATTAAAATTTCCATTTAACTAATGAAAATTATCTTTACTTAAAGCTTTACTAATATTTCACTGCAAATTAACAACAGCTACAACTGCCTTGCTTTTTTACCGTAGTGGGTTTTTGCAAAACTTCTTTCAATTTTAAATTCTCAGAATTCTGTTTGGCAATTTTTTCAGCTTCGGCTTTTTTTGCCAATTTATCCTCAATATATTCGTAAAGAGAATTAAAACCT
>CAZNBI010000223.1:0-1918 GCA_964571065.1 uncultured Rhodobacterales bacterium | reverse complement strand
TTGCTAGCAATAAATGCAGCTCTTGCTATGTTATCTAAACCTTCTAAAAACAGTAAATTTTTGAACACAAGCAAGGATAAGAAGTCTACAAATATAAACCCGTTTTCTGAAAATGTTTTTAAGGTTGGGGTCTTAATACCAATGTCTGGCGTCAATAAATCAATTGGGCATGATATAAGAATGGGTATAGAAACAGCATTTTTTAGTGAAGGTTTTAATAAAATAGAAGTGCTTTTTTTTGATAGTATGAATATTCCTAATAAATTTTACAGACTATTAATTGAAGAAAATCTAGATCTAATAATAGGACCAGTTTTTTCAGATAAATTAAAAGAAATTTATAATGCTGTAGATAATATAAAAATTCCAGTTTTATCATTTTCAAACAACAGAAAATTAAGAAACAAAAATGTTTGGTTACTAGGAAAAATGCAGGAAGATGAGATAGAACATATTATTGATTTTGGAGTAAAAACTGGAATAAGTAATCTAGCTATTATTGGAGAGAATACTGAATATAGTAAAACACTAATTTTCACAGCTAAAAATATATTATTTAACAAAGGAATAGGTTTAAATATAATTGTTTTCGAGGATTCGATTTTAAATGATAGAGTTAAATTAAGAGATAAAATAAAAAAATTATCTGGCTGGAAAAAAGAACATAAAAACAAATTAACATTACCAAAACCCAGATATGATGGAATTTTATTTACAGGTTCAAATGAATTTATTCTTAAGCTGGCCCCACTACTATCTTATTACGATTTGAATTCTGAGAGGGTAACCTATATAGGAAATTCAAAATTTAAATCTTCAGAACTAGTCAATGAGCTATCATTACAAGGAACTTTCTTTTCATCAAGTAAAGAACCCAAGTCAGATGAGTTCACAAATGAATGGAGAGAAAATTGGGGCTTAAATCCATCATATTTTTCTATGTTGGCGTATGACCTTGCTTTATTTGCAAAAAAACTATCTATAGAAAAAGATTTGTCAAATTACATAACTAGACCTCAAGGTCACAAATGGTTAAGTGGAGAAGTTTTTATAACAGAAGATGGTTTAAATAAAAGAAAACAAGTTGTTAATTTAATAGAAAACAAAAAGATCAGTAGAATTTACTTCGATTAAAACTTTATTTGATGATTTCTGTCAATATGGAATTTAAACGAAGTCTTCCGTTGAAGGTTGTTTTCATGGTGTTATTGTTAAGATCCAAATAATTAGCTTCTATAAGTTCATAAACTTTAGACATGTTTAATATACTTTTTATGGGTTTTATGTTTACACCCTTTACAAGTCTCAAACCCATTAATAATTTTTCATTCCAAAAATCTTCAATTGTTTCAGAGGCAATATTTTTAACCCCATTTCCATTTTCTTTCACACTATTGATCCATCCATTAGGATCTTTTCTTATATCTAATTGTGTCCTTTTATTATTATAAAAAAACCGGCTTACTGCACCTGGGCCAATACCTATCCATTCACCACCCTCCCAATAATTTAAATTATGTGAACAACTTCTGCCCTCTTTAGAGTAATTAGATACCTCATATGCAGGTATTTTATTTTTTTGCGTTAAGTCTTCAGTAATGGAATACATTTCTGAAGCTAAGCCATTGTCTATTGGAATGAGTTTTCCTTTTCTAAACATTTGGTTAAAAGCCGTTCCCTCTTCAATTGTTAATTGGTATAAAGACAAATGATCAGGTTCAAATTGGAAGGCTGTCTTTAGAGATTTTTCCCATTCATAAACTGTTTGGTTGGGCATAGCATATATTAAATCAAATGAAACATTTTTAAAAACTTCTCTTGCATATTCAATATTTCTTTTTGCCTCTTAAACACTATGATCACGACCCAAAAACTCTAAAAATTTTTTATCGAAACTTTGCGCTCCAATAGAAATTCT
>CAZNBI010000222.1:0-1926 GCA_964571065.1 uncultured Rhodobacterales bacterium | reverse complement strand
GTTGGCATTACGAGAAATCGAGTTATAAAACTTCTAGAAAAGTTAGGCATTGAAGTTATTGAAAGTAAAATTAAACCTGAAGATCTTCTTGAAGCAGATGAAATTTTTTGTTCTGGAAATTATGTTAAATTAAGAAAGATTGTTAAGTATGAAAATAAAAACTTTAAGAATACGCCAATTTTTGATTTAGCTTATAAAGCTTATTGGGATTGGATGAAAACTATTTAAGCTTTCCTAAAAGAGCGTCATCAATTAAATTTTTAGTTTCTTTAATTCCATAAAGTGAGATAAATGAACCCATTCTTGGGCCTTCACTCTGACCGAGTAATATTTCGTACAGGCTTTTAAACCAATCTCTAAGATTTTCAAAATTATTTTCTTTGCCTATTGAAAAAACAAGTTTTTGAATTTCCTCCGATGATGAAGATTTATCTAATTTTATTAAACCGTTAGATAATTCTTTTAATGCCTTTGTCTCATTATCGTCCGGCAGGCGATATTTCTTATTTGGTTTGATCATATCATTAAAATATACAACTGATAGATTAACCATATTTTCTAAAAATTTATTTTTCTGTAATTTGGCTCCAGGTGAGTATTTTTCAATAAAGCCCCAAATAATCTCTGGATCTTCTGCATGGCATACAGAAGCTAAGTTTAGTAAAAGAGAAAAAGGTATAGTTGTATTTTCTTTTGGCATTTCACTAGGTTGAATATTATGAACATATAGAGAAGGATTGTTTAATTGCTCTTCATCAGATTGAGAAATAAAATTTTTCATTTGAGTTAAATATTCATCAACTGATTTAGGAATTACATCAAAGTACAGTCTTTTTGCTCTTTTTGGATGCCCATACATAAAATAAGAAAGTGATTCTTGGGGGCCATAACTTAACCACTCTTCAATAGTTAATCCATTTCCTTTTGACTTAGAAATTTTTTCACCGTTTTGATCTAAAAATAATTCATAATTGAAGCCCTCAGGGGGTCTTGAGCCTATTTGTTTATTAATTTTACTAGATAGAGCAACAGAATCTATTAAATCCTTACCAGCCATCTCATAGTCAACTCCAAGTGCATCCCATCGCATTGCCCAATCACATTTCCACTGTAATTTGCATTTTCCACTAGTAACAGAAATAGTAACTTTCTCATTATCAGCTGGATCAGTGTATGTAATTGTCCCATTTTTTTTATTTATTTCATTGATGGAAACTTCAAGCACTTTTCCAGTTTTCTGACAAATAGGTAAAAAAGGTGAATAAGTTTTCCTTCTTTCTTCTCCGAGTGTAGGAAGTATTATTTGCTTTATTTTCTCATAGTTTTCTAAAACCTTAATTAAAGTTTTGTCAAATAAGCCGCTTTTATAGCAATCAGTTGCGCTATAAAATTCGTATTCAAAATTAAAACTATCTAAAAATGATTTAAGTCTTGAATTATTGTGCTCTCCAAATGATGAATGAGTCTGAAAGGGGTCTGGGACTTTTGTAAGTGGGTGACCAATATAATTAGACATACTTTCCTGATTAGGAATATTTGAAGGAACTTTGCGCAAGCCATCCATATCATCAGAAAAGCAAATTAATTTTGAAGGCCTGCCTGTTAATAAGGTAAAAGCCTTTCTGACAAGGTTGGTTCTGAAAACCTCACAAAAAGTACCTATATGCGGAAGCCCTGAAGGACCATATCCTGTTTCAAAGACTACTAACTTATCCTCAGGAAGATATTTTAGCCTATTAATAATTTTTTTAGCTTCTTGAAAAGGCCAAGTGTTACAATTTTCAAGAACTTCTTTGCTAAAATCAGTTATTTTTAAGTTTGTTGTCATTAAACTAGTTTTGTTTTCAATTTGTATATATTTTTTTATAAAAAATTAAAATCTTTAAATAAAAAAGGCCGGCAAAAAGCCGGCCCAAGATAATATTT
>CAZNBI010000221.1:0-1943 GCA_964571065.1 uncultured Rhodobacterales bacterium | reverse complement strand
TCAGACATGAATGTCCCTATGGAAAAACATCACCATGAAGTTGCACCTGCTCAACATGAATTAGGATTAAAATTTGGAACATTAATAGATACGGCTGATAATGTACAACTTTACAAATACGCAGTTCATATGGTGGCTCATTCATATGGTAAAACTTCAACATTTATGCCTAAGCCAGTAGCAGGTGATAATGGTTCAGGAATGCATGTTCACCAATCAATCTGGAAATCTGGCAAACCACTGTTTGCTGGAAATGAATATGCTGACCTTTCTGAAACTGCTCTTTTTTATATAGGTGGTATTATTAAACATGCAAAAGCTCTTAATGCATTTACAAACCCCTCCACAAATAGCTATAAGAGACTTGTTCCAGGTTTTGAAGCGCCTGTACTTTTAGCTTATTCTTCTCGAAACAGGTCTGCATCTTGCCGTATCCCGTTTGCTCAGAGCCCAAGTGGAAAAAGAGTTGAAATAAGATTTCCTGATGCAATGGCAAATCCTTATTTAGCTTTTGCCTCTATGCTTATGGCAGGACTTGATGGCATCCAAAATAAAATTCATCCAGGTGAGTCTATGGATAAAGATTTATATGATTTACCTGTTGATGAATTAGCAAATGTGCCAACAGTTTGTGGGTCTCTAAGAGAGGCTCTAGAATCTCTTCAAACTGATAATGACTTCCTTACACAAGGAGGTGTGTTTTCTAAAGATCAGATTAATGCATATGTAGAATTAAAAATGGAAGAAGTGATTAATTTTGAACATTCTCCACATCCAATTGAATATCAAATGTATTATTCATCTTAATAATATTTCAATTAAACAAAAAAAGACTGGTAACAGTCTTTTTTTTTAACCTAAAACAATATATACACTAAGAAATTTAAAATTATACTATATTTGCTAAATTTTTCTTTTTGAATGACAGATCTTTTTACCCAAAACCAAACAAGGAAACTAAAAAAAGAAAGTTACAATTCTGATGACATTATAGTTCTAGAAGGTCTTGAGCCAGTTAGAAAAAGACCTGGGATGTATATTGGTGGTACAGACGAAAAAGCCTATCACCATTTAATAATTGAAGTTTTAGACAATTGTATTGATGAGGCTATTGAGGGACATGCAAACTTAATTGAAATAGAACTTTTATCATTAAATACTATCAAAATAAGTGATAATGGTAGGGGGATACCAATTGATAATCATCCAAAATATCCAAATAAATCAGCACTTGAAGTAATTTTAACAACTCTGCATTCAGGAGGAAAATTTAATGATAAAAATTATACTACCTCAGGTGGACTTCATGGAGTTGGCGTATCTGTAGTTAATGCACTTTCAAGTGAGCTAATAGTAGAAATATCCAGAAATAATAGAGTTTATCAACAGAAATATATTAGGGGACTAGCAACAAACAAACTTTTAGAAATTTCAAAAGTTTCAAAAAAATCTGGCACTAGCATCCAATTTACTCCAGATAATCACATATTTGATAACTGCTCTTTTAATCCTAATACAATAATTAATATGGCCAAAATTAAGGCTTACCTCACAAAAGGAATTGAAATAATCTGGAAGTGCGATAAGAACTTAGTAAAAGATTATAACATTGAAGAAAAATTAATTTTTAAATTCCCTAATGGAATTGTAGACTTTCTTTACAACTCCACCTCTGGAAAGTCTTTTCTTTCTTCAGAAAATTTTTTTGGCTCTATTCCGTTCAATAGTAATAGAATAGATTGGGTAATGAATTGGCTAGGACCGGGTGAAGATGGTTTTTTTAAAAGTCATTGTAACACAATAAGCACACCATTAGGTGGAACTCATGAAAATGGTTTTAAAAATGCTATTCTAAAGGGGTTTAAAAATTGGGGTGAACTATCTGGTATTAAGAAGTCACAAGAATTAATTATAGAGGATATATTTTCTGAAACGGCTGTAAT
>CAZNBI010000220.1:0-1952 GCA_964571065.1 uncultured Rhodobacterales bacterium | reverse complement strand
CCAAAAATGCTCTCACCGTGATCATAAAAAATTTCAGAGCATGGACCGCATGGACCTGTATCACCCATTGACCAAAAATTATCATTCGTATTTATAGCAATGATTTTTTTATCATCTAAACCAGAAACACTTTTCCATATTTTTTTGGCTTCTATATCATCATGATAATAAGTAACTAATAATTTATCTTTTGAAAAACCAAATTCTTTAGTTAATAGATCCCAAGCAAAATAAATTGCTTTTTCCTTAAAGTAATCACCAAACGAAAAATTACCTAGCATTTCGAAAAAAGTATGGTGCCTTGCTGTATGACCAACATTTTCTAAGTCATTATGCTTACCGCCAGCCCTAACACATTTTTGACTTGTCACTGCCCTTTTATACTCACTATTCTCTTGGCCAGTAAATATATTCTTAAATTGAACCATACCTGAGTTAACAAACATAAGGGATGGATCGTTGTCAGGTACTAAACTACTAGATCGTACAATTTCATGATCATTTTTGTTGAAATAACTAATGAAAGTTTTTCTAATATCTGAAACACTTGTCATAATTATTACCTAGGAAAAATTAAATTTAGGTATTTATAACAATTTTCAATTATTTATCAATTTTAAGTTTGTATCAAAATAGTTCATTCTTCTTTGTTATCTATTTTTTCTTCAAGCATTTTTTCATTAACTATTCCAGAATTCTGCCTTATCAGTGTTTCTATTTCTTCAGCTATATCTGAATTCTCTTTTAAAAAAGTCTTGGCATTTTCTCTGCCTTGGCCAATTCTTTCAGTTTTATATGAATACCATGAGCCTGATTTTTCAATTATTTCAGATTCAACTCCCAAGTCAACAAGTTCACCAGTTTTAGAAATTCCCTCACCATACATAATATCAAATTCTACTGTTCTGAATGGAGCTGAAACCTTATTTTTAACGACCTTAACTCTAGTTTGATTTCCAATAATATCGTCTCTTTCTTTAATAGCACCAATTCTTCTTATATCTATTCTAACTGAAGAATAAAACTTTAACGCGTTCCCACCAGTTGTAGTTTCTGGATTACCAAACATAACTCCAATTTTTAATCGTATCTGATTAATAAATATTACTAAGCAATTAGATTTTGAAATTGAACTTGTTAGCTTTCTTAAAGCTTGGCTCATTAACCTTGCATGCAAACCAACATGATGATCGCCCATTTCTCCTTCAAGCTCAGCTCTAGGGGTTAAAGCAGCAACTGAATCAACTACTAAAACATCTACAGCACCAGACCTAACTAAAGTATCTGTAATTTCTAAAGCCTGCTCTCCAGCATCTGGCTGAGAAATAACTAATTCATCAACGTTAACACCTAATTTTTTTGCATAAATAGTATCTAATGCATGCTCAGCATCAATAAATGCACATGTGCCACCATTTTTTTGAGCTTCAGCAAGAACATGTAATGCTAATGTGGTTTTTCCAGATGATTCTGGACCATAAATTTCAACAATTCTTCCTTTTGGAAAACCACCGATGCCAAGAGCAATGTCTAAACTTAATGATCCTGAAGAAATAGCTTCAATATCAACCACAGATTCATTTTGGCCTAATTTCATTACTGAACCTTTACCAAATGATTTTTCAATTTGGCCTATAGCCATTTCCAGTGCTTTTAATTTATCTTCAGAATTTTCTTTCAACTTATATACCTCTGCAACCATACTTTTCTCCTATTTCGCATACATTTTTAAACAGTGCAATAAACATATTAATAATTTATTAACAATAAATTTTGTACATGTTTTGTTCTACAATTATGTACAATATTCATGTTTTGTTCTATATGTCAAATAATTATTCGTCTCTATGAATTTTTTCCATTCTCTCATGTTTTTCTTGTGCGTCCAATGAGAGAGAAGCAATTGGTCTGGCCTCTAATCTTTTTAAATTAATAGGCTCATCAGTTTCTTG
>CAZNBI010000219.1:0-1960 GCA_964571065.1 uncultured Rhodobacterales bacterium | reverse complement strand
GGCATTCTTCCATATTTATCAGATAAAAATCCTGCTAAAGGAGCAGTCAGTCCAAACAAAATCATACCGAGTGTTCCATAAATAATCATTTCATCAAACTGAAGCCCAAAATGCCTTCCACTATCATAAGCAGCTTTAGCGAAAATGAGCATCATGAAATGATCAAGTAAGTGGCCTATGTTAAGAAAAATATTTGGTACTGTAGAATCTTTAGATTTTAAACTCATTTTGGAAAGACTATCATTGGAACTAAATTACATCTACAAATTTAATATCTGAAAAATATGAACTCAGAGTATCAAATATTTTCTTTGTATCATTTTGATTAATTAAAAAAATACAGCAACCACCAAAACCTGCACCTGTTAAACGTCCTCCAAGTATATTAAGTGATTGTGACTTTTCAATTATATTATCTAGTAATTCGGAAGAAACTTCATAATTTTGTGATAAACTATAATGGCTCTCATACATTTTTTCACCAAATGTTTCAGGATCATTATTTTTTAGTGCATTCAAGCAATTTTCAACACGTTTATTTTCTGAAATTACATGGCTGGCCCTTTTGAAGTAAATACCTTCTAAACTATCAACCATATCCCTGTTCGCTTCACTTAAATTTTGGATATTTAACTTTTTTGAGGCATCCTGGCATTCTTGGCATCTCAAATTGTAAAGACTTTTTGAAAGTGTACGGGTACTACCAGAATGTATTATTAAAAATTTAAAATTTTTAAAAAGAGATACATTTTCTATATTTCCATTTTTCGTATCAAAAAACATAGCTTTTTCATTTACACCTGAGGATATTACCATTTGATCCATAAGACCACACATAGTACCAATAAAATTATGCTCAATTTTTTGAGCTAATTTTGCAAGTTTATAATTATCAAGAACCTGATTTTCTATTTTGTTAATCGCGCGTAAAAGTGAAATTTCTAAAGCTGCAGATGAAGAGACACCTGAATTCGCAGGAAGATTAGAAGAAATTGCTAACTTTATACCATTTTTTAAAATTTTTGAAGAATTAGGAAACTCTTCATAGAATACGTTTATTGCACCAGTTACAAAGTCCAACCATGATCCATCTACAGGCGCACTTATTGGTCTCACACTCTCTTTAAAAAGTTCAGTTTTACCCTCAATTAACAAAGTATTAGACGGTATAATACTAACTTCAATCCCTAAAGATAATGGTGTTGGCATAACCAGACCAAAGTTATAGTCTGTATGGTCTCCAATTAAATTAACTCTTCCTGGAGCAAAAGCCGTAGCAATAGGTGATTGACTAAAATTCTTTTCAAATAATTCTTTTGATGAATTAATCAATTTCTAAACTCTTCAATTGCAATGCTGCATCTTCTGGTAAAATATCAGATAACATTAATCCTGTAATTTGTTCTATTCCTGCTAAAAATTTAAGTTTATCAGTATCTCTTCTCATTGGTTGAAAAGAAATATAATGATGAAAGTTATTTTCGTAACCTCTTGGTGGAAAGTGAACTGCCATTGTATAAGGCATAGGTTTTCCAAAAAGATGGTCTAATCTTTTAACTGAAGATATTAATAATTTAGCAATCGAAATAATTTCCTTGTCAGCGAGTTGATTAGCACAATCAACTCTTTTAAATGGAGCAATCCATATTTCATAAGGATATCTAGCGAAAGGTGGAACAAATGAAATAGCATTTTCATCTTTTTCTATTTCTAGTTTGTTATCTAATGAGTTTATTAAATTGGAAACTGTATTTTTTATTTTTTGGTTCTTTGCTTGAGTTTTAATAATTTCTGGAATGATTTTCATAGAATATATTTGTCCATGAGGATGCTCTAATGTTACGCCAATTTCTTTTCCTTTGTTTTCAAAAGGGATAACATAATTTATGTTTGGGTTTTGCATTAATTTAGTAAAACGGTCACTCCAAACTTTAATCAAAAGGGAAACGTGTTCAATAGT
>CAZNBI010000218.1:0-1964 GCA_964571065.1 uncultured Rhodobacterales bacterium | reverse complement strand
AAAACAGAGCTTTTAGAAAAAAAAGTTCCTGCTTCTATTAGTTTGATTGATCTTTTAAATGAATTAAAAGAAGAATACTCTGAAAGAGGTATCCACTTAGAACAAATAAATAATTCATGGGCTTTTAGAACTTCACCAGTTGTATCTGAGAACCTTATAATAGAGAGAGTTGTAAGAAAATCTCTTTCAAGGCCAGCACTTGAAACACTCTCAATTATTGCTTACCATCAGCCTGTAACAAGGGCAGAAATTGAAAATATTAGAGGTGTTAGTATTTCAAAAGGTACTTTAGATAACCTTTTAGAATTAGAATGGATAAAACCGAAGGGTAGGAGAAAGTCGCCAGGAAGGCCTTTAACATGGGGAACTACTGAAAAATTTTTAGATGTTTTTGGTTTGAAAGACTTATCATCCTTACCAGGACTTTCCGAACTCAAATCAGCAGGTCTTATTGGCTCTAAACTTTTAATATCTGATGATATAAGCCAACAAAATGAGAACGATACTGAAGAAAGTCATTTAATTGAAAAGCTTAACTTTGAAGAAAAATAAATTTTAATTACCTATGAATAATAATAATTTTAATTTTTCAAATAATTATCCTGAATTATCAATAAATGAAGTTTATCAATCATATAGTGAAAACCCATGTTTGAAGAATATTACTTTTGATGTTTCAAAAGGTGAAATAATTTCATTGCTAGGTCCATCAGGAAGTGGAAAAACTACAATCTTGCGATCAATTGCAGGGTTAGAGCGAATAATTTCTGGGAAAATATCGATTGATGATAAATTAGTTTCAAGTAAAGAAACTTTCATACCGCCTGAAAGAAGAAAAATAGGTTTTGTATTTCAAGATTATGCATTATTTCCGCACTTAAACGTTCTTGACAATATTTTATTTGGTTTAAAAAGAGATCAAAGAAATAGGGCATTTGAAGTGATGGAGTTGCTTGGCATCAAAAATCTTAGAGGATCTTATCCACATCAAATTTCGGGTGGTCAGCAACAAAGGGTTGCTTTAGCTAGGGCGATTGCACCGTCACCAAGAATACTATTGCTTGATGAGCCATTTGTGAGATTAGATATTAGATTAAGAGAGAAAGTAAGGGATGAAGTTCTCCATCTTTTAAAAATTTCAGGTACTACAGCTATAATAGTTACCCACGAAGCAGAAGAAGCTATGTTTATGTCTGATAGGATAGTTGTTATAAATGAAGGAGAATTAATGCAGATTGGTAGGCCAGGAGATTTATATAATAGACCTAAATCAAAGTTTGTTGCTGAATTTTTTGGAGAAGTTAATCTTATTCCAGGCAAAATCAAAAACGGTAAAATTAAAACAATCTTAGGTAGTTTTGAGGCAAAAAATTTCGAAGAGGAAACACCGGTAAATATAATTATAAGGCATGAAGGAATTAAATTAATTGATAAAGTTGATCATACTTTACCTAAAGCCAAAGTTCTTGAAACTAAATTGCTTGGAAGATTCAGTCTAGTGCATCTTCAAGTTGAAAAAGGAAATTCAAAAGTTCATCTTCACGCTAGAGTTCCTGGATTAAGTTATTTAAAGCCACAAACTAAAATTGGTATTGAGGTTGACAGTGTACAGAGCTATATATTTCCTGTATAGATATAATCTTTAGTAAATTTTTTTGTTAAAATAGAATTTATAAATTTTTCTTAAGAAAGGTTGAAAAATGAGTGGTGGAATTTTTGGAATATGGCAATGGCTTGTTGTTGGGCTAATTGTGGTTTTGTTGTTTGCTCGTCCTGGCAAAATATCTGGACTAATGGGTGACTTTGGAAAAGGGTTAAGTAATTTTAGAAAAGGGATGAAGGACGAAGGTAACGATAAAAAAAATATAGAAGAAGAAGTTACTGATAATACTGATAAAAATAAATCCTAATTTTAAGGTTTTTTAAATGTTTGATTTTGGATGGCAAGAATTTCTTGTTATAGC
>CAZNBI010000217.1:0-1970 GCA_964571065.1 uncultured Rhodobacterales bacterium | reverse complement strand
TTCTCCAAACTATAAAAGTCTTAATTAAAACTTAATCTGAGTAAACCACTTCAAAAGTCTTTGTCTTTGATTTTGGTGCACATTCGCGTATTTGAACAAAATCACCGATCTTAAACTTATTATTCTCATCATGAGCTGAGTATTTTTTATCTTTTTTTATATATTTTTTATAAAGAGGATGTTTATAAGTTCTTTCGACCTTTACAACTACTGTCTTATCTGATTTGTCACTAACAACTTCCCCTTGAAGTACTCTTCTAGGCATATTTATTCCTTTTCATTAACTTTATTTAATAGTGTTTTAATCTTGGCGATACCTCTTCTAACTTCTTTTACCCTGCCTGTATTGGAGAGTTGACCATTAGATGCTTGAAATCTAAGGTTAAATTTTTCTTTATTAAGATCATCAAGTTGCTTTTTCAGTTCATCGTCTTTTTTTTGCCTTAAATCTGAAATTTTAATACTAGGCATGTTTAATACTCCCCTAATCTTCCTACAATTTTTGTGTCGAGTGGAAGCTTTGCTGAGGCAAGATTAAGAGCCTCTTCAGCAGAACTTTTAGGCACACCGTCAATTTCAAACATAATTCTACCAGGTTTAACTTTTGCCACCCAAAATTCAGGTGAACCCTTACCTTTCCCCATCCTAACTTCTGCAGGTTTAGATGAAACAGGTGTATCAGGAAAAATTCTAATCCAAACCCTACCTGCTCTTCTTAAATGTCTAGTAATCGCTCTTCTTGCTGCTTCTATTTGTCTAGCTGTTATTCTTGCTGGCCTTGTAGCTTTAAGGCCAAATGCACCAAAGTTTAGTTGAGAACCACCTTTAGCTAAACCATGAATTCTACCTTTATGAGCTTTTCTAAATTTTGTTCTTTTTGGAGATAACATAATTAACCTTTTTAATTTCTAACTTGCCCTGGTACTTCATTTAATCTTTTTTCTTGAGCCAAAGGATCGTGTTCCATTATTTCACCTTTAAAAATCCATACTTTGATTCCACATATTCCATAGGTTGTATTTGCTTCCGCTTCACCATAATCAACATCAGCCCTCAAAGTATGTAGTGGAACCCTTCCTTCCCTATACCATTCAGTTCTTGCTATTTCTGCTCCACCAAGCCTTCCAGCACAATTAATCCTAACACCTGCAGCCCCAAGTCTCATGGCAGATTGAACAGATCTTTTCATCGCTCTTCTAAAAGCAACTCTTCGTTCGAGTTGTTGCGCTATGTTTTCTGCAACTAATTTTGCATCAATTTCAGGTTTTCTAATTTCCATAATATTTAAGCTTACTTCCATACCAAGAGTTTTACTCAACTCACCTTTAAGTTTTTCTATATCTTGACCTTTTTTACCAATAATAAGTCCAGGCCTACCTGAATAAATTGAAACTCTAGCTCTTCCTGCAGGACGCTCAATAACTACTTTACTTACAGCAGCAGCTTTGAGTTTCTCCATCAAATATTTTCTAACCTTAAGATCTTTATGAAGTAGGTCCGAGTAGTTTTTGTCAGCAAACCACCTACTATCCCAGGTTCTATTTATTCCTAACCTTAAACCTATAGGTTTAACTTTCTGACCCATTATTGTCTTCCTCTTTTTCGTGAACAATTATACTTAGATGAGAAAAAGGCTTTAAAATTCTTGCGGCTCTTCCTCGTGCCCTAGCTCTTAGTCTTTTCATTACTAAACCTTTACCTACAAAAGCTTCTTTTACAAAAAGCTTATCAACATCTAATCCATGATTATTTTCTGCATTAGCAATAGCTGACTGAAGAACTTTTTTTACATCATTGGATATTCTTTTTTTAGAAAATGTTAAATAAGCAATAGCTTTCGAAGCTTCTATTCCTCTTATTGATTGGGCTACAAGATTAAGTTTTTGGGGACTTACTCTTATATTTCTACCAACAGAAATTGCTTCATTATCTAAAATTCTTTTTGGATTTGTTTTTTGACTCATTTAAAA